>NZ_JBEOWF010000060.1:0-68426 GCF_040295925.1 Streptomyces sp. NPDC002588
GGAAGCACGGTAACGTGTGGAGGTGACCGGTACTAATAGGCCGAGGGCTTGTCCTCAGTTGCTCGCGTCCACTGTGTTAGTTCTGAGGCAACGACCGTTGCCGGCTTAGAGCAGAACGCATAACAGAAAAGTGTGCTTGTTCGCTCGAAACCATTAGGGTTTCGGTGGTCATAGCGTGAGGGAAACGCCCGGTTACATTTCGAACCCGGAAGCTAAGCCTTACAGCGCCGATGGTACTGCAGGGGGGACCCTGTGGGAGAGTAGGACACCGCCGAACAATCTTTGGAAGGACCCCTGGTCCCAGCGTTCAGCTGGGACCAGGGGTCCTTTCGTTTTTACAATGCTTGTGTACCGAAGACAGGAGTCACCGATGTCCACCAACTCTCCCGACGACCGACCGGAGCGCGACCAGCGGCGACGGGACAGTGGGGACCGCGGCGATCGCGGCGGATACCGCGGGGACCGCGATCGCGGAGACCGGCCGGCGTTCCGTCGCGATGACAACCGTGGTGGCGGTGGCGGTGGTTACGGCCGCCGTGACGACCGTCGGGACGACCGGCGAGGCGATGACCGTGGCGGGTTCCGTCGTGACGACAACCGTGGTGGGCACGGTCGGCGCGACGACCGTGGTGAGGGCGATCGTGGTCCCCGTCCTGCCTTCCAGCGTGACGACCGCCCGCGTGACGACCGCGGGCCGCGTCGGGACGACCGGGACCGTGGGGACCGCGGCGGCTTCCGCCGGGACGACCGCGGAGACCGGCCGGCGTTCCGCCGCGATGACAACCGTGGTGGCGGTGGCGGTGGTTACGGCCGGCGCGATGACCGTCGGGACGACCGACGTGACGATCGTGACCGCGGTGACCGCGGTGGATTCCGGCGTGACGACCGGCGGGACGACCGGGGCGACCGCCCGGCCTTCCGGCGGGATGACAACCGCGGCGGGTTCCGCCGTGACGACCGGCGTGACGACCGGCGAGGCGACGACCGTGGTGGATACCGCGGCGACGACCGCGGGTTCCGGCGGGACGATCGGCGTGACGACCGCGGCGACCAACGACCTCCCTTCCGTCGCGACGACCGCCGTGACGACCGCCGTGACGACCGCGGTGACCACCGGCCTCCCTTCCGTCGCGACGACCGTCGGGACGACCGGCCTCCCTTCCGTCGGGACGACCGGCCGGGCGATGACCGTGGCGGGTTCCGTCGTGACGACAACCGTGGTGGGCACGGTCGGCGCGACGACCGTCGTGAGGGCGATCGTGGTCCCCGTCCTGCCTTCCAGCGTGACGACCGCGGGCCGCGTCGGGACGACCGGGACCGTGGGGACCGCGGCGGCTTCCGCCGGGACGACCGCGGAGACCGGCCGGCGTTCCGCCGCGACGACCGACGGGACGACCGTGGTGGTCGGGGCGGGTTCCGTCGTGACGACCGGGGCGGGCGGCCCGGTGGGTTCCGCGGGGACGACCGGCGTGACGACCGGCGTGACGACCGTGGCGGGTACCGCGGCGACGACCGGCGCGGTGGTGGCCGGTTCCGTGACGAGCGGGACCGGGACCGGGAGCCGATCAAGCGGCTGCCGATCCCGGAGGACGTCACCGGCGAGGAGATCGACAAGGACGTACGGCAGGAGCTGCAGAGCCTGCCCAAGACGCTCGCCGAAGACGTCGCGAAGAACCTGGTGATGGTCGCGCGGCTGATCGACGAGGACCCCGAGGGTGCCTACGGATACAGCAGGGTGGCGCTGCGGCTGGCATCGCGGGTCGCTGCCGTACGCGAGGCCGCCGGGTTCGCCGCCTACGCGACCCAGAAGTACTCCGAGGCGCTGGCCGAGTTCCGGGCGGCGCGGCGGATGACCGGCTCGGTGGAGCTGTGGCCCGTCATGGCCGACTGCGAGCGTGGGCTCGGGCGGCCGGAGAAGGCGCTGGACATGGCCGGTGCTCCCGAGGTGCACAAGCTCGACAAGGCCGGCCAGGTGGAGATGCGGCTCGTCGCCGCGGGAGCCCGGCGTGACATGGACCAGCTGGACGCGGCCATCGTGACGCTGCAGAGCCCCGAGCTGGCCTCCAACTCCGTACAGCCGTGGACCGCGCGGCTGCGGTACGCCTACGCCGACGCGCTGCTGGCCGCCGGGCGTGAGGGCGAGGCGCGGGAGTGGTTCGCGAAGGCCGTCGAGGCCGACCGGGACGGCAGCACGGACGCCTCCGACCGGCTCGCCGAACTGGAGGGGGTGGAGTTCGTCGACGCGCTGGACGAGACCGACGCCGAGTCGGCGAACGACGACCAGGACGACCAGGGCGACGACCAGGGCGACCAGGGCGACCAGGAGGACGACGACAAGGACGACGTCGAGGACTGACGTCGGCAGCAGACAAGGGGCGGGTCCGGGCGGAAGCCGGGGCCCGCCCCTTCTTGCGTTCTCAGGTTCCCGCGTTCAGAGGTCGAGGGCGCGCAGGACCAGGCCGGAGGCCGGTTTGGGACCGAAGGACGTGGACTTGCGGGGCATCGTGACGCCCTGGCGGGCGAGGTCGCGGACGACCTCCTCGCGGACGGGATGCAGGAGGACCGCCGTGGCGCCGCTGCGTTCGGCCTTACGCACGGTGGCGGCCGTGTCGTGGATGTAGGCGATGCGGGTGGGGTCGTCCTCGGGGATGTGCCACACATGGCCGAGGAGCGTGGCGTGCAGGACCGTGGCGTCCAGGGTGCGCCAGGCCGGCGGACGGTCCGTGGGGACCGTACGGTCGAGGAGCGCCTGGTCCGGGCGGTCGAGGAGGTGGAAGGCGCCGTCGCCGGCCAGCAGGAACGCGTTGCCGTCGCAGGCCGCGTCCGCCAGAGCCTCCAGGGCCTCGGGGAGGGGGACCGACAGGTGCCGGACGCGGAAGGCGCCGTCGACCGCGGCGAGGGCCTCTGCCACCGGCAGGCCGTGCAGGAGACGGTGGATGGCGCGGACCCGCAGGGGGTAACGGGCCGTGTCGACCAGGAGGACCAGACCGTGGTCCCAGGGGCTGGGGGAGGGGTGTTCGGCGCGGAGCCGGAGGTAGGTGGCCCAGCGGTGGTGGCCGTCGGCGATCAGGGCCTGGTGGTGGGCCAGGTCCGCCTGGACGCGGGTCAGGTCGGCGGGGTCGGTGATCGCCCAGAGGCGGTGGCCGTAGCCGTCCTCGGTGGTGGTGGCGAGGAGCGGGGTGCCCTCGGCGGTGCGGTCCACGATCTCCGCCGCGGTGCCGTTGCCCCGGTAGGTGAGGAGGAGCGGTTCGAGGTTGGCGTATGTGGCGCGCATGAGGGCCGCGCGTTCCGCCACCACGGGCGGTATGACGTCCTCGTGGGGGAGGACGACTCCCTCCGACGGCTCGGAGACGCGCAGGGCGCCGATCAGGCCGCGCTGGAGCATGCCGTCCGCGTGCCGCTGTTCGTAGACGTACAGGGCGGGTTCGGGGTCGACCGTGAGGACGCCCTCGGCGAGCCAGCGGCGCAGGGCGTCGGCGGCCTGTTCCGTGCGGGCGCTGGGGGTGGTGGCCTGAGGGAGGATCAGCCGGACGATGTTGTGCGGGTCCGAGTCCTGGAGCTGGTGCAGGCCGTCGGGGCGGACGACGACGTCGTACGGCGGGGAGGTGACGGCGGCGAGGCTGCCGACCCGGTCGGGGTCGTAGCGCAGGCCTCGGAACGGGGTGAGTTCCAGGCCTCGGGGCGCCGTTGCCTCAGAGTGACCTGCAGTGTTCATCCCGGCATCGTACGGGGCGCAGGTGTGGACGTCCCGGTGTCAGTGGCATGCGCGATGATCGGGGGAAAGCGGATCGAGCGAGGAGCGATGCGGAATGAGCCGGAGCTTCAGGACGAGGCCCGAGGGCAGTGGGCAGGCCCTGAGCGACGCGTACGACACGGCGCTGCTCGACCTGGACGGCGTGGTGTACGCGGGCGGGAACGCGATCGTGCACGCCGTCGAGTCGCTGGGCACGGCCCGTGCGGGCGGGATGCACCTCGCGTACGTGACCAACAACGCGCTGCGGACGCCGGACACCGTGGCCGGGCACCTGACGGAGCTGGGGATCCCCACGAGCGCGGATGACGTCATCACCTCGGCCCAGGCGGTCGCGCGGCTGATCAGCGAGCAGGTTCCGGCGGGCGCGCGGGTGCTGGTGATCGGCGGGGAGGGGCTGCGGGTCGCGCTGCGGGAGCGGGGTCTCACACCGGTGGAGTCCGCGGACGACGACCCGGCGGCCGTGGTGCAGGGGTTCGGCGGGCCCGACCTGCCGTGGGGGAGGTTCGCCGAGGCTTCGTACGCCGTCGCGCGTGGAGTGCCGTGGTTCGCGTCCAACACCGACCTGACGATTCCGAGCGGCCGGGGGATCGCGCCGGGCAACGGCGCGGCGGTGGAAGTGGTGCGGATAGCCACGGGGGCCGAGCCGCAGGTGGCGGGCAAGCCGCTGCCGCCGATGCACCGGGAGACGATCCTGCGGACGGGCGCGGAGCGGCCGTTGGTGGTCGGCGACCGGCTGGACACCGACATCGAGGGGGCGTTCAACGGGGAGGTGGACTCACTGCTCGTCCTCACCGGTGTCACCGACGGCGCGCAGCTGCTCGCCGCGCCGCCGCAGCACCGGCCGACGTATGTGGACGCCGATCTGCGCGGGCTGCTCACCGGACAGCCGGAGGTGAGCGAGGCCGGGGAGGGGTTCCGGTGCGGTGGCTGGACCGCGACCGCCGGTGAGGAGCGGCTGGAGCTGGCGGGCGACGGTGAGGCGCTGGACGGGCTGCGGGCGCTGTGTGCGGCGGCCTGGACGGCGGCCGGGGAGGGGAGTTGCGAGCTGGACGGGGGGAAGGCGCTGGCACGGCTGGGGCTGTGAGGCCCTGACCAGGGATCAAAGTTCCAGAGAGGGTAGGCTAACCTAACTGGGTGTTGGTCGACAGTGTTCCCGGACAGCGCGCGGAGAGCGCCTCCGCGCCCCCAGCCCGCCGGGCGATCCGTTCGCTCGGACTGTTCGTCGCCGTGGCGGTGCTCGCGCTGGTGGCGGTGGCGAGCATCGCCGTCGGGGCGAAGGAACTGTCCGTCGCCCAGGTGTGGCACGGGCTGTTCGCGGATTCGGGGACGTATGCGGACGTCGTCGTCGACGAGCGGCTGTCGCGGACCGTGCTCGGCCTGCTCGTCGGTGCCGCGCTGGGGTTGTCCGGAGCCGTGCTCCAGGCGCTGACGCGCAACCCGCTCGCAGATCCGGGGCTGCTCGGCATCAACGCCGGTGCCTCGGCCGCCGTCGTCACCGCGATCACGTTCCTCGGGGTGACGAGCCTGAGCGGGTATGTGTGGTTCGCGTTCCTGGGGGCGGCCGCGGTCGGCGCGCTGGTCTGGTTCCTGGGCGGCAGCCGGGCGGCCACACCCGTACGGCTCGCGCTCGCCGGCACCGCGATCAGTGCCGCGCTCTACGGCTACCTCCAGGCCGTGATGATCTTGGATGACGCGGCGCTCGCCAGGATGCGGTTCTGGACGGTCGGTTCGTTGTCCTCGGCGACCGACGAGACGATCTGGCAGGTGCTGCCGTTCCTCGTCGCGGGCACGCTCCTCGCCCTCGCTCTGGCCCGGCCGCTGAACGCCGTGGAGATGGGCGACGACACGGCCAGGGCGCTGGGCGCGAACCTCAACCGGACCCGGGCGCTGGCCATGCTCGCCGCCACCGTGCTGTGCGGGTCCGCGACCGCCGCCTGTGGGCCGATCGTGTTCGTCGGGCTGATGGTCCCGCACATCGTGCGCTCCTTCACCGGCCCCGACCTGCGCTGGATCATGCCGTACGCGGCGGTCCTGTCGCCGGTGCTGCTGCTCGGCTCCGATGTGATCGGCCGGGTCGTCGCCCGGCCGTCGGAGGTCCAGGTCGGCATCATCACCGCGATCATCGGCGGCCCGGTCTTCATCTTTCTCGTACGACGCCGGAGGACGGCCCAGCTGTGAGGACCACCAAGGGTGTGAGGACCACCAAGGCTGTGAGGATCGCAAAGGCCGGCGGGCTGTCGGTCCGGCTGGACGTACGGGCGCTGGTCGTCGTCGTGACGCTGCTGGGCGCCGCGTTCGCCGCGAGCGTCGTGCTGATCGGCACCGGCGACTTCCCGATCTCGGCGGGGGACGTACTGAAGACGCTGTTCGGCGAGGGCAACCCCGGTCAGGAGCTCGTCGTCAACGACCTGCGGCTGCCGCGGGTCCTCGTCGGGCTGCTGGTCGGTGCCTCGCTCGGCCTGGGCGGCGCGTTGTTCCAGGCCGTCTCGCGCAACCCGCTGGGCAGCCCGGACGTGCTCGGCCTCGGGCAGGGGGCGACGGCCGGGGCGCTCGTGATGATCGTGCTGTTCTCCGGGAGCACCACCCAGGTCACCGTCGGGGCCCTGGTGGGCGGGCTGGTGACCGGGGCCGCGATCCATCTGCTGGCGTGGAAGCAGGGTGTGCACGGTTATCGGCTGGTGCTGGTCGGCATCGGTCTGTCGGCCGTCGCGACGGCGGTCAACGGCTATCTGATCACCAAGGCCGACTTCGTGGACACGGCCCGGGCCGTCGTCTGGATGACCGGGACCCTCGACGGGCGGGACTGGAAGCAGGTCTGGCCGCTGCTCGTCCTGGTCTGCGTGCTCGTACCGCTGGTCCTCGGCAACGCGCGCGGGCTGCGGATGATGGAGATGGGCGACGACGTCTCCCAGGCGCTCGGGGTGCGGGTGGAGCGCGTACGGCTGGTGCTGATGGTGTCGGCCGTCCTGCTCACCGCGGCCGCCACCGCCGCCGCGGGCCCCGTCAGTTTCGTGGCGCTCACCGCGCCGCAGCTCGCCCGGCGGCTCACCCGGTCGCCCGGGCCGAACCTCGTGCCGTCCCTGTGCATGGGCGCGGCCCTGCTGGTCACCGCCGACTGGGCCTCGCAGCGGCTCTTCGGCGACGGACAGCTGCCCGTGGGCGTGGTGACCGGCGTGCTGGGCGGGGTCTACCTGCTGTGGCTCCTCGTCACCGAGCGCAAGGCGGGCCGGATATGAGCGGCTCGGCCGACCAGAACAACCGAAGGAGCACCGTGAACCGCCTGTCCGCCGAGAACGTGACCCTCGCCTACGACCAGCGGGTCATCACCGAACAGTTGTCGGTGGAGATCCCCGACAACTCCTTCACGGTGATCGTCGGCCCCAACGCGTGCGGCAAGTCGACGCTGCTGCGGGCGCTGTCGCGGATGCTGAAGCCGTCCCGGGGGCGGGTGCTTCTCGACGGTCAGGTCATCCAGTCGATGCCCGCCAAGAAGGTCGCGCGCACGCTCGGTCTGCTGCCGCAGTCGTCGATCGCGCCGGACGGGATCACCGTCGCCGACCTGGTGGGCCGCGGCCGTTACCCGCACCAGGGGATCCTGCGGCAGTGGTCGGCAGAGGACGAGCGGGTCGTGCAGGAGGCGATGAGCCGGACGGGGGTCGCCGAGCTGGCCGAGCGCTACGTCGACGAGCTGTCCGGCGGCCAGCGGCAGCGTGTGTGGATCGCGATGGCCCTCGCCCAGCAGACCCCGCTGCTGCTGCTCGACGAGCCGACGACCTACCTCGACATCCAGCACCAGATCGACGTCCTCGACCTGTGTGCCGAACTGCACGAGGAGCAGGGCCGCACCCTTGTCGCCGTGCTGCACGACCTCAACCACGCGGCCCGGTACGCCAGCCATCTCATCGCGCTGAAGGGCGGCGAGATCGTCGCGCAGGGCGCGCCGGCCGACGTCGTCACGGCCGAACTGGTCGAGGAGGTCTTCGGACTGCGCTGCCAGATCATCGACGATCCGGAGACGGGGACACCGCTGGTGGTGCCGGCGGCCCGCCAGGCACGGGCGCGGGGCAGGCGGGCGGTCGCTACAGAAGCTTCCTGAGCTGGAACAGGTCCCTGAGGCCCGCCTCCAGTTTCACCCGGCCCGAACCCCACGCCTTCGCGAAGTTCAGCTCGCCGGCGACCAGCGCGACCAGGTCGTCGCCGGTCATGGTCAGCCTGATCTGGGCCTTCTCCCGGGGAGGGCCCTGCAGGGTGTCGTGCACCACGATCCGCCCGCCCGTCATACGGCCGGTGAACGTGATGTCCAGGTCGGTGATCCGGCAGCTCACCGAGCGGTCCAGGGACGTGGCGGTGCGGACGTCCCCTTCGGCGCGCTGCATGTTGTCCGAGAGCTTCTCGAGTGCCGCACGGCACTCCTCGATCGTGGCCATCGTGATCGACGGTACCCCAGGGGTTCGGGGTAGCGTCTGCCCATGAGCGACACAGTGCCGGAGCCGGAGAGCCCGGCGGAGGAACCGGAGTACGATCCCGCCGCCCCCGCGCCGCTCGCGGTCCCCCGCACACCCACCGGTGACGCCGGGGTCGACGCCCAGCTGGACCGGCTGGCCGACGCCGACCACCTCGCCACCGACGGGCACCTCGAGGTGTACGAGGATGTGCACCGGGGGCTGCGCGACGCGCTCACCGCGCTCGACGCCCGCCCGGGACCTCCGGCGCCCCCCTCGCCGTACAGCAGTAGGAGCTGAACCGAACGTGGCAGGAGTCGCACGTCGCCGTCTGGACGCGGAGCTGGTCCGCCGTAAGCTCGCGCGCTCGCGTGAGCATGCCGGGCAGCTGATCGCCGCGGGCCGGGTCACCGTGGGCAAGGCCGTGGCGACCAAGCCCGCCACCCAGGTGGAGACGGCCGCCGCGATCGTCGTCGCCGTCGACGACAACGACCCCGACTACGTGTCCCGGGGCGGCCACAAGCTCGCCGGGGCGCTCGAGGTCTTCGGGCCGTCGGGGCTCGTGGTGGCGGGGCGTCGGGCGCTGGACGCCGGGGCGTCGACCGGCGGTTTCACGGACGTGCTGCTGCGGGCGGGAGCCGCGCACGTCGTGGCCGTGGACGTCGGATACGGACAACTCGCCTGGTCTCTGCAGAGCGATGAACGCGTCACCGTCAAGGACCGTACGAACGTACGCGAGTTGACGCTTGAAGCGATCGATGGGGAGCCTGTGGATCTTGTCGTGGGGGACTTGTCCTTCATTCCGCTCGGGCTGGTGCTGCCGGCTCTGGCGCGGTGCACCAAGCCGGACGCGGATCTGGTGATGATGGTCAAGCCGCAGTTCGAGGTGGGGAAGGAACGGCTCGGCAGCGGGGGCGTCGTGCGCAGTCCCGAGCTGCGGGCCGAGGCGGTGCGCGGCGTCGCCGGGAAGGCGTGGGAGCTGGGGCTCGGGGTGCAGGGTGTCACCGCCAGTCCGCTGCCCGGGCCCTCGGGCAATGTCGAGTACTTTCTGTGGCTCCGGGCCGGGGCGCCTGCCCTGGACCCGGCCGACGTCGATCGTGCAGTTGCGGAGGGGCCGCGTTGACACCGAACCGAGCTCGTACTGTTTTCCTGCTCGCCCACACGGGCCGGCCCGCCGCGATCCGCAGTGCGGAACTGGTGGTGAAGGGCCTGCTGCGCGAGGGCATCGGGGTGCGTGTCCTGGAGTACGAGGCGTCCGACCTGCATGTGCCGGACGAGGTGGAGCTCGTCGCCGAGGCCACCCCGGACTGCCTGGAGGGGTGCGAGCTGCTCATCGTCCTCGGCGGTGACGGGACGCTGCTGCGCGGCGCGGAGTTCGCCCGCGCGTCCGGGGTGCCGATGCTCGGCGTCAACCTCGGGAGCGTCGGCTTCCTCGCCGAGGCCGAGCGCGACGACCTCGACAAGGTCGTCGACCGGGTCGTGTCGAAGTCGTACGAGGTCGAGGAGCGGATGACCGTCGATGTCGTCGTGCACCGCAACGGGGACATCGTGCACACGGACTGGGCGCTGAACGAGGCGGCGGTGCAGAAGGCCGGTGCCGAGAAACTGCTCGAAGTGGTGCTGGAGATCGACGGGCGGCCGGTGACCGGGTTCGGATGCGACGGGATCGTCCTGTCCACGCCCACCGGGTCCACCGCGTACGCGTTCTCCGCCGGCGGGCCGGTGGTGTGGCCCGAGGTCGAGGCGCTGTTGATGGTGCCGATCAGTGCGCACGCGCTGTTCGCGAAGCCGCTGGTGACCTCGCCGAACTCGGTGCTCGCCGTGGAGCTGCTGCCGCACATTCCGCCCGGGGTGCTGTGGTGCGACGGGCGGCGGACCTTCGATCTGCCCGCGGGGGCCCGGGTGGAGGTGCGGCGGGGGGCCGTTCCGGTACGGCTGGCCCGACTGCATCATGCTTCGTTCACCGACCGGCTGGTGGCGAAGTTCGCGCTGCCCGTTTCCGGGTGGCGGGGGGCTCGTCACTAGGGACGTCCACTCGCCCGGGTGACAGGGTGCCTCGCACTCGCCGCCCCGGACCTCGTAAGGTCTTGTCCGTGTTGGAGGAGATGCGGATACGGTCGCTCGGAGTCATCGACGACGCGGTGGTCGAGCTGTCGCCCGGCTTCACCGCCGTCACGGGTGAGACGGGCGCGGGCAAGACCATGGTCGTGACCAGCCTCGGGCTGCTGCTCGGCGGGCGGGCCGACCCCGCGCTCGTGCGGATCGGTGCCGAGCGGGCGGTCGTGGAGGGGCGGATCGCCCTGCCCTCGGGCGGCTCGGCTGCGGTACGGGCCGAGGAGGCCGGGGCGGAGCTCGACGACGGGGCGCTGCTCATCAGCCGTACCGTTTCCGCCGAGGGGCGGTCGCGGGCGCACGTCGGCGGGCGGAGCGTGCCCGTGGGCGTGCTGGCCGAGCTCGCCGACGAACTGGTCGCCGTGCACGGGCAGACCGACCAGCAGGGGCTGCTGAAGCTGTCCCGGCAGCGGCAGGCGCTCGACCGGTACGCCGGGGACGCCGTCGCCGTGCCGCTCGCCAAGTACGCGGAGGCGTACCGGCGGCTGCGGGCCGTGGCCGCGGAGCTGGACGACATCGTCACGCGCGCGCGTGAGCGGGCCCAGGAGGCCGACATGCTGCGCTACGGCCTCGACGAGGTGGCCGGCGTCGAGCCGCGCGCCGGGGAGGACGTGGAGCTGGCGGAGGAGGCGGAGCGGCTCGGGCACGCGGAGGCGCTGTCGTCGGCCGCCACGGCCGCGCACGCCGCGATGGCGGGCAATCCGGAGGATCCCGAGGGCATCGACGCCGCGACCCTGGTGGCGGGCGCCCAGCGGGCCCTGGAGGCCGTCCGGTCCTACGATCCCGCGCTGGCCGCGCTGGCCGACCGGATCGGGGAGATCGGGATCCTGCTCGGCGATGTGGCGGGCGAGCTCGCCGGATACGCCGACGACCTCGACGCCGATCCGCTGCGGCTGGCGGCGGTGGAGGAGCGGCGGGCCGCGCTGACCGCGCTCACCCGGAAGTACGGCCCTGACGTGAACGCCGTTCTGGCGTGGGCCGAGCAGAGCGCGGCCCGGCTGACCGAGCTGGACGGCGACGACGAGCGGCTCGACGAGCTGACCGCCGAGCGGGACGCGCTGCGTACCGAACTGGGCGGGCTCGCACAGGCCCTGACGGACGCGCGCACGGAGGCCGCCGAGCGGTTCGCCGCCGCGGTGACCGCCGAGCTGGCGTCGCTGGCGATGCCCCACGCGCGCGTGTCGTTCGCGATCCGGCAGACCGAGGACCCGGAGGGCGTGGAGGTCGGCGGACGCACCGTCGCCTACGGGCCGTCCGGTGCCGACGAGGTGGAGCTGCTGCTCGCGCCGCATCCGGGCGCGCCGCCCCGGCCCATCGCCAAGGGCGCGTCCGGTGGTGAGCTGTCGCGCGTGATGCTCGCCGTGGAGGTCGTGTTCGCGGGGACGGATCCGGTGCCGACGTACCTCTTCGACGAGGTCGACGCGGGTGTCGGCGGCAAGGCTGCGGTGGAGATCGGGCGGCGGCTCGCGAAGCTGGCGAAGTCCGCTCAGGTCGTGGTGGTCACCCATCTTCCGCAGGTCGCGGCCTTCGCCGACCGGCAGCTGCTGGTGGAGAAGACCGACGACGGGTCGGTGACCCGGTCCGGGGTGAAGGTGCTGGAGGGTGAGGAACGGATCCGGGAGCTGTCCCGGATGCTCGCCGGCCAGGAGGACTCCGAGACGGCCCGGGCGCACGCGGAGGAACTGCTGGCGACGGCCCGGGCGGACGGGTAGCGGCGGGCCGCTCCCTCGGGCCTCGACACTGCCGGGGTTCGGCTGGTTCGTGGCCACGGCGGCGGAGACCCCGGTCTGCGGCGAGGTCGCGAGGCCAGGACTCCGCCAATCGAACGGAACCCCGACTTCCTTCACCCGTGTGGGTGACGCATAGCGCCCTGCAGCCGGGTACCCGGGGACTCGGCGGCACGGAACACCCGTACGTGCTGGCATCCTTGGGTGCAGTACGTGAGGAACCCGGTGGTACACCCATCCATCCGGTCCTTCGGTACGTTTCCCCGTGACCGTCCGATGCCGAACCAGGAGCCCCGGCCACGTGAGCAGCCACTCACCGCACGGCCAGACGCCGCTGCGCACCGTGCAGGTGCTGGGCGGCGGCGACGCCGGCAGCAGCGCGCATGTGCGTTCGCTGGCCGCCGGGCTCGTCGCCCGGGGCGTGCGGGTGACGGTGTGCGCCCCTGGCGAGGCCGAGCGCCGCTACGACTTCGCGGGCGCCGGCGCCGAACACGTGCACGTGCCCCGCAGCAGCGACCCGGGCTCGGTGGCGGCCCTGCGCGCGGCCTGCACGGACGCCGACCTGGTCCACGCGCACGGCCTGCACGCCTCCTTCCGGGCCGTGCTCGCGCTCGGCGGACGCGATACCCCGCTGGTCGTCACCTGGCACAACCGTGCCCGCGCCGAAGGGGCCCGGGCCCATCTGCTGCGGCTGCTGGAGCGGCGGGTGGCGAAGGCTTCCGCCGTGGTGCTCGGGACCACCTCCGGCCTCGTCGACCGGGCGCGCCGGACGGGAGCCCGCGACGCCCGCCTCGCAGCCGTCGCGCTGCCCGCGCGCCGGCCCACGGACGATCCCGAGGACGCCGAGCCGCCGCACTCCAAGCTGCGGGCCGAACTCGGCGCGGTCGGCCGCCCGTTGCTCATGGCCGTCGGGTCACTGGACCGCCACCGGGGCTACGACCTGCTGCTGGACGCCGCGCATGTCTGGTGCCGTCTGGACCCCGTCCCGCTGGTCGTCGTCGCCGGGGAGGGGCCGCACCGGGCGGCACTCCAGCGCCGTATCGAGGACGAGGAACTGCCGGTACGGCTCCTGGGGCTCAGGGACGACGTCCCCGCCCTGCTCGCCGCCGCGGACCTCGCACTGCTGCCGGGCGGCGAGGAGTCCCGCTCGGTCCTGGCGCAGGAGGCCCTCCACGCGCGCGTCCCGCTCGTCGCCGTCCGCGCAGGCGGCGTCCGGGAACTCGTCGGGGACGCCGCCGAACTCGTCCCGCCCGACGATCCGCAGGCCTTCGCCGCCGCCGTCGTCCGCCTGCTCGACGACCAGGACCGGTGCGAGCGGCTGCGGGACGCGGGCACCCGGCAGACGTCCACCTGGCCCACCGAGGACGAGACGGTCGCCCAGGTCCTCAGCGTCTACGACGAGCTGACCCAGCCCCGGCCGATGATCTGAGCCGCCCTCACGGCACGTGCCGGCGGGCCCGCAGCGCCAGGCTCAGGGCCAGGACCGTCTGCGGGTCGTCCAGATCCGTGCCCAGCAACTCGCCGATGCGGGCGAGGCGGTTGTAGAGGGTCTGGCGGTTGAGGTGCAGCTCGCGGGCCGTCTCCGCCTTGCGGCCGGCGTGCGCCAGGTAGGACTCCAGGGTGGGCAGCAGGGGCGGTTTGTGGCGCTGGTCGTGGTCGCGGACGGGACCGATCGCGCGGTCCACGAAGGCCGCCAGGTCCGGGTGGTCGCGCAGCCGCCACAGCAGGAGGTCGATGTCGAGCCGGCGCGCGTCGTACCAGGGGCGGTCGGTCAGGCCCTGGGCGGCGGTCGCCGTCTCCGCCGCGTGCCTGAGGCCCGCCGAGGCCGCCGCCCAGCCGCCCGCCACCCCGACCACCACCACCGGCGGCGGGGCCCCCGGCCGCCGCATCCCGGCCCGCTCCACCCCTGCCCGCAGCGCCGCCGCGACCCGGTCCGCCACCGCCGCGCGCTCCGACCCCGACCGCAGACCGAGGAGCAGGGGGACCCGACCCTCCACGGGCCGGACACCCAGCAGCACCGGCACACCCACCGAGGCCAGCTCCTCCGCGACCGCCCGCGCCAGCACCGCCCAGCCCCCGCCGGGGACGAGGGCGTCGCCCAGCCGCATCACGACCGGCAGGAGCGGGCTCTCCCCGGGCTTGAAGCCGAGCACCCGCGCCTGCGCCGGGGCGTCCTCGGCGGCGACACGGCCCTCGGCGAGGTCGGTCAGGAAGTCGCCCCGGCCGCGCGCCGCCAACTCCTCCTCCTGGCGGGCCTGCATCAGCACCACGGCCAGGATCCCGGCCGCCCGCTCGGCGGCGATCCGGTGCACCGGGGAGAGCGGGGCGCGCACGGGCAGCAGCGCGAGCCGGGCGCGCACCGAACCCGTCCCCGGCCCGCCCCCGGGCACGTCCACCAGCACCGAACCGGCCGGCGGCGGCGCGTCCTTGTGCGGGCCGCGCAGCCCCTCCCACACCTGGAGCGGATCCGCGCCCTGAGGTCCTTCCCCGGCCGCGTACAGCAGCAGCCCGTCCGTCGTCTCCAGGAACACCGGATTGCCGCCGAAGTCCGCCAGGATGCCGAGGACCTGCGGGATCCCGCCGCCGCCGAGGACAGCCTCCGTGCAGCGGCGGTGCACCTCCTCCGCGCGCTGGAGCAGCGCGTAGTGGCCGTTGACGATCTCGGTGTGGATCTCCTCAGTGACCGTCACGAACGGCACCTCGCGGTGCAGTTGGACCAGCGGCAGACCGGTCGCCCTGGCGGTGTCCACCAGGGCCGCGGGGAGCCGGGCGAAGCGCGGTCCCAGCTCGATCACCAGGGCCGCGATGCCCCGCTCGGCCAGGGTGCGCACGAACGCCCGCTGCTCGGCCGGACGGGTGCCGAGGCCGTAGCCCGTGGTCAGCAGCAGCTCGCCGCCCTTGAGCAGGGAGGCGATGTGCGGGACCTCACCGGCGTGCACCCAGCGCACCGTCCGCCCCAGCCGCTCGGCGCCCGCGAGGACCTCCGGCAGCCCGCTGCGCAGGCCGGGCAGCTCCAGCGCGCGCTGGACGGTGATGCCGGCGCCCCTGCTGTCGAAACGGCGGTCCGTACTGCTGTCCATGCACCGGACGCTACCTGCGCGGACGGGCCGGCAACATCTCCTCCGGCGTGCGCGGGCGCCGGACGGGTAGCCGCCGGCCATGGACTTCAGTGTGGTCGCCGTTGCCCGTGAGGACGACAGTCCGGTCGAGGAGCCGCTCAGGGTGGCGGCGCTCGCCGACCGGCTCGGATACCGGGAGGTGTGGGCGGGGGAGGGGCCGACCTGGGACTCGTTCGTGCTGGCAGCCGCCCTCGGGCGGGTCACCGAACGCGCCGCGCTCACCGCCGGGCCCGTCCCGGTGTCGGTGCGCGACCCCCTGACCATCGCGCGGGGCGCCGCCTCGGTGGCCGCCGTCACCGGCAGGACGGTCGGCGTCGCGCTGGGCACCTCCAGCCGGCGGGTGGTGGAGGGAGTGCACGGGCGGGAGAGAGTGCGCCCCGCCGCCGTGCTCGCCGAGACCGCCGCGGCCGTACGAATCCTGCTGCGCGGCGCGCCGGGGGAGCCGGTCGTCCGCGGGAGCACCTTCCGGCGCCGCCTCCCGCCGCCCGGCGGGCCGCTCACCGTCGCCGCGTTCGGGGACCGTGCGGTCGCCGCGGCCGCCGCGCACGCGGACCGGATGCTGCTCGACGTGGTCTCGCCCGAACAGGTGCGCGTGCTGCGCGGCAGGCTGGGCACGGCGGCCGAGCGGGCGGGGCGCAGGCCGCCCGTCCTCGCCGCCTGGCTGCCTGCCGCCGTCGACCCGGCGCCGGAGTCGCTCACCCAGGTGCTGGGGAGCATCGCCGGGTATCTGACCGTGCCCGGGTACCGCGAGGTGTTCGCCGAAGCGGGGTTCGGGAAGGCCGTCGAGCTCGCCGCCACCGGTGCCGGCCGGGAGGCCCTGGTCCGTGCCCTGCCGCCGGAGGCAGCCGCCGTCGTGGGACTGGTGGGCGACCGGGCCACCGTACGACGACGGATCGACGCCTACGCCGAGGCCGGGCTCGACGAGATCGCCCTCGTCCCGGCCACGGACGGCGATCCGGCGGGGGAGCGGACGCTGACGGCGCTCAGGCCGGCCTGATGTTGTGGTTGAAGCGGAACACGTTGTCGGGGTCGTAGCGGCGCTTCACCTCGCCGAGACGGCGGGTGTTCTCGGTGCCCAGGCCCGCCACGACCCGGTCGGCGCCCTCGTCGCCGATGAAGTTCAGGTACACCGCGCCGGTGCTCCACGGCCGGGCGCCGGCGCGGACGTCCCGCACCCACCGGATGCAGCGCTCGTCGTCGGCCGGGTCCTCCCAGAGACCGAAGGGGTGCACGGCCCAGGGCGCGTCCCGGTAGGGCACGGGGTACTCGTGCGGGCCGGTGCCGATCGCGCCTCCTTGCGGGAACAGCGCGTGCAGGGTGCCGGTCGGCACGGGCAGGTTCTCCCCGCGGGAGCAGTAGACGTCCAGGAAGTCGTCGGGGGCGCCCGTCAGGTACTCCGCGGACCAGTAGTTCCGCATCCCCGGCGGATCGTCCAGCATGCACTGCACGTCGGCGTACGGCATGGCGCCCATGATCTCCGCCTCGTGCGGCAGCGCGAGCAGCGGCTCGGCCAGCTTGCGCAGGTCCTCCTCCGGGCCGGCGTACGTCAGCAGCGCCCCGCACAGCAGTGAGCCGACCAGGTGCGGCGGGATGAACTCCTCGGGCGGGCCGGTGAGATAGATGACCGCGCCGCTCGCCTCGTCCGGGCCCGCCGTGATCACGTCGCGGTAGGTGCGGGCGACCTCGCGGCCGAACTCCGGCTGGTACAGCAGCAGCGCGATGGAGAACCGGGGCAGCTCGTACAGCTTCAGCGTGAGCGAGGTGGCGATGCCGAAGTTGCCGCCGCCGCCGTGCAGCGCCCAGAACAGGTCGGGGTGTTCGTCGGCGCTCGCGTGGACCCGCTCGCCGTCGGCGGTGACCAGCTCCGCGCCGAGCAGGTTGTCGACGGCGAGGCCGAAGCAGCGGTCCAGCCAGCCGGTGCCGCCGCCCAGGACGAAGCCGCCGACGCCCGTCGTGGAGGCCCGGCCGCCGGTCGTGGCGAGGCCGTGCGGCTCGCAGGCACGGTCCAGGTCGCTCATCGTGGCGCCGCCCGCGATCCGTACGGCCTGGGCCGCCGGATCGACGGCGACCGCACGCATGTGCCGCAGATCGGCCACCACGGCCCCGTCGCCCAGCGCGCTGCCCGCCACGCTGTGCCCGCCGCCGCGCACCGCGACCGGCAGGTCCAGGTCACGGGCGAAGCGCACGGTCGTCACGACGTCGTCCGCGTCCACGCACTGGGCGATCACCGCCGGACGCCGGTCGATCATCGCGTTGAACACGGTCCGGGCCTCGTCGTAGCCCGCGTCCCCCGGGGCGAACACGTCGCCGACCAGACTTTCGCGCAGCGCGGAGAGGGCCGCGCCCGCTTTCGATGGGGAGGCCATGAGGCGCCCCCTTCCTGCAGGGGCTTGGACCTTCCCAGCCTAGGCGGGCCCGGCCGGGCCTTCCTGTTCAGCCTTCCCGTCAGCCGCCGTATGCTCCGGACGCCGTCAGGCGCAGGGCCGTGTCGATCAGCGGGACGTGGCTGAAGGCCTGCGGGAAGTTGCCGACCTGGCGCTTGAGGCGCGGGTCCCACTCCTCGGCGAGCAGACCGAGGTCGTTGCGCAGGGACAGCAGCTTCTCGAACAGCTTGCGGGCCTCGTCCACGCGGCCGATCATCGCGAGGTCGTCCGCCATCCAGAACGAGCAGGCCAGGAAGGCGCCCTCGTCACCGGGGAGGCCGTCCACGCCCTCGTCGCCGCCCGAGGTCGGGTAGCGCAGGATGAAGCCGTCCGGGGTGGACAGCTCGCGCTGGATCGCCTCGATGGTGCCGATCACCCGCTTGTCGTCCGGAGGCAGGAAGCCCATCTGCGGGATCAGCAGCAGCGACGCGTCCAGTTCCTTCGAGCCGTACGACTGCGTGAAGGTGTTGCGTTCCTTGTCGTAGCCCTTCTCGCACACGTCCCGGTGGATGTCGTCGCGCAGCTCGCGCCACCGCTCCAGCGGGCCGTCGGCGTCGCCGGACTCGATGAGCTTGATCGTGCGGTCGACGGCGACCCAGGCCATGACCTTGGAGTGCACGAAGTGGCGGCGCGGACCGCGCACCTCCCAGATGCCCTCGTCCGGCTCGTCCCAGTGCCGCTCCAGGTAGCGGATCAGCTTCAGCTGGAGGAGGGAGGCGTAGTCGTTGCGGGCCAGGCCCGTCATGTGGCCGAGGTGCAGGGCCTCGGTGACCTCGCCGTAGACGTCCAGCTGGAGCTGGTGCGCCGCGCCGTTGCCGACCCGGACCGGGGCGGAGTTCTCGTAGCCCGGCAGCCAGTCCAGCTCGGCCTCGCCGAGCTCGCGCTCGCCCGCGATGCCGTACATGATCTGCAGGTTCTCCGGGTCGCCGGCGACCGCCCGCAGCAGCCACTCGCGCCAGGCGCGGGCCTCCTCGCGGTAGCCGGTGCGCAGCAGCGAGGACAGGGTGATCGCCGCGTCACGCAGCCAGGTGTAGCGGTAGTCCCAGTTGCGGACGCCGCCGATGTCCTCGGGCAGCGAGGTGGTGGGGGCGGCGACGATGCCGCCGGTCGGGGCGTAGGTGAGGGCCTTGAGGGTGATCAGGGAGCGGATCACCGCCTCGCGGTAGGGGCCGTGGTACGTGCAGTGCTCGACCCACTCCCGCCAGAACTCCTCCGTCGCCTCCAGCGAGGCCTCCGGCTCCGGCAGCGGCGGCGGCTGCTTGTGCGAGGGCTCCCAGGAGACCGTGAACGCGATGCGGTCCCCGGGGGCGACCGTGAAGTCCGCGTACGTCGTCAGTGACTTCCCGTAGGTCTCGGCGGTCGTGTCGAACCACACCGAGTCCGGGCCCGCGACGGCGACCGTGCGCCCCTCGTGCTTGTGCACCCAGGGGACCACCCGGCCGTAGGAGAAGCGCATCCGCAGGGCGGAGCGCATCGGGACACGGCCCGAGACGCCCTCGACGATGCGGATCAGCTGCGGCGCGCCGTCGCGCGGGGGCATGAAGTCGGTCACCCGGACCGTGCCGCGCGGGGTGTCCCACTCGGACTCCAGGATCAGCGAGTCGCCGCGGTAGGTGCGCCGGGCCGCGGTCGGCGGCGGGGCGTCGGAGGCGTGCGCGGGGCCGAGGCGCCAGAACCCGTGTTCCTCTGTGCCGAGCAGGCCTGCGAAGATCGCGTGCGAGTCGAAGCGGGGCAGGCACAGCCAGTCCACTGTCCCGTCACGGCAGACCAGGGCAGCGGTCTGCATGTCTCCGATGAGTGCGTAGTCTTCGATGCGCCCGGCCACGTGCAACTCCAGTCGAACGGCCACGTCACCCCCACGCGAACGGGGGGCTGTCGCTAGTGCGGTCAAGGGGTCTTTGTCATGCGTCGTTGAGCGATAAAGCAAAGCAGTCGCTCCGCCGGATGGGCAAAACGCCAATTGTTGCTCAACGAACTGACGAGCTCTCGTTGTTCCGGTGGGATACGGGCTGGGGTGTGCCGTCTTGCCGGCCGGGCTCGGCAGCGAGTGTCCGAGCAGGATACGACGCACGTAGATGATCTGTGTGTCGCTCCGGGCAACGCGGGTACGCCGAACGGGTGAGCCACTGGTGAGAAGCCCGTAAGAGCAGTCTGCCCGGTGCGCGCGGATGGTGCGCGCCGGTGTCGGTGTGTGCGCGGAGCGTGGCCGGGAGCCATCCCCGTGAGGCGCTGATACCCTGGTAGCCCGTGGACCGGTGGGCTCGAAACCCCCGAACCGCAGCGACGGCACCTCCGGGAGATCCGGACCGGCGGCCGCACCGCACCCCAGACCGCGACCACGGGAGCCCCCTCTTGGCCATGCCGCCCGCTGCTTTCCGAAACAGCAAAGCCACGACGACCAAGCACATCTTCGTCACCGGGGGTGTCGCCTCCTCGCTCGGCAAGGGCCTGACGGCCTCCAGCCTCGGCATGCTGCTCAAGGCCCGGGGCCTGCGCGTCGTGATGCAGAAGCTCGACCCGTACCTGAACGTCGACCCGGGCACGATGAACCCCTTCCAGCACGGTGAGGTGTTCGTCACCAACGACGGTGCCGAGACCGACCTCGACATCGGACACTACGAGCGCTTCCTCGACCGTGACTTGGACGGCAGCGCCAACGTCACCACGGGCCAGATCTACTCGACGGTGATCGCCAAGGAGCGGCGCGGCGAGTACCTGGGCGACACCGTGCAGGTCATCCCGCACATCACCAACGAGATCAAGCACCGCATCCGCCGGATGGCGACCGACGAGGTCGACGTGGTGATCACCGAGGTCGGCGGCACGGTCGGCGACATCGAGTCGCTGCCCTTCCTGGAGACCGTCCGCCAGGTCCGGCACGAGGTCGGCCGGGACAACGTCTTCGTGGTGCACATCTCGCTCCTGCCCTACATCGGCCCCTCCGGCGAGCTGAAGACCAAGCCCACCCAGCACTCCGTGGCCGCCCTGCGGAACATCGGTATCCAGCCGGACGCGATCGTGCTGCGCTGCGACCGCGAGGTGCCGACCGCGATCAAGCGCAAGATCTCGCTGATGTGCGACGTCGACGAGGCCGCCGTGGTGGCCTGCCCGGACGCGCGCTCCATCTACGACATCCCGAAGACCGTGCACGGCGAGGGCCTGGACGCCTACGTGGTCCGCAAGCTGGACCTGCCCTTCCGCGATGTGGACTGGACCACCTGGGACGACCTGCTCGACCGGGTCCACAACCCCGACCACGAGATCACCCTCGCCCTGGTCGGCAAGTACATCGACCTGCCCGACGCCTACCTCTCGGTCACCGAGGCGCTGCGCGCCGGCGGCTTCGCCAACAAGGCCCGCGTGAAGATCAAGTGGGTCACCTCCGACGACTGCAAGACCCCGGCGGGCGCCAGGGCGCAGCTCGAGGACGTGGACGGCATCTGCATCCCGGGCGGCTTCGGCGACCGCGGGGTGCTCGGCAAGGTCGGCGCGATCCGCTACGCCCGTGAGAACAGGATCCCGCTCCTCGGTCTCTGCCTGGGGCTGCAGTGCATCGTGATCGAGGCGGCCCGCAACCTCGCCGACATCGGCGACGCGAACTCCACCGAGTTCGACCCGGCCACCGGCCACCCCGTGATCTCCACCATGGCCGAGCAGCTCGACATCGTGGCGGGCGAGGGCGACATGGGAGGAACGATGCGCCTGGGCATGTATCCGGCCAAGCTGGCGGAGGGCTCCATCGTCCGCGAGGTGTACGACGGCAAGGAATACGTCGAGGAGCGGCACCGTCACCGGTACGAGGTGAACAACGCCTACCGCGCCGAGCTGGAGAAGAAGGCGGGCATCCTGTTCTCCGGCACCTCGCCGGACGGCAAGCTCGTCGAGTACGTCGAGTACCCGCGTGACGTCCACCCCTACCTGGTCGCCACGCAGGCCCACCCGGAGCTGCGCTCGCGGCCGACGCGTCCGCACCCGCTGTTCGCGGGCCTGGTGGAGGCCTCCGTCGAGCGTCAGCGGGCGGCGGACGCGCAGAAGAATTCCGAGTGACACACCCGTTGTTACGGTGGCCGGGGTGCAAACCTTCAACGGAGCGCACCCCGGCTTTCGTACGTGTGGAAGGACAGGGCATGACGATCAAGGACACCCCCGAGGCGTGGGAGATCCGGTCCACGGAGACCCCGTTCGTGGGCAACAAGACCTCCGTCCGCACGGATGAGGTGGTCATGCCCGACGGGAGCGTCGTCCGCCGCGACTACCAGGTCCACCCCGGATCGGTCGCCGTCCTCGCCCTCGACGACGAGGACCGGGTCCTGCTCATCAAGCAGTACCGCCACCCCGTGCGGCACAAGCTGTGGGAGATCCCGGCCGGTCTGCTCGACGTGCCCGGCGAGAACCCGCTGCACGCCGCGCAGCGCGAGCTGTACGAGGAGGCGCACGTCAAGGCCGAGGACTGGCGGGTGCTGACCGACGTGTACACGACCCCCGGCGGCTGCGACGAGGCCGTACGGGTCTTCCTCGCGCGGGGGCTGTCCGAGGCGGACGGGCAGCGCTTCGAGGTGGAGGACGAGGAGGCGGACATGGAGCACACGCGCGTGCCCGTCGACGAACTCGTCCGGGCCGTCCTGGGCGGCGCGGTGCACAACACCTGCCTCGTCGTGGGCGTGCTGTCGCTGGTCGCCGCGCGCGCCGGGGACGGCGTCGACGCGCTGCGTCCGGCTCAGGCGCCGTGGCCGGCGCGACCGTTCGAGATCTGAGCCCACTCGGGGACGTCTGCGGTGTGACGATCGCCTGATCCGATCGGGGGACGTCCCGGCCATGCCCGCCGTGCTCCGCCCGGAACGTCGCAGAGCGTGAACTAGGCTCTGGAATCGCCCGATCCGGAGTCCCGGCGGGCCGGCGTGTGCGTGGGACGGGAGTGTGGCCCGTGGCGGATCAGGCAGTGGACACAGGCGGCGTGCAGGTGTCGTCGGACGCTGCGACACCGGGCCGTTTCCTGGGCCGTACCCGGGAGTTGAAGGAACTGCGCGCCGACATCGAACGCACCGGCCTCGACACCCTGACCGGGAAGAAGGCCCCCCGCGCGCGCGTGCTGCTGATCGCCGGCCGGCCCGGCTCCGGGCGTACGGCGCTCGCCGAGGAGCTCGTACGGCAGGTCGCCGGCCGCTACCGCGACGGTGTGCTGCGCGCCCGCCTCGGCGAGAGCGACGGCACCCCCGTCCCCGTCGAGCACGCCGCCCGCGAACTGCTCACCGCCCTGGACGTACCGGCCCCGGCCGGCGCCGGCGAGGACGACCTCTCGGCCACCCTGCGCGAGGCGCTCGCCGGCCGGCGAGCGCTGATCCTGCTGGACGACGCGGCCAGCGCCGAGCAGGTCGACGCGCTGCTGCCGGACACCCCCGAGTGCCTGCTCGTCGCCGTCTCCGCGGGCCCCCTCACCGGCATCTCGGACGTCCGCCCCTGCACCCTGGGCGGACTGGACACCAAGTCCGCCCTCGAACTGCTGACCCGCTACACCGGCTCGGTCCGCATCACCGTCGACCCGCGCGCCGCGGAGGGCCTCGTCGAGGCCTGCCAGGGCCAGCCTGCCGCGCTGGTGCTGGCGGGCGGCTGGCTCGCCGCCCGCCCGCAGGCGGCCGTCTCCGACCTCGCCAAACAGCTCCACACGGAGAGCGTCGAGGACACCGCGGGAACCCCGCTCGGCCGCGTCTTCCGGCTCGCCCACGCCGCGCTGCCCGCCCCCGCCGCCCGCACCCTGCGCCTGCTCTCCCTCGCCCCCGCCGGACTGGTCGACCCGCACACCGCGTCCGCCCTGGCGGGCTGCTCGCTCGGCGCCGCCCGCACCGCCCTGGACGACCTCACCGCCCTCGGCCTGCTGCGGGCGTCGGACTCCCCGCTGCCCCAGTACGAGGTCCCCGGCTGCCTCCACCCCCTGCTGCGCGCCGCCGCAGAGGCCCATGAGCGCCCCGCCGAACTGCAACTGGCCCGCGCACGCATGCTGGAGCGGACGGTACGGCTGCTGCAGTCCTGCCGGGCCGTCGCCGAACGGGACAACCCCCAGGCCCGCGAGAAGCTCCAGAGCACCCCCCGCGCCCTGCGCTTCGCCGACGAGCGCGCCGCCGCCGACTGGCTGCGCGCCCGCCGCCCCGCCCTGCTCGCCGCCGCCCGGGCGGCCGTCGCCGACGGCGAGCTGGACACGCTGGCCCGTCGGCTGATGTCCCAGCTGGTGCGGGCGATGGTCGCGCACTTCGGCACCCAGGAGGCCGCCCCCGACCTGTACGGCGTCCATCAGCTGGTCCTCGACGTCGCCGAACGCCGGGACCTGCCCCGGGAGAGGGCCGCCGCGCTGCTGAACCTGGCCGACGTCGACGCCAGGACCGGGCGCACCGCCGAGGCTCTGGTGCGCTACCGGGCCGCGCTGGACGCCGGACGCGAGGCGAACGACCCGTACGCCACCGGCCGCGCGATGGAATCCGTAGGCGGTGCGCACCTGGAGCTCGGGGACTACGACCGGGCGGCCGACTGGTTCGGCCGGGCCCTCGCCCAGCGCCTGGCACGCGACGAGCGCGCGGACGCCGCCCGGCTGTACGGCCGTATCGCCGGCGCGCACACCTACGCGGGCCGCTACGGCGAGGCGCAGCGGGCCTGGCGGGCGGCGGCCGCGGGGCATCGCAAGAACGGTGATGTGGCCGCCCACGCACGGGCGTTGAGCGAGCTGGCACGGGTCCAGGAGTACGCGGGCCGGCCCGAGGAGTCGCTGCGGACCTGCGAGGAGGCGATGGAGTGGGCGCGGCGCGCCGGGGACGTCCGGCTGCAGGCCGCGGTCCGGCTGCGGCTGGCCGACACGCTGGACCGCCTCGGTGACCCGGTGGCCGCCCAACTGCACCGAGGCGAGGCCGAACGCCTCCTGGCGGAGAGCCCGGCGGACGGGGACCGGGAGCGGGATCCGGACCGGGAAACGACTGGAACACAGACCTAACACCTGCGAAATCCGCAGTGCATCCGCTGAAGATTGATGCATTGAAAGGCTAGACAGCGGGAACACCTTCATTAGACTGGCTCTGCCGCACCTTCTCCCGCGGTGTATCCCGGTGTACCCCTTGTATCCGGGTATGTATTGCTGTGCCCACACCCTCTGAGCCAAGGACCGTGATCGACGTGAAGGTCGGCATCCCCCGCGAGGTCAAGAACAACGAGTTCCGGGTGGCCATCACCCCCGCCGGCGTGCACGAGTTGGTGCGCCATGGCCACCAGGTCGTCGTCGAACGAAACGCCGGTGTCGGCTCGTCCATCACGGACGCCGAGTACGTGGCCGCGGGGGCGCGCATCCTGGACACGGCCGACGAGGTGTGGGCCACCGCCGACCTGCTGCTGAAGGTCAAGGAGCCCATCGCCGAGGAGTACCACCGCCTCCGCAAGGACCAGACGCTCTTCACCTACCTGCACCTGGCCGCGTCCAAGGAGTGCACGGACGCCCTCCTGGAGTCCGGCACCACGGCGATCGCATACGAGACCGTCGAGCTCCCGAGCCGCGCGCTGCCGCTGCTCGCGCCCATGTCCGAGGTCGCGGGCCGGCTCGCCCCGCAGGTCGGCGCCTACCACCTGATGCGGGCGGGCGGCGGCCGCGGAGTGCTGCCCGGCGGTGTCCCGGGCGTACCGGCCGGGAAGGCGGTCGTCATCGGCGGCGGCGTCTCCGGCTGGAACGCGGCGCAGATCGCCATCGGCATGGGCTTCCACGTGACCCTGCTCGACAAGGACATCAACAAGCTCAAGGAAGCCGACAAGATCTTCGGTACGAAGATCCAGACCGTCGTCTCCAACGCCTTCGAGCTGGAGAAGGCCTGCCTCGAGGCCGATCTCGTCATCGGCGCCGTCCTCATCCCCGGCGCCAAGGCGCCGAAGCTGGTCACCAATGAGCTGGTGTCCCGCATGAAGCCCGGAAGTGTCCTTGTCGACATCGCGATCGACCAGGGCGGCTGCTTCGAGGACTCCCGCCCGACCACCCACGCCGAACCGACCTTCCCGGTCCACGGCTCGGTCTTCTACTGCGTCGCCAACATGCCCGGCGCGGTCCCCAACACCTCCACGTACGCGCTCACCAACGCCACGCTGCCCTACATCGTCGAACTCGCCGACCGGGGCTGGGTGGAGGCGCTGCGCCGGGACGCCGCGCTCGCGCAGGGGCTCAACACCCATGACGGCAAGGTGGTTTACCGCGAGGTGGCGGAGGCACACGGCCTGGAGCACGTGGAGCTCGCCACACTCCTCGACTGAGCCTCCCGGACGACACGCGGTCGCCTCCCCGCTAAGTCACCTTTTCGTAAAGGCGATACGTCAACTTGGCGCGTCAATGGCGCGCGACCGGCCGGATCTTGCCCCACAAGGTCCGGCCGGATGTGTGTATGGTCACTTTGCGCCTCTCGGTCAACTCGCCTCGAACGTAACCCTTCGACCGATTCGCACACCGGTTGAACCTGCCGTGCGACGCCCGTACGCCCTTGACAGCGACATGTTTCATTGCCGACACATCGGGCCGGGTCCGGCGGATTGTGTTGCTGCGGACGCCCGACACGCCATAGAGTCGCCAACCGTCGGCATGGTGCCACGCTGACCTTGTCTAGAAGTTTCCTGGTCACCAAGGAGGTAAGACGACTTGTGAATGAGTCGACATTTGCTCCCGGGGGTGGTCAACCAGGAACGGCAACGCGGGGCCCGGGCTCCGCGGGGCTCGAGGCTGTCGGCTCCGTCGCTGTCCGAACCTTCGCAGCCCACCAGAGCCAGACCAGCCCCCGCACGGCTCTGTCAGCACACCAGAGCATGGACGGTCATCACGTGAACGCCATGGCCGGCGACGGGAGTGGCGCGCCCCACAACCACTTCGCCGACTACGACGAACTGCCCGACGGGCACTTCTACGACCCCGACGCCGAATACGAGCCCGACCCCGAGTACGCGGCCACCCTCGCGCCCGACGCTGCCCGCCAGCGCCGGGAGCGTGTCGGCCCGACCGGACGCCCGCTGCCGTACTTCCCGATCCCGGGACCGCTGACCAACCACGGTCCCGCGACGATCATCGCGATGTGCAACCAGAAGGGCGGCGTCGGCAAGACCACGTCGACCATCAACCTGGGTGCCGCGCTCGCGGAGTACGGACGCCGGGTGCTGCTCGTGGACTTCGACCCGCAGGGCGCGCTGTCGGTCGGTCTCGGTGTCAACCCGATGGAGCTCGACCTCACGGTCTACAACCTGCTCATGGAGCGGGGCATGTCGGCCGACGAGGTGCTCCTGAAGACCGCGGTCCCCAACATGGACCTGCTGCCGAGCAACATCGACCTGTCGGCCGCCGAGGTCCAGCTGGTCTCCGAGGTCGCGCGCGAGTCGACGCTCCAGCGGGCGCTGAAGCCGCTGATGGACGACTACGACTACATCGTCATCGACTGTCAGCCCTCGCTCGGCCTGCTCACGGTCAACGCCCTGACCGCCGCGCACAAGGTGATCGTGCCGCTGGAGTGCGAGTTCTTCGCCCTGCGCGGTGTGGCCCTGCTGACCGAGACCATCGAGAAGGTCCAGGAGCGGCTCAACCCGGACCTGGAGCTCGACGGGATCCTCGCGACCATGTACGACTCGCGCACCGTGCACAGCCGCGAGGTGCTCGCGCGCGTCGTCGAGGCCTTCGACGACCACGTCTACCACACGGTCATCGGGCGCACGGTCCGCTTCCCGGAGACCACCGTCGCCGGTGAGCCGATCACCACCTACGCCTCCAACTCCGTCGGCGCCGCCGCCTACCGCCAGCTCGCCAGGGAGGTGCTCGCCCGGTGTCACGCCGAGTGAGTCTGCCGGGGGCCGACGAACTCTTCCGTACGACAGGGGGAATGGCGCTTCAGCCGTCCGCACCCCGGCGCCAGGCCAACGGCGAACCCCGGGTGCCCGCACCCGCCGGGGAGAGCGACCAGGCGGCGGCCGGCGCGGGCGAGGACGCGCCGCAGGCCGTGCCCGTCCAGGGCGGGGACGGCGAGGGCGCCGAGCATGTGGCGGCCGACGCCGAGCAGACCGACACGGGCGAGTCCCGCAGTCGGGCCGCCGCCGCGGAGCGTTCCGCGCGGCAGCAGGGGGCACCGCCGCAGGAAGGTTCTGCCACCGCCCCCGGCTCCGGCGAGGCGGCCTCGCGCAAGCGCGGGCGGGCCGCGTCCCGCCGGCCCAGCGGGCGCGAGCGGCACGACGAGAAGATCACCGTGTACGTCTCCGCCGAGGAGTTGATGGACCTGGAGCACGCCCGTCTGGTGCTCCGGGGCGAGCACGGGCTGGCCGTGGACCGGGGGCGGATCGTCCGGGAGGCCGTGGCCGTGGTCCTGGCCGACCTGGAGAGCCGTGGGGACGCGAGCATCCTCGTACGACGGTTGCGCGGGCGGTAGCGGTAGCCTGCGGGGGCTATGACCTCGAACGACGTTCCCGTCCCCGGTGCACCTGGCGGTCGTCGGCGTGCCCTGGGACGGGGGCCGGGCGCTCCGGGGACACAGCCGGGGACGTCTGTGGAGGCGCCGGTCTCCCAAGAGGCACCGGTTCCCCGAGACGTGCCGATCCTCGATGAGGTGCCCGTTGCCGAAGAGGTGCCGGTTGCCGAAGAGGTGCCCGTTGCCGAAGAGGCGCCGGTTCCGCTGGAAGTGCCGGTTCCGCCTGAGGCGCCGGTCGTCGAAGAGGCGCCGCCCGAGACTCCCGACGGTGTCTTCAAGGTGCGGCTCGCCAACTTCGAGGGGCCCTTCGACCTGCTGCTCCAGCTGATCTCCCGGCACAAGCTGGACGTCACCGAGGTCGCGCTGTCCAGGGTGACCGACGAGTTCATGGCGCACATCCGGGCCATGGGACCGGACTGGGACCTGGACCAGACGACCGAGTTCCTCGTCGTCGCGGCCACCCTGCTCGACCTGAAGGCCGCCCGGCTGCTGCCCGCCGCCGAGGTCGAGGACGAGGCCGACCTCGCGCTGCTGGAGGCCCGGGACCTGCTGTTCGCCCGGCTGCTGCAGTACCGCGCGTACAAACAGGTCGCCGACATCTTCACCGGGCGGCTGGAGGACGAGGCCCGCCGCTACCCCCGTACCGTCGGACTCGAACCGCACCACGCGGAGCTGCTGCCCGAGGTGGTCATCAGCATCGGGGCGGAAGGATTCGCCAGGCTCGCCGTGAAGGCGATGCAGCCCAGGCCCAAGCCGCAGGTGTACGTCGACCACATCCACGCGCCGCTGGTCAGCGTGCAGGAGCAGGCCGGGATCGTCGTCGCGCGGCTGCGGGAGCTCGGGGAGGCCAGCTTCCGGGTGCTCGTCGAGGACACCGACGACACCCTGACCGTCGTGGCCCGCTTCCTGGCCCTGCTGGAGCTGTACCGGGAGAAGGCCGTCGCCCTCGACCAGGAGACCGCGCTCGGGGAGCTGCTGGTGCGCTGGACCGGCGGGGACGGGGACGAGACGCCGACGGTCACCGACGAGTTCGACCGGCCGCCCGAGGAGCCCGAGAAGGAGAGGAAACCGTGAGTGAGGAGACCGTCGCCGCACTCGACCTCAAGGGCGCCCTGGAGGCCGTCCTGATGGTCGTGGACGAGCCCGCCACCGAGGAGCACCTCGCGAAGATCGTGGAGCGGCCCCGGCGGCAGGTCGCGGACGCGCTGCGCGAGCTGGCCGACGAGTACACCGTGCAGGGGCGGGGCTTCGAGCTCCGGTACGTCGCGGGCGGCTGGCGGTTCTACACCCGCGCCGAGTACGCCCCGGCCGTCGAGCGGTTCGTGCTGGACGGGCAGCAGGCGCGGCTCACCCAGGCCGCGCTGGAGACCCTGGCCGTGGTCGCCTACCGGCAGCCGGTCAGCCGCAGCCGGGTCTCCGCGGTCCGCGGGGTCAACTGCGACGGTGTGATGCGCACCCTCCTGCAACGCGGTCTGGTCGAGGAGGCGGGCACGGAACCCGAAACAGGTGCGATCCTGTATGCGACGACGAACTACTTCCTGGAGCGGATGGGCCTGCGTGGTCTGGACGAGCTCCCGGAGCTCGCGCCCTTTCTCCCGGAGGCGGACGCGATCGAGGCCGAGACCCAGGAAGCCGTACCGTCGTTCGACCCGGACGCGCCCGATGCGCCCGGCGCGAAGGACGCAGACGACTAAGACGGAACTTTGATGCGAAGCAGTGGCAGCGGTAGCGGCAAGAGCGGCGGGCGCGGTAACCACCGCGGGGCCGGCAACAACAGGGACCAGAAGCAGGGCGGTCAGGGCCAGGGCCGTCCCCGCAAGCCCCGTCCCGAGGAGCGCCGTTACGACGTGGGCCCCTCCGCGTCCCCGGACGGCCCCAAGTCCGGGCGCGGCGGGTCCGCGCGCGGCGGCGCCAAGGGCGGGCCGAAGCAGTCCCAGCAGGGCAGCGGGCGCGGCCGTACCGCGCCCGGCACCTCGCGCGAGTACGACGCGCGCGCGGAGGAGCGCAACCGCGAGCGGTACGCCGGGAAGAAGGAGGTCAAGCTCCCCAAGACCTTCCCGGGTGCCGAGCAGGAGGGCGAGCGTCTGCAGAAGGTCCTCGCGCGCGCGGGCTACGGCTCCCGGCGGGCCTGCGAGGAGCTGATCGAGCAGGCCAGGGTCGAGGTCAACGGCGAGATCGTCCTCGAGCAGGGCAAGCGGGTCGACCCGGAGAAGGACGAGGTCAAGGTCGACGGCCTGACGGTCGCGACGCAGTCGTACCAGTTCTTCTCGCTGAACAAGCCCGCCGGTGTCGTCTCCACGATGGAGGACCCCGAGGGGCGCCAGTGTCTCGGTGACTACGTCACCAACCGTGAGACCCGGCTCTTCCACGTCGGCCGGCTCGACACCGAGACCGAGGGCGTCATCCTGCTCACCAACCACGGCGAGCTCGCGCACCGGCTGACCCACCCCAAGTACGGCGTGCGGAAGACCTACCTCGCGCACATCGTGGGCCCGATCCCGCGCGACCTGGGCAAGAAGCTCAAGGACGGCATCCAGCTGGAGGACGGGTACGCGCGCGCGGACCACTTCCGGGTCGTCGAGCAGACCGGCAAGAACTACCTCGTCGAGGTCACCCTGCACGAGGGGCGCAAGCACATCGTGCGGCGCATGCTCGCCGAGGCGGGCTTCCCGGTCGACAAGCTGGTGCGGGTCGCCTTCGGGCCGATCACCCTGGGCGACCAGAAGTCGGGCTGGCTGCGCCGGCTGTCCAACACCGAGGTCGGGATGCTGATGCAGGAGGTCGACCTCTAGGACGGTCCTGAGTGCGGTTGTGGCGGCCGATGCCGGACTTTCCGGTGTCGGCCGCTTCTGTTCGCGCGGAAGGCGCTCACAGCGGCGCCAGGGGCTTGTGCCGGCCGACGGCACTCTTTATAGTCGTAACGACCATTAGTCATACTGACCATAAAGGGGGTGGCGGGCGTGCCGGGCTACGACAAGTACGCCTACGAGCCCTTCGCCGTCACCGTCGACCTCGCCGTTCTCACGCTCCGCGAGGGCGCGCTGCACGTGCTGCTGGTCGAGCGGGGGCAGGAGCCCTACGCCGGACGGTGGGCGCTGCCCGGGGGCTTCGTACTGCCGGAGGAGTCCGCAGAGACGGCCGCCCGGCGCGAACTCGCCGAGGAGACCGGCCTGCGGGACGTCTCCGGGTTGCACCTGGAGCAGCTGCGCACCTACAGCGAGCCCGGCCGCGACCCCCGGATGCGGGTCGTCTCCGTCGCCTTCGCCGCACTGCTGCCGGACGCGCCCGAGCCGCACGGCGGCGGTGACGCCGCCCAGGCCCGCTGGCTGCCGTACGACGGCGCGGGCCCACTGGCCTTCGACCACGACCGGATCCTGTCCGACGCCCAGGTCCGCATCGGCGCCAAGCTCGAGTACACCTGCCTCGCGACCGCCTTCTGCCCGCCCGAGTTCACCCTCGGGGAGCTGCAGGGCGTCTACGAGACGGTGTGGGGGACGGCGCTCGACCGTCCCAACTTCCGCCGCAAGGTGCTGGCCACGCCGGGATTCGTCGAACCCGTGCCAGGGGCCGCGCGCCTGACCGGCGGTCGCGGCAAACCGGCCGCGCTCTACCGCGCGGGTACCGCCACCGCGCTCCACCCGCCCCTGCTGCGACCGCCCCGGGAAGGACGATCCGCATGACCACGACCACCGTCAAGAAGCGCGCCGCCACCGGATCCCTGCTGGGGCTCGCCCTCGGCGACGCCCTCGGCTTTCCGACCGAGTTCAACGACGTGCCGTCGATCCTCGCCAAGTGCGGGCCCTGGCGCGGGATGGAGCTGCCCGGGCGGGCCTTCGTCTCCGACGACACGCAGATGACACTGGCCGTGGCGCGGGCCCTGCGCACCGCGATGGACCGCGGGCTGCTCGTGCCGGCCCGGCTGGAGCGGCCGCTGCGCGAGGAGTTCGTGGACTGGTACCAGTCGCCCGACAACAACCGCGCCCCGGGCACGACCTGCCTGACCGCCTGCAACCTGCTCAAGGACGAACAGCGGCTGTGGCAGGACGCCAGCCGGATCGGCTCCAAGGGCTGCGGCGCCAACATGCGCGTCGCGCCGGTCGGGCTCGCTCCCGGACTGAGCGACGAGCAGCGGGCCGGGGCCGCGCAGTTCCAGTCGGCCCTCACCCACGGCCACCCCACCGCCCTCGCCGCCTCCGACCTCACCGCGTACGCCGTACGGCTCCTCGCCCAGGGCGCCGGGCCGGCCGGTCTGGTCGGGCGCCTGCGCGCCTACGCCGTGGACAACCGCACCCACTACCACCACCGCTGGCTCGACGACCTGTGGACCCGCAGCCAGGACCCCAGCCCGGAGCACTTCATCGCGCGCGGCTGGGACGAGTGCCTGGGCGTGCTGGAGCGGCTCGAGGAGGCACTGCGCGCCCCCGAGCCGGAGAGCGACCCCTGCCTGGCCACCGGGGCGGGCTGGATCGCCGAGGAGGCCATGGCGACCGGCCTGCTGTGCTTCCTGCTCTTCCCCGACGAGCCGGTCACCGCGCTGCGCCGGGCCGCCTGCTCCTCGGGCGACTCCGACTCCATCGCCTGTCTCACGGGCGCCTTCGCCGGCGCGTACGCCGGGGCCGGGGCCTGGCCGACGGCGTGGGCGGACCGGATCGAGTACCAGGGGGAGCTGGTGACGCTCGGGGCGCTGTGGGATCAGTGACCGGGCCGGCGTGATCAGGCCAGCGTGATGCTGCCGCCCTTCACCGTGATCTGCTTCGCGGGCAGCGGCCTGGGCGCCGGACCCGATGCCACCGAGCCGTCCGCGATCCGGAACTCGCTCTTGTGGCAGGGGCAGTTGATGGTGCCGTCCGCGACGGTGGCGACAGTGCACCCCTGATGGGTGCAGATGGCCGAGAAGGCCTTGAAGTCGTCCTTCGTGGGCTGGGTGACGACGACCTTCTGGTCCGCGAAGATCTTGCCGCCGCCTTCGGGGATGTCGGCGGTCTTCGCCAGAGTCGTGCCCGCGGCGGCGCCGGAGGACTTCTCGGCGGAGCCGCCGTCGCCGTAGTTGCTGCAGGCCGCCGTGAGCGCCGCTGCCGCGCCGCCTGTCGCGACCAGAACCGTGCGACGCGTCGGGGAGAAGGTCATGTCGTCACTCCGAAGGTGCGGAAGAACCAGAGGGCGGAGGTCAGCCAGATGATCGTGAGCACGGTGAAGACGAGTCCGCCGACGATCGGCAGCAGCCAGGCCGGGAGTCGCTCCGAACGGAGCAGCAGCATCTTGGCACTGAATGCTCCGAAGAAGAAGCAACCCAGGAGGGAGTGCCAGAAAACTCGCGCTTCATATGTTTGATATCCCAAAGCGTACAGACAGTGCACCGCGACCGGGACCGCCAGCAGGAAGGCGGCGCGGCCCGACCAGCGGTGCAGGGCGCCCGACCAGGCCGGCCCCGGCAGCTTGCCGTACAGCATCAGCGCCGACAGGACCTGGACGAGCGCGAAGAACACCGCCGCCGTCGCCAGCCACGACTTCACCGCGCCGGTACTGCTGAAGCCGGCCAGGTTGAAGGCGGTGCCGGCCGGGTCGTGGGCCTTGCCGTACACCCCCAGGGCGACCGCCACCGCCGCCCCCACCAGGGCCGGGACCAGAAAGCGGGCGGGCTGCGGGCGGGGGGTCTCCGGCGAGGGGAATCCCTGGGTGGCGGCGTTCGGGTCGACGGTCATGGTCGGCTCCCTGGGGACGGGGTCAGGGGGTGGCGGGGCGGGCCGTGAGCTGCTGTCCGTCGACCGTCACCGCACCGGTCGCCGGGTCGATCGCGGGTGCGGCGGACGGCTTGCCGTCGCGGGTGACGATGCCGACCTGGGTGCCGTCCTTCAGCACGATCCAGCCGGCGTCGATCTTCGCCGAGCGCACGGTGGCCGTCGCGCGCCACAGCCCCGAGGGCTTCTCCGCCTTGTCCGCCGTGAAGGCCTGGTGCGTGCTCCCGACGTCCACCGTGCCGCGGATCCGTCTGCCGTCCTGGAGAGTGCCGTCCAGCTTCGCGCCGTGCCCACCTGTGAGGTGGAGCGTGCCGTCGTCCTCGAGATCGCCCTTCAGCCAGGACTCCCGGGTGCGGCCGTCGCAGAAGTAGGCGATCGCCTTTCCGTCGCGCAGGGAGACGGCCACGGCCGCGGAGTCGTCGGCCGTGCGGCCCGCGTAGTCGGCGTCCGGGGGCGGGGTGCGCGACGGAGTGGGAGAGGCGCTGCTCCGGACGGGGGCCGGGCTCCGCGACGGCTCCTGGTAGGACGACGAGGCGGTCTTCGTGCCGGTCGTCGCGTCGAGCGTCAGCAGGAACAGGCCGAGTACCAGTCCCGCGAGAAGGGTGAGCAGAGGTCCTGGACGCTTCATGTCGGGCCTTCCCCGAGCCGTGGGTCCTGCTGTCGGACTGCCGTCAGAGTGCCATGAGAGCGCAGGACGCACCCGGCGTAAAGGGCGTACGGGGGTGTATCCGGCCCCTGTGGGTGCCTGCGTCCCGGTTGACTAGTGCCGCGGCAGGCGACGTTCGCCCGTCGAGGAGCGGCGTCCGGCGCGTGCTCTCGGCGTGCCGGGTGCAAGCCCTCGTACTGGATGTACTTGGGCTTGTGCCGGGTGCGCCGAGAGTGCGTGCCGGGCGTCGCGACGGGGCGAACGTTGCCTGCCGCGGCACTAGGCTGGATGCGCCAAGAGCCGTATATCAGCACATCAGCGAGGAGCAGCGCCGTGGCGGTACGAGCGGTCCGGGGAGCCGTCCAGTTGGAACGGGACGAGGCCGGGCACATGGACGAGCAGGTCGGGGCTCTGCTCACCGCCGTCCTGGAGCGGAACTCCCTCCGCGTGGACGACCTGATCAGCATCTGGTTCACGGCCACGCCCGACCTGCACAGCGACTTCCCGGCCGCGGCCGCCCGCAAGCTCGGCATCGTCGACGTGCCCCTGATCTGCGCCCAGGAACTCGACATCGAGGGTGCCATGCCGCGGGTCGTGCGGGTCCTCGCCCACGTCGAGTCCGACCGGCCCCGCACCGAGATCAGCCACGTCTACCTCGGTGCCGCCGCCGCCCTGCGCAAGGACATCGCCCAGTGAGGACCGCGCTCGTCATCGGGACCGGGCTCATCGGTACGTCCGCCGCCCTGGCCCTCGCCCAGCGGGGCGTCGTCGTCCACCTGGAGGACCACGACCCCGGACAGGCCCGTACGGCGGCAGCGCTCGGCGCCGGCACCGACGAGGCGCCCGAGGGACCGGTCGACCTCGCCGTCGTCGCCGCCCCGCCCGCCCATGTGGCCGCCGTCCTCGCCGACGCGATGCGCCGGGGCGCGGCCCGCGGCTATCTCGACGTGGCCAGCGTCAAGGGCGGTCCGCGCCGTGAGCTGGAGGCGCTCGGCCTGGACCTGTCGGCCTACATCGGCACGCACCCCATGTCCGGCCGGGAGAAGTCCGGCCCGCTGGCCGCGACCGGCGACCTGTTCGAGGGCCGCCCCTGGGTGCTGACCCCGACCCGGGACACCGACACCGAGGTGCTCAACCTCGCGCTCGAACTGGTCTCGCACTGCCGGGCCGTCCCGGTGGTGATGGACGCGGACGCCCACGACCGCGCCGTGGCGCTGGTCTCCCACATGCCCCACCTGGTGTCCAGCATGGTCGCCGCGCGCCTGGAGCACGCCGAGGAGGCCGCCGTACGGCTGTGCGGGCAGGGCATCCGCGACGTCACCCGGATCGCCGCCTCCGACCCCCGGATGTGGATCGACATCCTCTCCGCGAACCCCGCACCGGTCGCCGACCTGCTCAGCGACGTCGCCGCCGACCTGGAGGAGACGGTGCGGGCGCTGCGTGCACTGCAGTCCGCCGACGACGTCAAGCGCCGCGAGGGCGTGGGCGGCATCGAGGACGTGCTGCGGCGGGGCAACGCGGGGCAGGTCCGCGTCCCGGGCAAGCACGGTGCCGCGCCGCGGGTGTACGAGGTCGTGGCGGTCCTCATCGACGACCAGCCGGGCCAGCTGGCCCGCATCTTCGCGGACGCCGGACAGGCGGGCGTCAACATCGAGGACGTGCGCATCGAGCACGCGACGGGGCAGCAGGCGGGGCTGGTGCAGCTGATGGTCGAGCCCAAGTCCGCGACGGTTCTCTCGGCGGCGCTGAGGGAGAGGGGCTGGGCGATCCGGCAGTGACCGTGCGGCCGGACGAGTGACGCGTGCCCGGTAACCTTGTGCGGGGCACAGTCGCGCCCCGCACATCCACCACCTCGCACCAGGAAGGTGTCCACCCGTGGAAAACGGCGCCGCCCAGCCCGTGATTGTCGCCATCGACGGCCCCTCCGGCACGGGCAAGTCGAGCACGTCCAAGGCCGTGGCCGCACAGCTCGGGCTGAGCTACCTGGACACCGGCGCCCAGTACCGGGCGATCACGTGGTGGATGGTGAGCAACGGGATCGACATCGACGACCCCACGGCGATCGCCGCCGTCGCCGGCAAGCCGGAGATCCTCTCCGGTACCGACCCGTCGGCCCCCACCATCACGGTCGACGGCACCGACGTGGCCGGCCCGATCCGCACCCAGGACGTCACCTCCAAGGTCAGCGCGGTCAGCGCCGTACCGGAGGTGCGGGCCCGCATCACCGAACTGCAGCGGTCGCTGGCCGCCGCCGCCGAGAAGGGCATCGTCGTCGAGGGGCGCGACATCGGTACGACCGTGCTGCCCGACGCCGACCTCAAGGTCTTCCTCACCGCCTCCGCGGAGGCCCGCGCCGCCCGCCGCAGCGGTGAGCTGAAGGGTGTGGACGTGAAGTCCACCCGCGAGGCGCTGATCAAGCGGGACGCGGCCGACTCCTCCCGCAAGACGTCCCCGCTCGCCAAGGCGGACGACGCCGTAGAGGTGGACACCACCGAGCTGACGCTGTCGCAGGTCATCGAGTGCGTCGTCACCCTCGTCGAGGAGAAGCGGGCCGCGAAGTGAGCGAACTGCCCTCCGAGAAGGGTGCCGAGATCGGGCGGCGGATCGGCGTCGGCCTGATGTACGGGCTGTGGAGGCCGCGCGTGCTGGGCTCCTGGAAGGTGCCCGCGAGCGGTCCGGTGATCTTCGCGCCCAACCACTCCCACAACCTCGACGGTCCGATGGTCATCGGCGTGGCGCCCCGGGCGTCGCACTTCCTCGTGAAGAAGGAGGCGTTCGTCGGCCCGGTCGGCACGTTCATGGTCCGCACCGGCCAGATCGCCGTCGACCGTGCGTCCACCGACCGCACGGCCATCGCTCGCGCGCTCGGCGTCCTGGAGAACGGCGGTGTCCTCGGTATCTTCCCGGAGGGCACGCGGGGCGAGGGCGACTTCGCCTCCCTGCGCGCCGGGCTGGCCTACTTCGCCGTCCGCAGCGGGGCGCCGATCGTGCCCATCGCCGTGCTGGGAAGTTCCGAGCGGCGCGGGCGGTTGATAAAGGGGCTGCCTCCGCTGCGCTCCCGCGTCGACGTCGTCTTCGGCGACCCGTTCGAGGCGGGCGACGGCAGCGGCCGGCGGACCCGCAAGGCGCTGGACGAGGCGACCGAGCGCATCCAGAAGCAGCTGGCCGCGCATCTGGAGCACGCCAGACGGCTCACCGGCCGCCGGACGGCAGAGGGATGAAAGCCGGGCGCCCGCTCGGGCGCCTGGCGACACCGAGTAGTGGATCAGCCGGGGAAACCGGACGGTCCACCGACCACCACGAATGAACGACGAGGTACGGACTTCATGAACGACCACATCCAGCCCGGCGGCTCGGACGCCTACGAGCACGACCACGGGGCGCTCGGCGACGCCGAGTACGCGGAGTTCATGGAGCTCGCCGCCGAGGAGGGCTTCGACCTCGAGGCCGTCGAGGGTGCCATCGAGGAGGCCGGGCACGGCCCGCTGCCCGTCCTCGCCGTCGTCGGCCGTCCGAACGTCGGCAAGTCGACCCTCGTCAACCGGATCATCGGCCGGCGCGAGGCGGTCGTCGAGGACAAGCCCGGCGTCACCCGTGACCGCGTCACCTACGAGGCCGAGTGGGCGGGCCGACGCTTCAAGGTCGTCGACACCGGCGGCTGGGAGCAGGACGTCCTCGGCATCGACGCGTCCGTGGCCGCCCAGGCGGAGTACGCGATCGAGGCCGCCGACGCCGTCGTGTTCGTCGTCGACGCCAAGGTCGGCGCCACCGACACCGACGAGGCGGTGGTACGGCTGCTGCGCAAGGCCGGCAAGCCGGTCGTGCTGGCCGCCAACAAGGTCGACGGTCCGAGCGGCGAGGCCGACGCGGCCTATCTGTGGTCCCTCGGCCTCGGCGAACCGCACCCGGTCTCCGCGCTGCACGGCCGCGGCACCGGCGACATGCTGGACGCCGTCCTGGACGTGCTGCCGGAGGCGCCCGCACAGACCTTCGGCGCCGCGATCGGCGGTCCGCGCCGTATCGCCCTCATCGGCCGCCCGAACGTCGGCAAGTCCTCGCTGCTGAACAAGGTGGCGGGCGAGGAGCGCGTCGTCGTCAACGAGATCGCCGGAACCACTCGCGACCCGGTCGACGAGCTGATCGAACTCGGCGGCGTCACCTGGAAGTTCGTCGACACCGCCGGCATCCGCAAGCGGGTCCACCTCCAGCAGGGCGCCGACTACTACGCCTCGCTGCGCACCGCCGCCGCCGTGGAGAAGGCCGAGGTCGCGGTCATCCTGATCGACGCCGCCGAGTCCATCTCGGTCCAGGACCAGCGGATCGTGACCATGGCCGTCGAGGCCGGGCGCGCGATGGTCATCGCGTACAACAAGTGGGACACGCTCGACGAGGAGCGCCGCTACTACCTGGAGCGGGAGATCGAGACCGAGTTCGGCCAGGTCGCCTGGGCGCCCCGGGTCAATGTCTCGGCGCGCACCGGGCGGCACATGGAGAAGCTGGTGCCGGCGATCGAGACCGCGCTCGCGGGGTGGGAGACCCGCGTGCCGACGGGCCGCCTCAACGCCTTCCTCGGCGAACTGGTCGCCGCCCACCCGCACCCGATCCGGGGCGGCAAGCAGCCGCGCATCCTCTTCGGCACCCAGGCCGGCACCAAGCCGCCGCGGTTCGTGCTGTTCGCCTCCGGCTTCATCGAGGCGGGCTACCGGCGCTTCGTCGAACGCCGTCTGCGCGAGGAGTTCGGCTTCGAGGGCACCCCGATCCACATCTCGGTGCGGGTGCGCGAGAAGCGCGGCAAGAAGAAGTGACGAGCAAGGGGGCCGCCCGGGTCGGGTGGCCCCCTTGCTCAGTAACTCCTGCGCGTTCCGGGCGGCAGCGCCGCCGGGACGGGCACCATCGGGGTGTGCGCCTGCTGCTGGCCCACCTGGCCGACCCGCTGCCACTGCGACTGCTGCCGGGCGGTCTGCGCGCCCGCGCTGTAGGCGCTGTAGGAGTGACTGAACGAGCCCGGCCGGTGTCCGCCGGCCGAGCCCGTGCTGTGCGGGAGGTTCCCGAAAGCGGTGAACCCCAACTCGTCCTCGCCGCTGCGGTCACCCGGCAGCGAGCGGAACGTCTTGACGTACTCGGCGTAGAGCGCGTCGTAGATCGGCGTGGCCGATGGGCCGCTCTGGGAGTCCTGAGCCGGTCGCGCGGACGGGATCGACGGGGACACGGAGCGGCGGGGAACGTCGTAGGTGTGCACGTATGTCAAAACGAGGACGCTCTTCAAGAGATGCGGCCGGACGACGTGCCCTCACCGGAGCCCGGAGCGGCTCAGGTCCCCGCGAGGGGCAGCGCGGCGCCCACCAGCTTGCCGTTCGCGGCCGCCTTGTCCAGCGCGTCCCGCAGCAGGTCCTCCCGCGGCTGACGCCCGATCGAGCCCACCGGCGCGGCGAACATCAGGACCTGCTGGTGCTTGTTGGCGGCGGCCCGCCATCCCTCCGTCACCTGCAGCGGCTGGTGCGCCTGCCACCAGGCGACCGGCTGTCCGCCGTGCGCCGAGGGCTGCAGCACGGCGTGCAGCTGACCCATCGCCAGCAGCACGGACCAGCCGTGCTGCACCGGCGGCACCTCGGACAGCTCGGTCAGCGGCATGAAGCCCTGCTCGATGAGGAGCGGGAGGAAGTCGTCGCCCGCGCCGGTGGTACCGGGGCGCACGATGGGCGCGGTGGGCTCGACGACCAGCGCCGGATGCAACTCCCCGGCGATCAGGACGAGTCCGCTGGTCACACCGAGCACGGCCTGCTCCGGGACGACCCTGCCCGGGTCCAGGTCGACGGTGTCGCCGTTGATGGAGCGGACCGCTCCCTGGAGCTGCTCCTCGGTGACCTGGACGACCTGCGAGGGCAGGCAGGTGGCGTGGGCGAAGGCGAGGACGGCGGTCTCGTCCCCGATGAACAGGACGGTGCTGGTGCGTTCGTGCGCGGAGTCGCCCGGGGTGCGGCAGGACGTGCAGTCGTAACTGCCCGGGGTGTTCTCTCCGGCGAGCAGCCGGTCGGCTTCATCGTCGCCGATCTCGGCGCGTACCTCGTCGCTGACGTCGAGCATGCGCGGCACGGGTGACTCCCTCGGAAGGCGGTGCGGTGGCGGGCCGGGAGGGTCCCCGGCTCATGCAGAGACAACGGGCGATCTGTGGCGGGAGTCACGCTGTACGTCGCACGGAATCGAACCGCCGAGCGCGGACGGTCACTTTAAGTACGGAATCGGACACTCTTTGTCAAGTAACGGGAAGGTTACGGAGGTTGGTTCCGTGAGCTGACTCACAGGCTGTCCGGGGTGCTGGTCGACAAATCATGAAATGAGTGGAAAAAACAGGTGACCGGAATTCGCCGCTACTGGCGGTAACGGTCAACTGGCCTGCGGAAACGGGGAGTTGGTTGATAACGGCTCGTCAGGCTCCCTAGATTGCTCCGCCGTGTGCAGCGAGCACCGCTCGGGTACGTCCACCGGCCGCGCAGAGCCAGACAAACGCGCAGCGACACCGCCGGCGGACGGGGCGGAGCGCCACACCCGCGTCGACACGCGGGAGGCGCCCGTCTTGGGGGAGGCCCGGGTCCGTAGAGAGGGAACTTCATGTCCGAATGTGCCGATAACCACACCCGCAAGTCGCACAAGACGGCGGTCCTCGCCGGGGCGGCACTGCTCGCCCCCCTCGGACTGCTGGCGGCGACCGGCAACGCCGCGGCGGCCGACAGCGGGGTGTGGGACCGCATCGCCCAGTGCGAGAGCGGAGGCAACTGGCACATCAACACCGGCAACGGCTACTACGGCGGACTGCAGTTCTCCGCCAGCACCTGGCGCGCCTACGGCGGCACGGCCTACGCGGCCACCGCCGACCAGGCGAGCCGGGAAGCGCAGATCGCCGTCGCCGGCAAGGTCCAGAAGTCCCAGGGGTGGGGTGCCTGGCCGGTCTGCTCGGCCCGCGCCGGAGCGACCGGCAGCGCACCGTCGAACTCCGGCTCGTCCACCGAGTCGAGCTACAAGTCGTCGAACTCCGGCAAGTCCACCAAGTCCACCAAGTCGACCAGGTCGTCCAAGTCGACCACCAGGTCGGGTACGTCCGCAGCGCCCGAGCGCACGACGAACAGCACCTCCCGTGGCACCACCCGCGGCAACTACACCGTCCACGTGGGAGACACCCTCAGCACCATCGCCGCCGCGCACAACACCACCTGGCAGCGGATCTACGCGAACAACAAGGCCGTCATCGGCGGCGACGCCGACCTGATCCTGCCGGGTCAGCGCCTCGCGATCTGAGCCGGACGCCCCGCGGGACATCCGCCCGCGGGGCCACGCGGCCCCGTCCGGCTCACCCGCCGGACGGGGCCGCGCCGCTTCCGGACCGCCGCGCCCACTCGTCCGCCTCGCCCCCGAACACGACGGCCCCGCGCCGCAGTTCGTACACGAGGGCCCCGCGGCCGCGCAGCGCGGGCGGCAGCCGCTGCTCGGCGAGCACCACACACGCCCCGAGCGAGGCGAGCAGGGCGTAGGTGCGGGCCGCGACCGGCGGGGACATGCCCTGCGTCGGCTCGTCGACGAGGACCACGCGCGCGTGGCCCGACAGAGCGCGGCACAGCGCCACCATGCGCTGCTCGCCACCGGAGAGGGTGCCCGCCCGGCGCGCGAGCAGGGGCGCCAGCTGCGGAAAGCGGGTGTGGTCGGCCCCGGCGAGCTCCAGGTTCTCCCGCACCGTCAGCGAGCCGAACACCGCCCGCCGCTGCGGCACCAGACACAGCCCGCGCCGCGCCCGCTGATACGCGGGCATCCCGGTCACGTCCGCCCCGTCCCACACCACGGCGCCCCGCGTCAGGGGCACGGTCCCGGCCAGCGCCCGCAGCACCGTCGTACGGCCGGAACCGTTGCGGCCCAGCAGGACGGTGAGGCCCGGGGCGGGGGCGCAGAGGGTGACGTCGTGCAGGGCCTCCAGGGGGCCGTAGCGCACGCGCGCGTGCCGCAGGGAGATCACGGGGCCGCCTCCAGGGCGTGCAGGACGCGGCCGGGCGGGCCCGAGGCGACGATCCGGCCGGCCGCCATCACGTGCACGACGTCGGCGAGACCGGCGACCAGGTCGAGGTCGTGCTCCACGACGAGGAGGGCGGTCCCGTCGGCGGCCAGCGCGCCCAGGATCCGGGCGAGCGCGGTCACCTCGGCGGTGTCGAGTCCGGCGGCGGGCTCGTCCAGCAGCAGCACGCGCGGGCTGCCCGCGAAGGCGCGGGCCAGTTCGACGCGGCGCAGGGTGCCGGTGGGCAGCCCGGCGGCGGGCAGTGCCCGCACCGGCCCGTCCAGCCCGAACAGCGCGAGCGCCCGCTCCACGGCCCGGGGATCGGCGACCCGACCCTGTTCGGCGCCCACCCGGACGTTCTCCGCCACGGTCAGCGAGGGGAACACGGCCAGCTGCTGGAAGGTGCGCGCGACACCGAGCCGGGTGCGGGCGTGCGCCGGCAGCCGGGTGATGTCCCGGCCCCCGAACAGCACCTCCCCGCGCGCGGGGCGCAGGGTCCCGGCGAGACAGTGGAACAGCGTGCTCTTCCCGGCCCCGTTGGGGCCCACGACGGCGGTGACCCGGCCGGGAGGGACGACCAGGTCGACCCCGTCGAGAGCGGTGAAGCCGTCGTAGCGGGCCCGGAGGCGACGGGCGGTGAGGACGGCCGGTGCCGGGCGGGTCCCGGTCCGTCCGGTACGCGGCTCCCGCATCACCGGCACCGTGGGCACCACCGCAAGCGCAGGCACCACCGGTTCGGCAGGCGCCACCCCTCCGCCCGCGCCCGTCCTCGCCCGCACCCTCACCCCCAACGGCGTCAGCACCCCCTTGCGGCGCCGCACGCGTTCCCGCAGCGCCTCGTACGGGCCGTTCGGGAAGCGGCCGGTCAGCACCGCCAGCACCCCCACCAGCGCCGCCGCCACACCGCCGCGGGTCCCCGCGTCCAGGCCCACCAGCAGGGTGGCCGCGGCCAACGCGCCCAGGGTGTTGTCGGCGCCCAGCACCGCCACCGCCGCGAACCACAGCAGGCTGCGCACGGGGTCGTAGGCCCCGGCGTCGAAGGCCCGCAGGCCCATGCCGAGCAGGGCGCCGCCCAGGGCGGCCAGCGCGGCGCCCGCGACGAAGGCCAGCAGCTTGACGGAGGGTACGGGGACCCCCGCCGCCGACGCGCCCCGCTCGTGGTCCCGCATCGCCGCCAGCGCCCGACCGGTGCGGCCCCGGCGCAGCGCCCGCGTCACCAGCAGGGCGGCCGCCAGGAGGACCAGCTCCAGGACGTAGTAGGCGCGGTCGTCGTCGAAGCCCGCCGGGCGGCCCGGCGACAGTCCCGACGTGGCGTACGGCTGGTCGAAGACGAAGCGGCTCACCCCGACGCCGAACGCGAAGGTCGCGAGGGCCAGGGCGAGGCCGTGACGGCGGATCGCGGGCCGGCCGGTCAGCAGGCCCAGCGGGGCCACGAGGAGGACCGCCACGGCCACCGCGGCCAGTTCGGGGAGGCGGGGCAGACCCGGGAACCGGCCGGCGGCCAGCAGGGCCGTGAACAGGGCGCCCAGGCCCGCGTACGCCGCCTGCCCGAGGGAGATCTGCCCGCCCCGGCCGGTGACGACCACCAGGGACAGCAGGATCACGCCCAGCGCCGGCACCTGGACCGCGGTGTGCAGGTCCGAGCCCGCGAAGCCGAGGGGCAGCAGGAACAGCACCGCCGCCACGATCCACGCGCCCGGCGGGTTGCGCACCCGCGCCCCCACCGCCCCCGGCGGCGCCTCGCGCGTGCCCACCCCCGGCAGCACCAGCGCGGCGACCAGCAGGGCGACCACGAACAGGTTCGCGCCGACCGACTGCAGCAGCGGTGCGCCCCAGCCCGACGGGTGCAGCCGGGTCAGCTGGCTCTGCGCGACGCCGATGCCCAGCGCCACCGCCACCGCGACCGGCAGACTGCGCATCCGGGCCGCCACCGCGACCGCCACCACCTCCATCACGAGCAGCGGCAGCCCGTACGGGTCCAGGCGGACGTACGGCGCCAGCAGCACGCCCGTCAGACCGGCCGTGAACGCGCCGAACGCCCAGCCCGCCGCGGCCACCCGGTCCGCGTCGATCCCACCCAGCACGGCCAGCTCGCGGTCGTCGACGACGGCCCGCAGCTCCCGTCCGAACCGCGTCCACCGGACGACGAGGCCCACACCGGCCGCCAGGAGCAGCACCATCGCCGTCTGTCCCCAGGGGTCCGTCGGCACCAGTTCCGGCGCGTCGTCCCTGGCCCCCGGCCCCCACACCAGCGCCGCCCCGCCCACCAGCAGCACGAACACTCCGATGGACGCCATCAAGGTCCGCGCCGGATCGCCGCCCAGGACCGCGAGCGGACGGAAGACGAATCGTTCCAGCACCACGCCGATCGCGGGCGCGAGGAACAGCAGGGTCACCGCGGCGGCGAGCCAGACGGGCCAGTTCCACTCCACCACGAGACTTCGCAGCACATACGCGCAGACCATGGCGATCGCCCCGTGCGCGAAGTTGAGCACGCCGGTCGCCCGGTAGGTGACGACGAGGCCGATCCCGGTGAGCGCGGCGGCGCTGCCGACGGACAGCCCGGCCAGTGTGAGGTCGTACGTGAGGGAGGACATCAGGAGTCCGCCGCGTCCGGCTCGCAGATCGGGCAGGGGACGAGATCGCCGCTCGCCAGCAGCCGGCCGTCCACCGGCACCGCCTCCCGCTTCCCCGCGACCAGCGGGCAGTCCGCGCGGTGCCAGAGGGTGCCGCCGGGAACCATCCGCAGCTCACCGCTGACCGCGACGGGCACGGCCGGCCGCGACTGCTCCCGTCCGTCCGGTTCCCCCGCGGTCACCAGGAGGCCGTACAGCTCCTCCACGCGCGCGAAGGCGGCGTGTTCGCGGCCGTGCGTCAGCAGCACCGCCCCGGCCACGATCAGCGCGGCGCCCGGGATCGTGCAGGAGGCGAGATAGGGCAGCTGCCGTTCGGCGAAGCGCTCACCGGAGACGCCGTACCAGCCGGCCACGCACAGCGCCGCGCCGGCGGCCAGTGCCGCCCAGCCGGCCCACAACACGGGGTGCGCGGTCCGCAGTCGCCCTGTCTGCCTCTCCGCCATCTCCGGCTCCCACTGTCGCCAATGGCTTGCACTATGCCTTCTGCAAGCTGACCCTGAAAGGACCGGGCGCGCACGCCCGGACGACACCCGGTGGTGAGCCAGATGGTTCTCGGGAGCGACCTCAGGCGGAGACGGGCACGGGGACGGGCCACGGCGTCGGCGGCCGCCCTCCTGCTCCTGACCGGCGCGGGCGTCGCGGCCTGCGGCGACGGCGACGGCGGCAAGACCGGCACGGCCCCCATCACGATCAGCGCGTCGGCCACCCCCAGCGCGCCCACCGCCTCCGCGCCCGCCGACCGGGCCGCGGCCGAGCGGCAGGTCCGGCAGAACTGGGCGAGGTTCTTCGACCCGGCCACCTCCGCCCGGGACCGGCAGGCCGTCCTGGAGAACGGCGAGCGGATGGGCCCGGTGCTCCAGGCCTTCAGCGGGGACCGGCGCGGCGGGCAGGTGGCGGCGCAGGTGAAGAAGGTCGAGTTCACCGGGCCGACCCGGGCGACCGTGACGTACAGCCTCACTCTCGACGGCGCGACGGCCCTGCCGGACGCCTCCGGAACGGCCGTCCTGCAGGGCGGCACCTGGAAGGTGTCCGTCAGCACGCTCTGCGCACTGGTCCGGCTGAGCGGCGATGGCTCGTCGTCGGTCCCGGGCTGCTGAGACGGCCGGCGCCGCGCTGCTGCTCCTGCTGAGCGCGGCCTGCGGCAGCCGGCTCCCCGAGAGCGACTTCTCCCGCTCGCCCGCGCCCACGGCCGCCCGGGCGCAGCCCATCCGCGTCGGCATCATCAGCAGCGCCACCAGCCCCGTCGGCGGCGGCGCCTTCACCGGTCCGCGTGACGGCGCCAAGGCCTGGTTCGACCGGCTCAACGTGCGCGGGGGCATCGGCGGCCGCCGGGTGGAGGTGCGCCTGTGCGACGACGGCGGCAGCGGCGTCGGCAACAACACCTGTGTCCACCGGCTGATCGACGAGGACAAGGTGGTCGCCCTGGTCGCCACCACCGCCCTGGACTACGCGGGCGCCTCCCGCGTCTCCCGCGCGCGCGTCCCCGACATCGGCGGCCAGCCCATCGGCCCCGCCTACGACACCTGGCCGCACCTGTACGGCATCTACGGCAGCCTCGCGCCCCGCGACGGCCGCCCGGGCTGGGACGGGCGGCTGTACGGCGGCACGGAGGTCTACCGTTACTTCGCGCGCGAGCACGGCGCCCGGACGGCGGCCGTCGTCTCCTACAACCAGTCCGCGTCCGCCGCCTACGCCCGGCTCGTCGAGCGGGGGCTGAAGACAGAGGGGTACAAGGTGGTGAGCGAACAGGTCGACTTCGCGCTGCCCGATTTCCGTGCCGCCGCGGCCGACCTGAAGGCGGAGGGCGCCGACCTGGTCTTCGACGCCCTCGACACGCACGGCAACGCGCGGCTGTGCGAGGCGATGGACGAGGTCGGCGCACGGGTCACCGCCAAGGTCACCAACGTGCAGAACTGGACGTCCACCGTCCCCGACGACTACAAGAACGCCCCGGTCTGCCGGGGCGCCCTGTGGGCCACCGGATCCAGCCGCGACTACGAGGACGTGGCGCGGCCGGCCGTACGGGAGTTCCGGAAGGCCACCGAGGGCCTGGAGACGCACTCCCAGTGGCAGCTGGAGGGGTGGGCGGCCGCGATGTGGTTCACCGCGGCCGCGAGGTCGTGCGCGGGGAGCGGGGTCACGCGCGCGTGCGTCGACGGCTACATGGACCGCAGCCAGGGCTACGACGCCGACGGGCTGCTGCTGCCCGTACGGTTCGAGCGGCTCGCCGCACCGCCCGCGACCCGGCGGACGTGTCTGTCGGTGGCGCGCTGGCGGGACGGCAGGGGGTGGGTCGCCCAGGGCGACATGAACCGCACCTGCTTCGTCGTGCCACAGCTCGCGTACACACCGTGACCAGGGGGCGTGCGCCGTCGCGCGCTCCGGCCGAGGGGGTGCGGAGGTTGTGTGGGGGAGCGGTGCATTTCCTATGAGGTGCCGGCTCGGGCGAACCCGTGCCGAATCGGAATGGCGCGGGGTTCCGCGGGCGGTTCTCCGGGCACTTTCCACCGGGTTATTCAAGGAGATGCGACACCACACGGGAATTACGTTCGAATGCGGACGGAAGGCCTGCGGAAGGGCGCCGGAACCGCTCGCACGGCTGACCGAGTTCGACCGAAACGTGTGTCGTGATCCTGTGACAGAAGCGTGACCGGAGTGATCCATATCCCGGTTACGGGGTTCCCGCGAGAGCGGCCCGAGGCCTAGCGTGGGCCGTATGGCACCGAATCCCACACCGCGTCCCACGCCTCCCGAAGAGCCTCAGGACAGTCCGGACGGATACGTCGGCCTCGACGCCGAGCGGGCCGAGCGGCTCGCGCGGGAACGGGGGTGGTCGACCGTGCGTTCATTGGCGCCGGGGACGATCGTGACCATGGAGTACCGCTTCGGGCGGCTGAACTTCGAAGTGGAGGGCGGCCGCGTGGCGCGGGCCTGGAAGGGCTGAGAACGACTGACCGTGCGATACGGCGGGGCCTGGTTGTGCGTACCGGTGGTCCCGCCGTATCGGTCGGTCAGCCTCCGGTGAGCGGGCGGGCCGTCGAGGCGGTCGCGCCGCGGGGGAGGCGGTCGGAGTGCGGGGGTCTGCGGCTTCCGACGGGGGTGACGGGAGTGCGCTCCGAGCGGGCCGAGTGCGGGCCGGGGGCCAGGTAGACCGGGGCTCGTGGCGCACGCGCGGGCGCCTGTCCAGGGGCCGGGGCGGTCTCGTCCTGCGCCGTGGTGCGCCGCTTGAAGGAGACCGGCACGGCGACGGGGGCGGCCGGAGCCGGGGCCGGGGCCGGGGCCGGTGCGGTGCGGCGCTCGCGCAGGCGGTCGCGCTGGTCGAGGAGCCACACCTCGGCGCGGGCGATCAGCGGCTCGCACCAGGGCAGCGCCAGCAGGATCAGCAGGCCGGCGGCCCAGCCGAGCACGACGTCGCTCAGCCAGTGCGTACCGAGGTAGACGGTGGTGAGGCCGACGCCGAGCGAGACCACCGCGGAGATGGCCGACAGCCAGCGGCGGGCTCTGGGCGTGGAGGCCAGATACGCCAGGATTCCCCAGGTCACGACCGCGTTGGCGGTGTGGCCGCTGGGGAATATGTCGCCGCCCAGGCCCATCTCGTTGGAGCCGATGGTGGTCGCGTAGTGCGGTCCCAGCCGGCCCATGCCGAGCTTGGCGGCGCCCACGGTGATGTTCAGCAGCAGCAGGGAGGCGCCCAGGGTCAGCAGCGGGCGCAGGGTGTGCTGGCGCCAGGACCTCCAGCCGAGCCAGGCGGCCACCATCACGGCGGTCGGGCCACGCTGGCCGAGGACCACGTAGTAGTCCAGGAAGGCGTGGATCTCCGGCCACTGCTGATACGGCCGGAAGAACATCACCTGCCAGTCGAGGCGGACCAGCCACGAGGTGACCACCACGAGCCACACGATCGCGAGATAGAAGGCCAGGGTCGCGCCGAGCAGCGCGATCCTGTGCCTGCTCATCTTCGGCACGTCGATGTGGGCCGGTCGTTCCGGCTCGCGGTCCAGTCTTGCGAACACCCGGTCCAGACGGGTGAGGTTTCGTTCGGTACGCACCTAAACGACGTTACAGCGGGCGAGCTCGGAAGCCTGCCGATTCCGCCGCTTTGTGATGAGGGCGTGATGTGGGATTGCTCTCAGGAGGCAGGTTTATTCCTACGGAATCGCTAATCGTCGAACACTGGTCCCTTCAATTCCTTTGATCAATGTCGAGGATAGTTTTAAGGAAATTATGAATGAGTTCACCTGAAACTCACGGAGGGCCGGTGCCGTTCAGCCACCACGCTCCGTACACTGCCGACCCCAGCGCGAAGCCGGCCGCGATCAGCGCCGATCTGGACGTCCGCAGCCGGGCGAGGGCCAGGGCCAGGGGGAACAGCAGCGGGAAGGCCGGCAGCAGCAGACGGGGCTTCGAGCCGAAGTAGCTCGAGGCGCACAGCGCGAGCGCGAGCACCGCACCCCCGTAGACCAGCAGCGGAAGCGGCTGGCGCTGTCGCAGGCAGACGACGTACAGCCGGATCAGCAGGGCCACGCCGACGACCAGCCCGAGGCCGGCCAGGGCGGACGGGAACGACGTGAACTTGTCGGCGACGAAGCGGGCGAAGGCCAGGCCGCCGTCGAAGCCGTTGCGCCAGCCCGCCTGGACGTCCAGATAGCCGAGGGGACCGCCGCCCGTACGGTGCCCCACCCACAGGACGTACCCGGCGGTGCCGAGCGGCGCGAGAAGCATGCCCAGGGCGCGCGCCGCCGGGCGGGCGCCCTCGGCCGCCGATTCGCGCGGGATACGGGCTTCGGCGGACGGGTGGGGGGCGTGCGCGGGGACGGACGCGCCGGGCTCGGGCGCCACGCTGCGACTGTGCCCGAACGAGAGCCCGGGGCCGGCACCCCGCTCCCGCAGGAAGCACGCCAGGCCGGCCGCCCAGACCGCCGCGACCACGGCCAGCCCCACCGGGCGGGTCAGGCCGGACAGCGCGGCGAGAACGCCCGCGGTCACCCACCGGCCCGTGAGCACCGCGTACAGCGACCAGGCGGCCAGCGCCGTGAACAGTGACTCGCTGTACGCCATCGACTGCACGATCCCGACCGGCAGCAGGGCCCAGACGAGGACCGCGCACACCCCGGCCCGCCGCCCGTACACGTGATCGGCGACCGCGAAGATCCCCCAGGCGGCGGCGAACGAGGCGAGCAGGGAGACGGTGAAACCGGCGTCGGCGTACGACAGGGGCGCCGCCGCGTGCAGGAGCCTTTCCAGCCAGGGCAGCAGCGGGAAGAAGGCGAGGTTGGAGTGGACGTCGCCGTTCGGCAGCCGGACCTCGTAGCCGTAGCCCAGTTCGGCCACCCTCGTGTACCAGAGGGCGTCCCAGCGGGCCGTCAGCAGGGTGTACGCGCTCTTGTCGCGGGCGGCGCTCCACAGGGCGAGAACGAGCAGGCCGAGGGTCCGTACGGCCGCGTACCCCAGCAGGGCGGGGGCCGCGCGCCGCAGGGCCGGCGCCACGCGCGTCTCAAGATCGGTCACGGGCTCGATTATCGACGGGGGCGCGGGGAGGCGGGCGGGACCGGTCACGTATGAGTGGTGTACGCCACATGGGTTCGCTGTGAAGTGTGAGAGGTCCGCCACGTGGCCCTGGCGCGAACTCGCGTACGCTGCGTTCCACTCGTGTTCGTTTGCGCGGGCCGGAGACCACCGCTCCTCTCCGGCCAAGGCGCGGGGAGTCCCCACCCCGTGCGCCCGCCGGACCGAGGGATCACCTGGGAGGTACGTACATGTCCGGGACGACCACGGCCGCCGCTGGGCTGCGCCGTAGGGCGGCCGGGGCCGGTGCCAACCGCTGGGTCGTCCTGGTGGTGTTGTGCGTCAGCCTGCTCCTGGTCGCCGTCGACGCGACCGTGCTGCACGTCGCGGTGCCCGCCGTCACCGAGGACCTCAGGCCCGGCGCGATCGAGCTGCTCTGGATCGTCGACACCTATCCCCTGGTCTGCGCGTCGCTGCTGATCCTGTTCGGCACGCTCGGCGACAAGGTGGGCCGTCGGCGGGTGCTGCTGCTCGGATACGCCCTCTTCGGCGTCGCCTCCGCGCTGGCGGCGTTCGCCGGGAGCGCCGAGGTGCTGATCGCGGCGCGGGCGCTGCTCGGCGTCGGCGGCGCGATGATCATGCCGGCCACGCTGTCGATCCTGCGGCAGGTCTTCCCGGACCGGCGGGAGCGGGCGCTCGCGATCGGCATCTGGAGCGCGGTCGCCGCGGTCGGCGCGGCGGTCGGCCCGCTGCTGGGCGGCTTCCTCCTCGAGCACTTCTGGTGGGGTTCCGTCTTCCTCGTCAATATCCCGCTGATGCTGGTCAGCCTCCCGGTGGGACGGCTGCTGCTGCCCGAGTCGCGGGGCACGGGGGACGGTCCGTGGGACGTGGCCGGCGCGCTGATGGCGGCGGCCGGGCTGTTCGCGCTGGTCCTGGGCGTGAAGCGGCTGGGCGGCGGAGAGCTCGGCGTGTTCACCGTGGCACCGCTCGCGGTCGGCGCGGTGCTGCTCCTGCTGTTCGTACGGCGTCAGCGGCGCTGCGTCCATCCGCTGGTGGACCTGCGGATGTTCTCACGGCCGGCGTTCAGCACGTCGGTGGGCTGCATCGTGCTGGCGATGCTGGCGCTGGTCGGGCTGGAGCTGATCGCGGCGCAGTACCTGCAGCTGGTGCTGGGTCTTTCCCCGCTGGAGACGGGCCTGCGACTGCTGCCGCTGACCTTCGCCGCGATGGCGGCGGGGCTGGCCGGGGCGCGGCTGCTGCGGGGGTTCGGGCCGCGCAAGATGGTGTGCGGGGGCTTCGTCCTCACCGCCACCGCGGTGCTGATGCTGACCGCGATGGGCGGGGCGGACAACGCGGGACTGCTGCTGTTCGGCTTTCTGCTGCTCGGCTTCGGCCTGGAGACGACCCTGTTCGGGGCGTACGAGTCGATGCTGAGCGAGGCTCCCGCCGAGCGGGCGGGCGGCGCCGCGGCGATCGGCGAGACCTCCTACCAGCTGGGGGCGGGGATCGGCATCGCCCTGCTGGGAAGCGTGATGAACGCGGCGTACGCGCCCGGGCTGTCCTCCGTGCCCGGGGTGCCGGCCCCGGCGTCGGCTGCGGCAGGGCATTCGCTGGGCGAGGCCTACGACGTGGCGGGCCGGCTGGGCGGGCCGGCCGGCGCCTCGCTGCGACGGGTCGCCCGGGAGAGCTTCGTGCACGGGCTGCATGTCACGCTGCTGGTCAGCGCGGGGTTGCTGCTGCTGGGGGCGGTGATGGCGCTGCGGTTGCCGCGGGCCATGCAGTGCGAGGTGCCCGCGGCGGAGGTGGAGCTCCCCGCGCCCCGGGAGGTCGCGGAGCCCCGCGTCTCGGTGTGAGTCTCCCCGGTGGGGGTCTTTGGTACCGTCGGCTGGACATCGTGACTAGCGGTGCTAGTTTTCGTGCTTCCGGAGGCTGTCGTATGTCTGCGTCCCCGAAGTTGCCCCCGTTCGACCCGGCCGATCCGCTCGGTCTCGACGAGCTGCTCGATCCCGAGGACCTCGCCATCCGTGACACCGTGCGCGGCTGGGCCGCCGACCGGGTGCTGCCGTATGTCGCCGAGTGGTACGAGCAGGGGGAGCTGCCGGGCATCCGGGAGCTGGCGCGGGAGCTCGGCGGGATCGGCGCGCTGGGGATGTCGCTCAGCGGGTACGGGTGCGCCGGGGCGAGCGCCGTGCAGTACGGGCTGGCCTGTCTGGAGCTGGAGGCCGCCGACTCCGGGATCCGGTCCCTCGTGTCCGTGCAGGGATCGCTGGCCATGTACGCGATCCACCGGTTCGGCAGTGAGGAGCAGAAGCAGGAGTGGCTGCCCCGGATGGCCGCCGGTGAGGTCATCGGGTGCTTCGGGCTCACCGAACCCGACCACGGGTCCGACCCCGCCGGCATGCGGACATACGCCAAGCGGGACGGTTCGGACTGGGTGATCGACGGACGCAAGATGTGGATCACCAACGGCTCCGTGGCGGGCGTCGCCGTGGTGTGGGCGCAGACCGAGGGGGGCGTCCGGGGGTTCGTGGTGCCCACCGACACCCCCGGGTTCTCCGCGCCCGAGATCAGGCACAAGTGGTCGCTGCGGGCCAGTGTGACCAGTGAACTGGTGCTCGACGACGTGCGGTTGCCCGCCGATTCCGTGCTGCCCGGGGTCACCGGCTTGCGGGGGCCGCTGAGTTGTCTGTCCCACGCGCGGTACGGGATCGTCTGGGGGGCCATGGGAGCGGCGCGCGCCTGCTTCGAGACCGCCGTCGACTACGCGCGGACGCGGGAGCAGTTCGGGCGGCCCATCGGGGGGTTCCAGCTCACTCAGGCCAAACTCGCCGACATGGCGGTCGAACTGCACAAGGGGATTCTGCTCGCCCATCATCTCGGGCGGCGGATGGACGCCGGCCGCCTGCGTCCCGAGCAGGTCAGCTTCGGCAAGCTCAACAACGTACGAGAGGCCATCGAGATCTGCCGTACGGCCCGGACGATCCTCGGTGCCAACGGGATCTCGCTCGAATACCCCGTGATGCGGCACGCGACCAACCTGGAGTCGGTGCTGACGTACGAGGGCACCGTCGAGATGCACCAGCTCGTGCTGGGCAAGGCGCTCACCGGGCTCGACGCCTTCCGCTGACCCCCGAGGGGGCAGGGCCGGTGAGCGGCCCTGCCTCAGCTCTGGTTGAAGAAACCGTCCGTCCGGTGCGTGGCCGGATCGCCGTTCACGATCTCCGTGTTGGACGGGGTCAGCAGGAACACGCGGGTGGAGACCCGCTCGATCGAACCACGCAGGCCGAAGATCAGCCCGGCCGCGAAGTCGACCACGCGCTTGGCGTCGCCGGCCTCCATGGCCGTGAGGTTCACGATGACCGGCACGCCCTCGCGGAACAGCTCGCCGATCAGCCGCGCGTCCCGGAAGCTGTCCGGGGTGACCGTGCCGATCCGGCGGCCCTTCTCCTCGGCCGTGTCCGAAGCGACCTGCACGCGCGGGTCGGTGACCCAGGCGTCCTGCGAGTCGGTCCCCTCGGAGTAGTCGTCGTCGTAGTAACGCTCGTCATCGTTGTCGTCGACGAGGCCAAGCCAGGCACTCGCCTTGCGCACCGATCCCATGGACGCCTCCTCTCACAGCGGTCTTTACGTCCTTCCGCATTCCCATGGTCGACCATGATGCGGATGTCGCGCCAAGTGGATAGACGCCGCGCGGGGGGTTTGTGACGGTACTGGTGCACAGCGAATCCGTCGAGAGCCCGCGTCTCCCAAGGGTCCTACCGTGCACGGCTGCTGACTGAGAGTGAAATATGACTGTTCGCGCCGTACGGGTGATACACAGTGCGTACGGGTGAACAGGCCGGAGCGTTCAACGGCGATTATCGGCCGATACCATGCGGCAGCTCAACGTTTTTCGGACACGGAAACGCGGACACGCACACTCGGACACGGAAACGCGGACACAGGACGCGGATACGGAACGCGGACTACTGACTACGGGGGTCGTCATGTTCGGAATCGTCAGGCCGTGCAGTCACCGGCTCGGTGAGCGGCTCAAGACCCAGTGGATGGCGCACCTGTGCGGGCTGTGCCTCGCGCTGCGCGGCGACCACGGCCAGTTCGCGCGGGTCGTCACCAACTACGACGGCCTGCTCATCTCGGTTCTGACGGAGGCTCAGGCGGGGCTCGCCACCGGAGGCCGGCGCACGGCGGGACCCTGCCCGCTCCGCGGGATGCGTACCGCCTCCGTCGCCCAGGGGGAGGGTGCCCGGCTCGCGGCGGCCGTCTCGCTGGTGCTGGCCTCGGCCAAGGTGCACGACCATGTCGCCGACGGCGACGGACTGCTGGCGCGGCGGCCGGTCGCCGTCGCCGCCCGCCGGGTCGCGCGCGGCTGGGGGAAGGCGGGGGAGCGGAGCGGGGCCGCGGTCGGCTTCGACACGGCGGTGCTGGTGGACGCAGTGGACCGGCAGGTCGGGATCGAGGCGCTCGCCGGACCGGGCACCTCGCTGCTGACCGTCACCGAACCGACCGAGACCGCCACCGCCGCCGCGTTCGCGCACACCGCGGTCCTGGCGGGCCGGCCCGGCAACGCCGCACCGCTCGCCGAGGCCGGGCGCCTGTTCGGGCGCCTAGCGCATCTGCTGGACGCCGTCGAGGACCAGGCGGCCGACGCCGCGTCCGGCGCGTGGAACCCGCTGACGGCCACCCGGACCCCGCTCACCGAGGCCCGGCGGCTCGCCGACGACGCACTGCACGGCATCCGGCTGGCGCTCGAGGACGTGGAGTTCGACGACGGGAAGCTGGCGCACCTGCTGCTCGCCCACGAGCTGGGGCGGTCGGTGGACCGGGCGTTCGGCACACAGCCGTGCGGGCACGCGCACGCGGCGGAGGGCGCCTTCGGGCCGCCGACCGGACCGTACGCCCCACAGGGCCCGGCGGACCCGAACGCGCCCGGCAATCCGTACGGCAACCCCTTCGGCGGTGAGCCGCCGCGCCCGGACAAGCGGGGCTTCTGGGCGGGGTGCGCGGTCGCGCTCGGTCTGTGCTGCACCTGCAAGGCGTGCTGCGCCGACGAGTTCGAAGGGCCCTGGTCGCGCAAGAAGCGGGAAGGCTGGTGCATCGACGGCTGCAACTGCGACGGCTGCGACTGCTGCTGCGACGGGTGCGACTGCTGTGAATGCTGCGGGTGCTGCGACTGTTCTTGCTGACGCAGCGTCACCCTACCGCCGCGTCGCGCTCTGTGAGGGGCGTCACGGTGAGTAGTTGGCCTCTCCGGGCCGTATCTCTGGGCAACCCGGGAGCCCCCGCACCCGGTGCCCGAAAGGACCAGAACCATGCCCGGGAGCTCTGACCACACCGTTCCGCTCGCCGTGAAGATCGTGGTGAGCGGGGGGCTCGGAGTCGGCAAGACCACCTTCATCGGCGCCGTCTCGGAGATCGAGCCGCTCGACACGGAGGCGGCGATCACCCAGGTGTCGGTGGGGGTCGACTCGCTGGAGGGCGTGGAGTCCAAGACGACGACCACCGTCGCGCTCGACTTCGGACGCATCACGCTCGACGCGTCCATCGCGCTGTACTTGTTCGGCACACCCGGGCAGAACCGTTTCTCGTTCCTGTGGGACGACCTGGTGGAGGGCGCGTTGGGCACGGTGGTCCTCGCGGACACCCGGCGGATCACGGAGTGCTTCCCCGCGGTCGACTACTTCGAGGCGCGCCGAGCGCCGTTCGTGCTCGCGGTGAACCGCTTCGACGGGGCCGAGCGGGTCGAACTCGACGAGGTCCGTGAGGCGTTGGGGCTCAGCACGGATGTGCCCGTGCTGGAGTGCGACGCCCGGGACCGAGGGTCCGTGCGGGATGTGCTGGGTGCCTTGATGGACCGGGTGATCGGGGTTCGGGACGTGCCCGGACCCCGGGCGGTGGTGGCGCGGGGTGAGGGGAGGGTGCGCGTGTGAAGGCGGGGGAGTGGAAAGGGGAACGGCAGGCAGTGGGTCGGCTCAACAGGAACAGGACCACACTCGACCGAAGTCGATGTGGGAGCGCTTGACCAGCCACTGCTGCGGATGCATGGGCCAAGTGGAACAGGTCCCCGGTTCGGCGTCAACCGAGATGAGACGTACGGCTCACAGTCCGGACACCCTTGACAGTGCGGGGAATCACCCGCGTACTCTCGCTGAACGGCCCTGCTGAGGGGCTCGGCCGTACCTCCTGCGGCGCCTCCTGCCGTATGTCCGCCGTGTGAAGGCATTCAACCGTGTTCGACCTTCCCCCACTCTCGACTTCGCTCGAGCGGGAGGGACTCCCATGTCACGGAGCTTTCGCATGCCTTCCGATCCCCTTCCCACCACCCCAGCGGCTCATCCGGCGAGACACTCCCTTGTGATCGTCGGGGCCGGACCGCGGGGGACCGGCCTCATCGAGCGCATCGCCGCCAACGCCCCGGAGCTGTACGCCGGTTCGGGACTCGACATCCATCTGGTGGACCCGCATCCGCCGGGCGCCGGACGCATCTGGCGGGCCGCGCAGTCCCCGTTGCTGTGGATGAACTCGCACGCCGAGGACGTCACCATGTTCACCGACGAGACGGTGGAGATGGCGGGACCGGTGCGGCCCGGGCCCACGCTGCACGAGTGGGCCGGCGTCGAAGGGCGGCTCTTCGCCGACCGGCAGCTCCAGGGCTCCTATCTGCGCTGGGTGCACGAGCAGGCCGTGGCCGCCCTGCCGCGGGAGATCGCCGTCCACCACCATCCCCGGCGCGCGCTGCGGGTGAGCGGACCGCGCGAGGGGCGCCAGCAGGTCTGGCTCGAGGGCCGCGCCCAGCCGCTCCCCGCCGACCTCGTCGTCCTGACCCTCGGTCACCTCGACGCCGAACTCGACGACGAGCAGCACGGGTTGGCCGCGTATGCCCGGGACCACGGGCTGATCCACCTGCCGCCCGACTTCACCGCCGACAGCGACCTGTCCGCGCTGCGGCCCGGCGAACCCGTCCTGGTGCGCGGCTTCGGTCTCGCCTTCGTCGACCTGATGGTGCTCCTCACCGAGGGGCGCGGGGGACGGTACCAGGGGGACACGTATTTGCCCTCGGGGCGGGAGCCGGTGCTGTACGTCGGTTCACGGCGCGGAGTGCCGTACCACGCGAAGATCGGCTACGACTGGACGGGGGACCGGCCGCCGCTGCCCCGGTTCCTCGGGCCCGCCGAGACCGACGCGCTGCTCGCGAGACCCGAGGGCTTCGACTTCCGGCGGGACGTGTGGCCGCTGGTGGAGAAGGAACTGGGCTTCGCCCACTACCACCGGCTGTTCGCGGTCCATCCCGAGCGGACCGCGATGGCCTGGGCCGACTTCGAGGAGAAGTACGCGGCCGTCGGCGGCGCGGTCGAACTGGACGCTCTCGTCGCGTCCGCCGTGCCCGATCCGCGCGACCGGCTCGACCTCGCCGCGCTCGACCGGCCGCTGGACGGGGTGCGGTACGCCTCGCACGAGGAGTTCCAGGACGGGCTGCGGCGGTATGTCGAGGACGACCTGAGCCGTCGTCACGATCCGTCGGACAGCGCGGACCTGTCCGTCTTCCTCGGGCTGCTGTCGGTCTACGGACAGCTGGTGCGGCTCGGGGACATCGGAAGCCGGTGGCACGGGTTCTTCAGTTATCTGGCCTCCGGGCCGCCCGGGCCGAGGCTGAAGCAACTGCTCGCGCTGTCCCGGGCCGGGGTGCTGAAGTTCGTCGGCGCCGACATGGCCGTACGGGCCGAGGACGGGGTGTTCCGGGCGTCCAGCCCGACCGTGCCCGGGTTCTCCGTGGCTGCGCGGGCCCTTGTCGAGGCGCGGCTGCCCGAGCCGACGCTGCGCCGCGCCCTCGATCCGCTCCTGCGCGGGCTGCACTCCGAAGGCGCCGGGGAGACGGCCGACGGGCTGCTGCGGGTGGACCGGGCCGACGGGCGGGTCCTGGACCGCGCCGGCCGGCCGCACCCACGGCGCTTCGCCCTCGGCCCGCACACCGACGGCCGTACCCCCGGCGCCTTCACCCGGCCCCGGACCGGCGGGCCCGCGTTCCGGCAGAACGACGCCACCGCACGGGCCGCGCTGGTGTTCCTGCGGGATCTGGGCGCCGATGCCGTCGGATAGGGCCGGCGGCATCCATGGAACGGGGTTCTCCTCCATGACCTCCTCGCGCGGCCGGGGGCTGCCGCATCTCGCCGTCGCCCTCGACCGGCCCGGGGTGTACGACGCCGGCTCCTACGTCGAGTCGGCCCGGCTCACCGAGCGCGGCGGACTGGACTTCGTGTTCCGCACCTTCTACCCGGGCAGCACGCCGCGCGAGCACCTCGGCCCGGCACGTTCCGCGGGCCAGTGCACCGAGGGCCGCTTCTGAACGGCCGTCCGGAGGACGTTCCGGACGGTCGACTTCCGGACATCCAGGCGCCGGGTGGCCGAAGCGGACGGGGTGGCTCGCCGGCGCGGGCAGCTCGCTGAGCGCCGGCCGGCCTCCCGCACGCCCGCGCACCCGACGCGGACGGACGTGCGACCGTGGCTTTCGGCCGGTCCTCCCGCCTCTCCACGCCTTCGCCGAGACGCACCTTCCTGCCCTCCCGCCACGGGAGAACACACGCGGCTCAACTCCCGCGGCCCGCCCATGATCTGCGGCCGAAAGGCGCCCTTGCGCCGACCGTCCGTTCGGCCGAATACTCCCCCACAGCGCTTGTCAGGGTCACGACGAGTCCGGAATCCGGGCGAATATCGGTCCTGGCTGCGCCTCACGGGCCCCGACCCCACTCGACGGGCCCCCGAATTCCCCTGGGAGGGAACGAAACGTGAGGATCAGGCGCAACACCCCCACCACGCGCGGCATCTCGAGACGAAGCCGGCTGATCGCCGTCACCACCGGCCTCGTTGCCGCGGCCGCCGTAGCGATCCCCAACGCGAGCGCGGCCGACACCGCGACCTTCAGCACCGCCCAGCTCAAGAGCGCCGGCAGTTCGGTGCTCAAGGCCGACGTCCCGGGCACCGCCTGGGCCGTCGACAGCAACACCAACCGGCTCGTCGTCACCGTCGACAACACGGTGTCGCAGGCCGAGATCGCGAAGATCAAGGAGCAGGCGGGCAGCAACGCCGGCGCGCTCACGATCAAGCACACGCCTGGCCAGTTCAAGAAGCTGATCACCGGCGGCGACGCCATCTACGGCGGCGGCTACCGCTGCTCGCTCGGCTTCAACGTGCACAGCGGGAGCACCTACTACTTCCTGACCGCCGGTCACTGCGGTGAGGTCGCCTCCACCTGGTACTCCAACTCGGGCCAGAGCTCGACGCTGGGCACGAACGTCAGCTACAGCTTCCCGACCAACGACTTCGCGCTGGTGCGGTACACCAACACCTCGGTCGCCCACCCGAGCACGGTCGGCTCCCAGACGATCTCCAGCGCGGCCACCCCGAGCGTGGGCACCACGGTCTACCGCCGCGGTTCCACCACGGGCACCCACAGCGGCCGGGTCACCGCCCTGAACGCCACCGTCAACTACGGCAGCGGTGACATCGTCTACGGCATGATCCAGACCACGGTCTGCGCCGAGGGCGGCGACAGCGGTGGCCCCCTGTACTCGGGCACCGTGGCCTACGGTCTGACCTCCGGCGGCAGCGGCGACTGCACCTCCGGTGGCACGACCTTCTTCCAGCCGGTCACCGAGGCGCTGAGCTACTACGGAGTGAGCGTCGGCTGACGGCATCGCCCGGCGAGTTCCACGAGTGAGGGGCCGGCCCCCGCGCGCAACTGGCGTGCGGGGGCTCGCCCTTGCCCGCGGGGCGGGGTTACCGTCGGAGTACAGGCGGTGATGCGCGGAGTGTTCGGACCCTTGGGGGTCGGCATGGTCGAGGAGCTGGTGGCGGCGGGCGTCGCGCTCGTGTCCGCCGGGGTGGTGTACGTGACGGCGGCGGCGCGGGTCGTCAAGCAGTACGAGCGGGGCGTGGTCTTCCGCCTCGGGAAACTCCGGCCCGAGGTGCGCGGACCCGGGCTCACTCTGATCCTTCCGGGCATCGACCGGCTGCGGAAGGTCAACATGCAGATCGTCACGATGCCGGTGCCCGGCCAGGAGGGCATCACCCGGGACAATGTGACGGTCCGCGTCGACGCCGTCGTCTACTTCAAGGTGACCTCGCCGGCCGAGGCGGTGGTCCGGGTGGAGGACTACCGGTTCGCCGTCCTGCAGATGGCACAGACCTCGCTGCGGTCCATCATCGGCAAGAGCGAGCTGGACGATCTGCTCTCCGACCGTGAAAAGCTCAACCAGGGGTTGGAGTTGATGATCGACAGCCCGGCCGTGGAGTGGGGCGTCACCATCGACCGGGTCGAGATCAAGGACGTCTCCCTGCCCGAGACGATGAAGCGGTCCATGGCCCGGCAGGCCGAGGCCGACCGTGAGCGCCGGGCCCGGGTCATCAACGCCGACGCCGAACTGCAGGCGTCGAAGAAGCTGGCGGAGGCGGCGAAGGAGATGTCGCAGCAGCCCGCCGCGCTCCAGCTGCGGCTGCTGCAGACCGTGGTGGCGGTCGCCGCGGAGAAGAACTCCACGCTGGTGCTGCCCTTCCCGGTGGAGTTGCTGAGGTTCCTGGAGAAGGCGCAGCAGAACCTGCCCGCGGTGCCCGCGCCCTCCGCCCCTGTCGCGGCTTCCGCACCGGAGACGAAACCGGTCCAGGAGTAGGCCCCGCCGTCCGGACGGCGATCGCCGTGTGCGGGCAACCGCTGTCCGAAGGGGGGGTGAAGGCGCGGAGACCGCGCGGTGTTCACCCTGTGCGCGTCCCGAGGGCGACCTTGTGTGCTCTCTGTGCGGTTCGGAAGAGTGGCCCGCCGACCAGCCTTCCGGCCTGCGCGGTCCCACAACCGTCCGGGCCGACCCCCACAGGAGGACGTGAGTTGAAGCACCGACGCATACCCGGGCGGCGGATGGCCGTGGCGGGCGCGAGCATCGCCGCCCTCGTCGCGGCGGGAGTGACCTTCCGGACCGCGAACGCCAGTGAGCCCGCGAAGGCTCCCCGGCCCGCGCCCCTCTCCGCCCTCGCGGCCGGAGAGCTCTCCTCGACGCTCGGCGAGGACCTCGGCACCGACGTGGCGGGCTCCTACTACGACGCGCGGAGCAGGAGCCTCGTCGTGAACGTGCTCGACGCGGCCGCCGCGAAGACCGTCGAGGCGGCCGGCGCCAAGGCGAGACTCGTCGAGAACTCCCTCGCCGAACTGGCCGGTGCCCGCGGTGCGCTCGAGGCGGACGCCGCGATCCCGGGCACCGCCTGGGTGACCGACCCGCGTACCGACAAGGTCGTCGTCACCGCCGACCGCACCGTCTCCGGCGCGGACTGGACCAGACTCACCAAGGTGGTGGACGGGCTCGGCCAGGTGGTGGAACTCCAGCGAGCCAAGGGGGAGTTCAAACCCCTCATCGCCGGCGGCGACGCGATCACCGGCAGTGGCGGGCGCTGCTCGCTCGGCTTCAACGTGGTCAAGGACGGCGAGCCGTACTTCCTGACCGCCGGGCACTGCACCGACGCCATCTCCACCTGGTCGGACTCCTCCGGCGCCGAGATCGGCACCAATGAGACCTCCGGCTTCCCGGGCCACGACTACGGCCTGGTCAAGTACACCGCCGACGTCGACCACCCCAGCGAGGTCGACCTCTACAACGGCTCCGCCCAGCAGATCACCGGCGCCACCGAGGCCACCGTGGGCATGAAGGTCACCCGCAGCGGCTCCACCACCCAGGTCCACTCCGGCACGGTCACCGGTCTGGACGCCACCGTGAACTACGGCAACGGCGACGTCGTGAACGGTCTCATCCAGACCGACGTCTGCGCCGAGCCCGGCGACAGCGGCGGCTCGCTCTTCTCGGGCAGCAGCGCGGTCGGCCTGACCTCGGGCGGCAGCGGCGACTGCACCTCCGGCGGGGAGACGTTCTTCCAGCCGGTGACGGAGGCCCTGTCGGCGACGGGGACACAGATCGGCTGACGGGTCCCCCTCCCGTGGCTGTGCGACGGGCTCCGGCTCGAGCCCTTCGGCTCTGGCACATGCTGAAGGGCTCGCAGCTGACTTGATGTGTCAAGTTATCGTGGGTGCATGAGCGACGATGAGCCCAGCTGGCTGAGCGCCGAGGAAAGCGAAGCCTGGATGGCCCTCGCCCGTATGCTGATGCGGCTTCCCGCCGCGTTGGACGCGCAGCTTCAGCGGGACGAGAGCATCACCCATTTCGAGTACCGGGTGCTGGCCGGGCTTTCCATGTCGCCCGAGCACAATCTGCGGATGAGTGAACTGGCGCTGTTCGCGGAGGGCTCGCTCTCCCGGCTGTCCCATGTGGTCAAGCGGCTGGAGCAGCGGGAGTGGGTCTATCGCGTCCCGGATCCGGCCGACGGGCGTTACACCCGCGCGATCCTCACCGACAAAGGCCGGCAGAAGGTCGTCGAAGCCGCACCCGGTCATGTCGCCGAGGTGCGCCGCCTGGTCTTCGACCCGCTGACCAAGGCCCAGCAGAAGCAGCTGCGGGACATCGGCCGCCGGATCAACAACGCCATCAATATCGAGGACGCCTGCCCCGATCAGTAGGGCGGAGATCAGCCGATCTGGACGGACCGTTTCGCCATGCCGAGCCAGAAACCTTCGATGACGCTCTGCTGGGTTTCCAGTTCGTCGAGTCCTGCGCCGAGCGTGACGAACAGAGGGGCGAAGTGGTCGCTGCGCGGATGAGCGAGTCGGCTCGACGGCGCCTTGCGCTCGAAGTCCAACAGGCCGTCGATGTCGTGGGCGCCAAGGGTTTCGCTTCCCCAGGCGTCGAACTCGGCGAGTGCGGAGTGGACTCGGTTTTCCATGTTCATGGCGCGTAGATTGTGGGTGAAGAATCCGCTGCCCATGATGAGCACGCCCTCGTCGCGCAGCGGAGCGAGCTTGCGGCCCATGTCCAGCAGTCGGCGCGGGTCGAGAGTGGGCAGGGAGATCTGCAGAACCGGGACGTCGGCGTCGGGGTACATCTCCATCAGGGGCACGTACGCGCCGTGATCGAGTCCACGGTCGGGAAAGTTCTGCGTCGGTGCGCCCGTGGTGTGCAGCAGTCCGCGGATCCTGTCCGCGAGTTCCGGGGCTCCGGGCGCGGGGTAGGCGACCTGATAGTAGTGCTCGGGGAAGCCGTAGAAGTCGTAGATCAGCGGGACGGTGGTGGTGGCGCCGATCGCGAGCGGCGCGTCCTCCCAGTGTGCCGAGATCATCAGAACGGCCTTCGGCTTGGGCAACTCGCTTGACCATGCGGCCAGTTGGGCGGGCCAGATCGGGTCGTCGGCCAGCAGTGGGGCGCCGTGTGACACATAGATCGTGGGCATTCGTTCGGCTGTGCCGGTCATGTCGGGTCCTCTGACGCTGCCTGCTGCGAGCGTGCTGTCGGGTTATGGGGGGGCTGGACTTCGTCGGTCCCGGCGATCGGTCGGCGACGAGCCGGCCGTGTGGAGCGGCGGATCGCCATCGGGACGCGGCGCGCGGGAGGGCGCTCAGCTGTCGAAGGTGACCACGATCCCGCCGCGGGCGGCGGGCAGGGTGGTGGTGGCGTCGACGGCCAGGGTGGGGCGCTCGGGATCTGCGCGCATTTCTTGCTCCAGGAAGTTGTTCGGTCGGAAGGCGCCGGCGAGTTGACTCTTCAAGTCAAAAGTAGGCTCAGATGACTTGAAGAGTCAATTATTATAGCTTGAATCATCAAGTGACCGGGGTGTCGGTCGGGTGATCGTCCAAGCGTGCAGACCCACCACGTGGGACGATCGATCCCGTGGGCGGTGCGGCTTCGGCACACAAGGAGACCTGGCGCGGGACCGGGGTCATGACGGTGACGCGAACTGGGGCGGGTGTGAGCGGTGGCGCGTGAACTGGTGCTCGGTGTCGACGCGGGACACACCGTGACCAAGGCCGTGTTGTTCGATGCCGTGGGCCGACCGGTGGCGCGGGGGAGCGGCACGCTGCCGCTGAACACCCCTCAGCCCCACCGGGTCGAGCGGGACATGGGCGGCGTGTGGCGGACGGCGCACCAGGCCATCGCCGCCTGTCTCGCCGAGGCGGGCCCGGACGCGGGGCGGGCCGTGGCGGCGGTGGGGCTGGCCGGGCACGGCGATGGCCTGTACGCCGTCGACGAGCGGGGATGGCCGGTGCGGGCCGCGATCGTGGCGATGGACACGCGCGCCGAACCGGTACTGGGGGAGTGGCGGGGCACTCCGGTCTGGTCCCGCGCCCTGGAGCTGTCGGGCACCGTCCCCTTCGCGGGTTCTCCGGCCGCCCTGCTGGCCTGGCTCGCCCGCCACGAGCCCGAGGTGCTCCAGCGGGCTCGCTGGTTCTTGTCCTGCAAGGACTGGCTGCGCCTGAGACTGACGGGCGTGGTGGCCACCGATCCCACGGACGCCAGTGCCTCCTTCACCGACATGCGGAGGGGCGGCTACTCGCCGGAGCTGCTCGACCTGTACGGCCTCGGCGGGCTCGCCGGCCTGCTGCCGCCCATACTGGCCTGCGACGCGGTCAGCGGGACCGTCACTCGCGAGGCCGCGGCACTCACCGGGCTCACCGCGGGCACGCCCGTCGTCACGGGCGCCCATGACGTCGACGCCGCCGCGCTCGGGATCGGCGGCACGACGCCGGGCGAACTGTGCCTGATCGCCGGGTCGTTCAGCATCAACCAGGTGATCAGTGACCGTCCCGTCGTCGATCCGCGCTGGCAGGTCCGTCACTTCGTCCGCCCGGGACAGTGGATGACCATGTCCACCTCACCCGCTTCGGTGGCGAACCTGGAGTGGTTCCTGCGGGTCACGGGCACCCCGGCCGAACAGCGGAACGGCATCCACGAGGCGATCGGCCGCGAGGTCGAGGCGCACCTGGACGGTCCGTCGGAGGTTTTGTTCCACCCGTTCGTCTACGGCTCCCCGCACCCGCACCCCACCTCCGGGACGTTCCTCGGGCTGCGCGGCTGGCACGGCCGCGGCCACCTGCTGCGGGCCCTGATGGAAGGCGTCGTCCTCAATCACCGCTGGCACGTCGACGCGCTCTGCTCGAAGCTGCCGATCACCGGGGCGGCCCGGCTGACCGGCGGCGCCGCACACAGCGAGGTGTGGAGCCAGATGTTCTCCGACGCGCTGCGGCGGCCGGTCGTGGTGACCGAGGCGGATGAGAGTGCCGCCCGGGGAGCGGCCCTGCTCGCCGCCACCGCCGTCGGCCTGCTCGGCGACGTGACGGACCCGCGCGCCGGAGTCGTCACACTCAGACGGCACGAGCCCCACGCAGACCGGGCCGCCGTACTCGACGAGGCATATCAGGTGTACCGGGAGGCGGTGGAGGCGCTCGAACCGGTCTGGGCCCGCCTGGACGCGCCCGGGACTCAGGACTGAGGCCGGGCGAGCCCACGGCAGGAGGGATCGACGGGATCGACGGGCATCCCGGCACGTCCGGGCCGCGCTACGCCGAGGCCGGCACACCGTCGCGGCGGTAGGGCGGCTGGGCGCCGGCGCGGGTGCAGGTGTCGGCCGCGATCTCCACGGCGTACGACAGCAGCCGCGCGAGCCCGCCTGCGCCGAGGCCGTCGATGCCTTCGCGGCTGAGCCGGCCGGTGTGGCACAGGTGGGCGAGCGTCCCGGCAGTGAACGCGTCGCCCGCTCCCACCGTGTCGACGACCTCGACCGAGGGGGCCGGCACATGCACGTCGGCTTCACGGCCGGCCGCCCAGGCACCCCGGGCGCCGAACGTGATCAGCACGAGCCCGGCCCCGGACGCGAGCCAGCGCTCGGCCACCGCCTCGTACGGTTCGCCCGGGTGGAGCCAGGCCAGGTCATCGTCGCTCGCCTTCACCACGTCGGCGAGCGCCACCCACTCGGCGAACCGTCGGAGATAGGCGGCCCGGTCGGTGATCAGACCGGGCCGTACATTCGGGTCGAGGGACACCAGCCGCCGGCCCGCCTCCCGGCGCAGCAGGCCGTCGAGGGTCGTGGCCAGGGGTTCCAGCTGCAGTCCCAGTGAGCCGAGGTGCAGCGCCGTCCCCGGCGGCAGCGCGCCGCCGTCCGGGAGGTCGGCGAGGTGTTCGGGGCGCAGGCCGCGGTCGGCGGCGCCGCCCGCGTGGAAGGAGTAGGCGGCCGAGCCGTCGTCGCGCAGGCGCACGGCGGCGAGGGTGGTGGGATCGGAAGTCGGCAGCACATGGGTGAGCCGAGTGCCGGATGCCGTGAGGTGCGCGCGCAGCAGATCGCCGAAGTGGTCGTCGGAGATGCGGGCGAGCAGCGCCGTGGGGACCCCCAGACGGCCGAGACCGGCGGCGACGTTGAGGCAGGAGCCGCCCGGGAGCGGCCGGTAGGCCGCGGCGCCGTCGGCCGTGTGGGTGGGGGTGAGGTCCACCAGCGCGTCTCCGGCGACGACGACGGCCGGCTGGTCTGTGGTTCGTGGTCTGTCTGGGCTGGCACTCATGCGGGTTTCCTCGATGACGGTGGCGGCACGGCCGGGGCCGGGGGTGTGCGGTACTCCGCCCGTGACCTGGTCGTCGACTGCGATCGGCGGTGGCCCGAGGCGGTGGGGTGAAGCGGAGGGGTGAGGTCGTCCCGCACTCCCGCGAGACGTGCCGACGATAGGTTCACAGAAGTTTTCTCGCAAGATGCGTTAACAAATGCGCAGTCTCCTGCTAATAATTCCGCCATCGATACCGCGCCCCACACCCCAGGGGCCGCATCCACCTCCTCCCCTCCCTCCACAGCCGAGCCTCAGCCGAGGTCCCGACGAACCCTGCTGAGCGGCTGCTCCCGACCAACGGCACCACCGTGGGAGCCCCTACGCCGTTTCCCGAGCCACCCCGCACGAGAGGTCCCCCCGTCACATGCGTTCCACCAGATACGTCCTCATCGCCGGCGCCGCCGCCGGCGCCCTGCTCGCCACCGCCTGTTCCGGAGCCGGAGCCGGCGGGTCCTCGGGTGGTGGCAAGAGCATCAATGTGCTGATGGTCGGCAATCCGCAGATGGAGGACATCGCGAAGCTGACGAAGAGCACGTTCACGAAGGACACCGGGATCAAGGTGAACTTCACGGTGCTTCCCGAGAACGAGCTGCGCGACAAGGTCACCCAGGACATCGCCACCCAGGCCGGCCAGTACGACGTGGCCACGATCGGCGCCTACGAGGTGCCCATCTGGACGAAGAACGGCTGGCTGCACGAGCTCGGCTCCTACGCAGACAAGGACACGGGCTTCGACAAGGCCGACCTGCTCAAGCCGATGGTGCAGTCGCTGTCCGGCTCCGACGGCAAGCTCTACGCGATGCCGTTCTACGGCGAGTCCTCGATGCTCATGTACAACAAGGACGTCATGACGGCGAAGGGCATCACGGTGCCCGAGCACCCGACCTGGCAGCAGATCGCCGACATCGCGGCCAAGGTCGACGGTGCCGAGCCCGGGATGAAGGGCATCTGTCTGCGGGGTCTGGCCGGCTGGGGTGAGCTCGGGGCGCCGCTGACGAGTGTGGTCAACACCTTCGGCGGCACCTGGTTCACCAAGGACTGGAAGGCCCAGGTCAACAGCCCGGCGTTCAAGAAGGCGACGAACTTCTACGTCGACCTGGTCAAGAAGCACGGTGAGTCGGGTGCGCCGCAGGCCGGGTTCACCGAGTGCCTGAACGCGCTGAGCCAGAAGAAGGTCGCGATGTGGTACGACGCGACGAGCGCGGCCGGGTCGCTGGAGGACCCGGCCTCCAGCAAGATCGCCGGACACGTGGGCTACGCCTACGCGCCGACCGTCGAGACCAAGAGCAGCGGCTGGCTGTGGGCCTGGGCGTGGGCCATGCCCAAGACCACCAAGAACGCGGACGCCGCGTCGAAGTTCATGCTGTGGGCCTCCAGCA
>NZ_JBEOWF010000061.1:0-64729 GCF_040295925.1 Streptomyces sp. NPDC002588
GGCCCTGGAACAGGGCGGTCAGGACCGCGCGCGGCGCACGCCGACCCATTTACTGTGCCCCCGGCGCACGGCGAAGCCGCGCTGAGTTGCTGTCGGGGATCTTGGAGCTTCCCGGTGCGGCAGCATGGTCAACGGGCATGCTCGGGTAATTCCGCCGACCGACGCAGTTGTCGAGGTGCCCGTTGTCCCTTCGCTCCCGTTCCGGTGAGCAAGTCCCGCCTCTGACTGCGCACGTTGAACTACCTCGACCAGCGCGAGTTACCCCGGCTGAAGTCCTGGCGAACCCTGGGCAGCTGACCTCAGCATTTCCAAGATCCCCGACAGAGTCGCTCATTAGTTCGAGTTGACGCGCAAGGTCCTCGACGCCACCGGCATCGAGCCGGACGACGCCCCGGCCGCCTGCCGGTGGGCCGCCCTGCGCAACCAAGCCCACGGACTCGACATCGTCGCCACCGTCATCCACCGGGACGGCTGCTGGGCCCAGCTGCACAACGACGCGTACTTCGCGCGCTCCACCTGCGCTGACTCCGCCTACGACCGGGGCCTCGAGGAGCCGCAGTGACCAGGCGTCTACCACCCATCTACGGCCGGGCCAAATCGCGGATTCCGCGGATCCTCTCTCCCCGACGGCCCGACCACCCGGCTCCCGTTCACCACTCCCCTTCGAGGTAGACGCCGTGATCGCCCACCTGCAGCGTGCCAGCCATACCGCCGGCCTCCTTGAGTACCTGTACGGGCCAGGCGAGCGCGGCAACCACACCAACCCCCGCCTGATCGCGGGGGATGGCCACGGTGCCCCGATCGAGATGCTCGCCCAGACCGACGCGCCGACGTACCTGGCCCACGCCCTCGACGCACCCGTCGAGCGCCTCGGGACCCGAGCTCCCGAGCGGCCGGTGTGGGTCTGCTCGGTCCGCTCCGATCCCCGGCGCCCCGACCCGACCGACGCGCAGTGGGCCGAGGTGGCCCGCCGGATCGTGGCGGCCACCTGCATCGCGCCGGAGGGCGATCCGGACGCCTGCCGGTGGATCGCCGTGCGCAACCAAGCACGGCAAGTGCACGTCGTGGCCACCCTCGCCCGCGAGGACGGCAGCCTCCACAACACCTACCGCGACGCCTTCCGTCTCCAGACCGAGTGCTACCGCATCGCCAGCGAACTCGGCCACCTGCCCCCGGCCCCGCACCCGACACCCCGCGCCCAGGAGAACCACGTGCCTGCCCCCTACATCACCATCAGCGCAGAGCCCAGCGGCAGCGTCTCGGCGAAGGGCGCCAGCGACGACCTGTCCGCCACCCTCCTCAAGCACGCCGGTTTCCAGCAGATCGAGGACTGGTACGGCCGCCGCCACCGCCTGGCGACCACCACCCCGCAGGCTGAGCGCGTCGCCATCGCCTCCCACGCAGCCGAGATGCTCCGCGCCGCCCGGTACAGCGTCGATCTGGACCCCGACCTCGACACGAGTCGGTTGACCAGCCCGGCCAACCCTCTCGGGCTCTACACCGCCGGAGCCGAAGTCCTGCGGCTGACCGACCAGATCAGGGCTGCCGAGAACGGTGCCGACCTTGCCCAGGCGGTCGGTCACCTCCTTCATCCCGAGCACGGAGTCCTGGAACGCCTCCGGGAAGCTCTGGAGACGGCAGGCGAACAGATCACCGACCTCGACGACGAGGCGTACGCGCTCGCCGACCGGTTCGGCTTCGCTGCGGAGTTCGTCAGCGCGGCGCAATCTGAACTCGTCGGAGCGGGACGCGAACTGCACCGTGTCAGCGGCTCGCGGCAGGACCACGCCGGGGCGCGGACACGGTCCCCAGCCCCGCCCGACGCACGAAGCGCGGCTCTCGCCACGTCGCCCGCGGCGGACAGGGCCAAGGCGTCTTCGGCGCTTGGAACTCCGTCGCCGGAGGTCGGTACAGCCGTAGGTGCGCCGCAGGTCACAAGCCCTCGGACCCGTTAGACCGGCCAAGGTCCGAGGGGTCTGTCCAACCCACCCGGCACCGACCCACGCACCGCGCCCAAGGAGGAACAGTGCCCGAGTTCTATCCGAGCATCGGCGACGCCGTAGGCGTCGCGATGCAGCACAACATCCGGCTTGCCTACGGCCACAAGGCGTCCGGCCCCGACGCGTCCCTGCAGGCGCGACGCCTGCCCCACCCGTCGGCCGATCCGTACCCCGTCCCTGGGATGACAGCCCGGCTCACGGAGACAGCGACTCCCCATGAGGTCGCCCGAATCATCGAGGAGGTCAACGGAGCGCTCGGGGCCCTCCCCCAGCTGACCGAACTCGTGGCCGCAGCGGCCGACTGGACCCGAGCCCGGCTGACCTTCGAGAACCCGCACGACAATCCGACCTTCGAGACGTGGACCCGGCTGGTCGCCGCCACCCGCATGCTGCGGGACGTCCGGGAGGAGCTGGAGGTCGCCGGGGACAAGATCGCCGCGTGCCCTGTGCAACTCAGCGACCCCAAGTACCGCGACGAGGTGGCCGCACTGCGGACCAGGGAGCCGCTCAGCGATGTCCTCGGCAACGACGCGGTCGCGGACAACGAGCTGCCCGCCACCCAGAACCCGGAAGCGGACCGATGCCGAGCCGCCGGCGCCTCCTCCCCGCACGCCGGCACTCAGCGGACCGCGCCCTCCGTCGGCGCGACGTCCGAACCATCTGCCAGCGCCCCGCCACCCCGGTTGCCGCGATCCCGATGACCTCGGCCTGACTCGGCTGTCGCCCCCATCCCTGAACAGGAGCTGCCCGATGACCACCAGAAGAGCGCCGCGCGCCCCGCCTCGCCCTGTCCGCTCTCCCTCCTTGGACCCGCCATGTCCGCACCACGTACCAGCGCGCCCTCGACCACCACCGGCTCCGACGCGCTCATCTACCTCCTGTTCGGCGTCCTCGGCGTCGGCATCGCCTTCGGTTCCCTCGCCTGGCTGACCGGCAACCTCACCAACTCTCTCGTCGGCACCGGCCCCTGGGCGCCGTTCGAGGCCACCAACGCGCTGTTGCACCCCGCCGTGCTGTGGCCGCATCTGAGCCCCGCCGCTCTGCTGGTCGGCGCGCGGCTCGTCCCCGGGCTGCTCTCCGTCTGCCTCACCGTCACCGGTCTGCTGGTGTGGCTGCGGCTGCGCGGCGGTGCGAGGAACGGCCTCGCCCGCAGGCGGGATCTCGCCCCTCTGATGAACAAGGAGATCGCCGCCAAGGCGAAGAGCCTGCGGCCGAGCCTGTCCGGCCTCAAACCGAAGGACGTCGCTCCTGCGGACCGCGGGATCCTCCTCGGCACACACTCCCCGGGCCGGGCCGAGGTCCGCGCCTCCTGGGAGGACGTGATCGTCGCGATCATGGCCCCGCGCTCCGGCAAGACGTCCGGGCTGGCGATCCCCGCGATCCTCGCCGCTCCCGGCCCGGTACTGCTGACCTCGAACAAAGCGGCGAACGACGCCTTCACCGCGACAGTGGACGCCCGCGCCGAGGTCGGCACGATCTGGACGCTCGACCCGCAGCAGATCGCCCACCACCCGCGCGAGATGTGGTGGGACATCCTGGCCGACGCCCGCGACCTGGCCGGGGCGAAACGTTTGGCCCGGCACTTCGTCGCCGCCAGCGTCGACGAGTCCAGCGGTGCCGACTTCTGGTCCACCGCCGCGAGCAACACGCTGGGCGCGCTGTTCCTGGCCGCCGCGAGCCATCGGCGCCCGATCACCGACGTCCTGGCCTGGCTCGCCTCCCCCGCCGACCGCACGCCGGTGGACCTGCTCACCGACGCCGGCCACGAGGCGGTCGCCGCCCAGCTCCAGGGCACCGTCAGCGGGGCCACGGAAACGCGGGACGGCATCTACGAGACAGCGCGGCAGTACGCGAGCTGCCTGCTCGACCCGGACATCGCCGCCTGGGTCACCCCCGACAAGCGCCTTCCCGAGTTCAAGCCCTCCGCGTTCGCCACTTCCCGCGACACGTTGTACCTGCTCAGCAAGGACGGCGGCGGCTCGGCATCGGCGATCATCGCGGCGGCGGCCGACGCGGTGATGCGCGCGGCCGTGGTCGTCGCCGAGCGCTCCGGCGGGCGGCTCGACCCGCCTGCCCTGTGCGTCCTCGACGAGGCCGCTAACGTGTGCAAGATCTCCGATCTCCCCGACCTGTACAGCCACTTGGGCTCGCGGGGCGTGATCCCGATGACCATCCTGCAGTCCTACCGGCAGGGCCAGCGGTGCTGGGGCGAGGCCGGCATGGACGCACTGTGGAGCGCCGCCACGGTCAAGATCGTCGGCTCCGGCATCGACGACATCGACTTCGCCGACAAGTTGAGCCGCGCGATCGGGGAGCACGAGGTACGGACCGTCTCCGTCTCCCACTCCGACAGCGGCAAGTCGACGTCCGTGTCCATGCGCACCGAGCGGATCCTCGCCCCCGACGCGATCCGTGCGCTGCCCAAGGGCAAGGCACTCCTCCTGGCCACCGGCCTGCGCATCGCGCTGCTCGACCTCAAGCCCTGGTACAAGGAGCCGTCGGCGAAGACCATCGCGCCTGCCGCCGCCGCCGCCACGGCCACCATCACCGACCGCGCACTCGCGAAGGCGAACAACTCCGGCTTCGGGCGTGCGGCATGAGCGGGGTCTGGGACGTCCCCGCCGCCGAACGCGTCGCCGCCCTGCGGCGTGAAGCAGCCCACCACCCCGAGTCCGGAGCGCGGGAACTGTCGGATCTGGAACTCCTCAACCGGGCCTACGAGTCCGTCGTCCGCGACCGGATCGACACCCACGACGCCTACATGCGCCTGCTCACCGATCTACGCCACCACGACGACCAGGTCCGCGCCGGGGCCGTGGCCGGCTTCCGCCCCCAGATCGACCGCATCGCCCGCCACGTCGTCAACGAACACCTCAAGCCGTACTGGCAGTTGGTACACCGCGTCGAGCACCTGCCGGAACGGCTTTCCGCCGGGGACATCGAATCGCTGCGGTCCCAGGCGGCGTCGGTGCGGCACTGGCTACGCCAGGACGGGCCCGCCGAGGACCGGCTCGACCCCGGCGACGCCCGGGAACACCTCAGCGCCCTGCGCACCGTCCTCGCCGCGCTCAAGGGACGCCGGGACGTCTCCACGGACGACGCGCTGCGGCTCATGGACGCGGCTCTCAACGACGGACCGCTGCTCGACCTGTTCGAGGTCGGCACACCCGAACCGCTGCCCGAGCCCGCCCCACCCGCCTTCGCCGGACCCGGCTGGACAGTCCACGCCCACATGTGGACCTACCAGCCGGCACCCGACGACGGCTTCGTCACCGCCGTCCGGCTCGGCGACGAATGGCGCATCGACCTGTGGTCCCCCGCCGGCCCCCTCCTCGCAAGCGGCACCGCACCCGAGAACGACGTCGCCGCCCTCGCCGAAGCCCTCATCGCCCGAGCCCCGGCCTGGACCGCGGACCGCTCCGACTACGCCTGGCGCCGCTTCACCGACACCGCCGACGCCCTCCGGCACACCGACGACACCTCCCCACGAGTCCGGGCCGCAACCACACGCACCACGACACCCCACCGCCCCGCACCGCACACCCCACCGCCCACCGCGTCGTCCCTCCCGGCGTCCGCGCAGACGGCCCTCGACCGCGGCCGTCGCTGCTGACGGAGGGCACGCCGCTGCTCGGCCAGGCGTATCCGCATCGCAGTCGCCGGCCTCTGGACCGGGCACCGATCGACCGGGTCACCGCCCACGCGTGGTCTGAATGTCAGGGCGACATCTTCGACGCGCTCGCGGACGCCGAACCGGAGAACGGCCATCCGAACGGCTTCCCGCCTGGTCCTTCCGCTCCGGCACCCCCGTCCGGGCCGACGTCGACCTCACGGCCTGTCCCTCCCCTCTACCTGCTCAGGAGTCCCCTCGTGTCCTCGCGCACTCCGTCCCCTCATCCGACGCGTTCCGAACGCCTCGCCCAGTCACCGGTCGTCCGACGCGGTGGCCAGTGGTGGCTCGTCACCGGTTCCGAATCGATCCTCGCCACAGACCCGACGTTCACCAGCGAGCTGGACCGCTTCGCCGACGCGATGACCGTCGCCGACCAGGCCGTCGCCGATCTCCACTCGCAGCAGGACGACCCGCCGACTCCCCGCCCCGGGCGGCGGCGATGAACCCGCTGCTGAGCGCCGAGCAGGCGGTGCTCGGCGCGGTGCTGCTCGACCCCGGCCAGCTCGCGCACCTGGACTGGCTCGCGCCCGATCACTTCTACCGGCCCATCCACCAGGCGCTGTTCGCCGCCTTGCGCAAGCTCCGGACCGAGAACCATCCCGCCGTGGCGACCGGAGGACGCGTGCCGCTGTCCTGGGTGACGGGCGCCGTCGCGGAGGCCGGCAACCATGTCCGGGGGCTGACCGTGGTGTATCCCCACACCCTGATCTCGGCCTGCCCGCGGCCCGAGCACGCCCCGGTGTACGGCCGGATGGTGCTGGAGGGAGCTATCCACCGCAGCGTGACCGCGCACGCGATCCGCCTTCACCAGGCAGCCCGCGCCGACGCCCTCCAAGGTGAGGTGGAAGGAGCGCTGCACCATGCAGACGTCCTGGCCGGGGTGCTCGAAGACCTAGCGCGCCGCTGGGGGTCCGAACCGCGCCCGGCCGCCCCGGCGACACCGCCGCCCACAGCTCCCGTCGCGCCGCCGTCGGTACGAGCGGAACAGGTCGCCGAGGACGAGCAGATCCTGCTGGCGGTCCTGGCCGAGCGGCCGAAGGCGATGGACGAAGTCGTCGACTGGCTGCGACCCGGCGACTTCGCCGACCCCGCCCACGGCCAGCTCTACCGCTGCCTGGGAGCGCTGCACCACCGCGGCGAACCCATCGACCGGATCACCGTGCTGTGGGAAGCCCAGCGGCGCGGTCTGCTCGCCGACGGCACGCTGACCACCGAACAGCTCACCGCCATCTACGACGGCGTCGGCCCCGGCAGCGCCGAGTGGCTCGGCGAGCAGATCATGCGTTCCTCCGTCGCCCGTACGGCCGCCGCCTCCGCCCGCGCCATCCGCGCCCTGGCCGAGAACGAGACCCTGGCCCCTGGACGGCTCATCAGCCACGCCCTGCACGCGCTCGGGCCGCTCGACGAAGTGCGTGCCCGCTGGCAAGCCGCGAACGGCCACCCCGCTCCGGCGCCACCGACCGACGGGCCCCCGACCGCGCAGGTCCACGCCGCTCTCGCCCGCAGTACAGCGCGACCGGCCGCACGGCCCTCGGAATGCCCAGGCCCTGCCTCCACATCATCAGCCGCACGACCGCCCTCGCGTACCCACGGCTGAGCCGTCCTCCGCCCCCACCCGCTCACCAACCAACCCAGCCCATCCGACCGTCCCCACCTTGGAACGCCCCGTGGACAACACCCCACTCTCCGACGCCCTGGCCCTGCGCGCCACGGCCTCCGCCTTCGACGCCCAGCGCTGCAAGCTGCCGGGAGACCCCCACCGCTCACCCGACGTCGTCGCCGTCGCACGTCAGATCTCCGAACTAGGAAAGCTGGTCACCGATCTGGGCGACGAGGTCCTCTTCCGCGCCGCCGACCAAAACCAGGCGCCCCACACCGCTCGCGTGATCACCAACTTCGCCGCCGCCGTAGAGCCCGCAGGCGAAGCGGCTTCCGCCCTGGGAGCGGTGGCCCACCAACTCGCCTTCCTGGACCAGACCGAGAGTCTGCGCGACCAGCCCGACGCCAGGGATGCCCAGGAGGCAGCAGTACGGGTGATGGACGAAGCACTCGCCACCGCCGGCGCGGCACTGCACGACGGGGCCAATTCCCTGTACGCCGCATCGGCAACGGTCTCTCCCCCGCCCGCGCGGCTCCAGGCTGCCCGCAGCCGGTCCGCGACCACCGCGCGTTCTCCGGGTTCGCCGCCGCCCAACTTCACCACGGCCCCGGCGGCCCCCTCGGACCGAGTCGCACGTGGCCGGTGACATGGAACCCACCACCGCGCGAATGCCGTTGATCGGCTCGCTCTGCTCGGGTTACGGCGGTCTGGACCTCGGGGTCCAGACCGCGCTCGGCGGCTCCGTGGCCTGGCATGCCGAGATCAACCCCGACGCCGCGCGCATCCTGGCCCGGCACTGGCCCGGCGTGCCCAATCTGCAGGACATCACCGCCGTCAACTGGGCCGATGTGCCTCGGGTGTGTGTCCTGACGGCTGGCTTCCCTTGTCAAAGACGTCTCCGTCGCCGGCCGCCGGGCCGGACTCAACCCCCACACCCGCTCGGGGCTGTGGCTGCACGTCGCCCGTGCGGTCGAGGCCCTCCGCCCCTGCTTGGTGGTGATCGAGAATGTCCGAGGTCTCCTCACCTCGCCCGCCGGTTCCCCTGGCGACGTGGAATTCTGCCCGTGGTGTCTGGGAGACGACCCAACCCAGCCTCCTGTGCGGGCACTTGGTGCCGTACTCGGCTCCCTGGCCGATATCCGGTACGACGCGAGGTGGCTCGTGCTTCGTGCCTCCGACGTCGGAGCCCCCCATCGTCGCGAGCGCACCTTCCTCGCCGCTTGGCCCGCCGAGCACCCTGCTCAAGACCCCGACGAGCAACATCGGCAAGAACGGCGGCTCCCAGCATCCCTCGAAGAGGAAGAGCGGCGGCCACGGCCCGAACCTGGCCGACGAGGTGGAGTGGCTGCTGCCCACGCCGAAGGCGTCGGACGGGACCAAGGGCTCGCCGAACCAGCGGCACGGCAACGGGGACATGACGCTGCCGAGCGCGGCAGCATCGCTGCTGCCCACCCCGAGGGCGAGCGACACCGGCACCCCGGGCCGCCGTCCGGGCAAGGGCTGGCGCCCGCCCCTACCGGCGGTGGTCCTGCCGCTGTGGGCGGAGGCGGCCCCGGAGGCGGAGGGACCGACGGGCGATGGGGAGCGTACGCCTCCGCCATCGCCCGATGGGAGAACCTCACCCGCCCCGCGCCACCGCCCACCGACGCCGCCGGACGCCTGCGCGCCGACTTCGTGGAGTGGATGCAGGGCCTGGCCCCCGGCTGGGTGACCGCCACCCTAGGACTCGGCCGACCAGCTCAGCTCACCGCACTCGGCAACGGCGTGGTCCCCCAACAGGCCACCCGAGCCGTGCAGTTGCTGGCACCTCCCTTCCCGGGCTGTCCCCACTGCACCGCCCCGTAGCGCCCCCTTACCCGGTTTCCCCGGCCGCGCCAAATCGCGGAATCTCCGCATCCTGCTACCCATGCCGACCTGCGAAGGGAGCACCACCGTGACCTCCAGAAGAGCGCGCCGCACCTCGCCCCCGCCCTGCTCGCTCACTCCCTTGGATCCGCCATGTCCGACCCCAGCAAGGCCACCCCCGAGCCCGAGCCGTTCCGCGTTCCCGACGGCGACCTCGACGATCTCGCCAGCACCCTCGCCAAGACCATGGCGGAGGTACGCCAACACGGCGTCATCCTGGACCGCCTCGGCTCCGAGCCCGTCTCCACCCCTCAGCCCACCGCGGACACCTCCGCGGCAGGCGCTGCCGGCGCCGACAAGGCCGACGCCCCGGCCTCGGTGTTCATCCTCGCCCTGGGCGGCGAGGCGTACGCCGTCGAGCTGGCCGCGCTCAGCGACTGGGTGAACTACCTGTTCCTGCCCGTCTACGGACGGGAGATCAGCACCACCCGGCCGTGGTGCGACCGGTGGCACGAGCACCCCGAGGCCGTTGCCCGGCTGCACGCGCTCTGGCTCGCGTGGCAGCAGCTCACCGACGCCGAGGCCGGCCTTTCCGGTCCCTCGACGTGGCACCGCGACCACCTCGACCAGGCCCTGGTTCATCTCCGTGCCCCTGACGGCCCCTTCGCCGCATGCAAGACGAGCCCGACCCGGCCCAACCACCGCGTGCTGGCCACCCCGGCGCCCGAGCTGAGGGGAGCCACCCGGTGATAGCCGAACCCGACTTCCGCCTCTCCGACTTCGAGCCTGCTGACGCCGCCTCCGAACTCGCCGAGAGCAGCGTCTGGGCCGGAGACCTGACCGTGCTGGCCGAGCACCACACCACGCCGGAGGGGACGCACAGCTACCTCGTCGCCCACGACAGGTCGATGACCTGGGGCGTCCCCGGTGATCCGGCGCTCGTTGCCATCAAGATCACGCGGGACCTACGCGAGCGCACGTTCACCTTCGAGGCCGCGAACCACGCCAGCCTGGCGTTCGCCCAGAACTGGCTGATCGAGCATGGCTGCCCGCCCGAGCGGATCGCCCAGGCCAAGGGGGACTTCCTGAAGCCCGCCGACGATCTCACCCTCTGGGTCGAACGGCAGATCCGGGAGTCAGGCTCTCGTTACAAGGTCCTCGACAGCTGGACCTCGGACTTCGCCCCGTCCGAGACGTGGACGTTGACCCGTGACTCCAGCGCCGCTCAGGCACCGATTCGTGTGTTCCTCGAAGAGGGGAACGCCGACGCCCACACGTACACGATGCGCGAGGGCGCCTTCGCCGACGAGGCCGCCGCCCGGCACTGGCTGGAAGACCGCAGCAGTCCGCTGCCTCAGCCGCCGGACTACCGCGGTGAGGCCGCCGCCCGGCTGACCCGCGCCGCCCTCACCCGGTCATCGGGTGCCTCCGCGGTCCCGAAAGCCGGCCTCGACACGGGCAACGCGCCGTCGGCCGGAACGGCCCAGCGCCCGAACCCTCGGAGGCCGATGTGAGCCGCGCCCGCTTCGCCTTCGCCGCCCACCCGGACGCCATCGCGGACCTGCGTCAACTCCCCGACGAAATCCGCGACCTGGCGCTGCTGGAACTGCAGAACCTGGTCCACGGCAGCGACGACTGCCTGCCGCTGACCGGCCGTCTCGCGGGCTTCCACAAGGTCTACGTCGACCCGGCCGTCTCCTACCGGATGGTCATCCAGTTCCGCCCGGCCCCGCCCGCCTCGACCCACAAGCGCGAGATCTACCTCGTCGCGGCCGGTGCCCGGGAGGACTACGCGGTCTACCGCACGGCCCAGCTCCGCACCAACCGCACCGGCCTCAACCGGCCCGCCGACACCGACGCGGCGGCCGAGGCACGAGTCCAGGCGGCCCGGTCCCGATCCCCCCACGCGATCGACCCGACCGCGTCCCTCCCGGCCACGGCACCGGCGGCAGCCAGCCCCGCAGCCCCGGCCGCCTCCCGAAAGGCCTCCATGCGATGACCGCCGACCGCGCGTCCCTCGACCGCACCGAACTGGCCGGGCTGCTCACCGACGCCGCGCGGAGCGTCTCGGAGGTCCTGACGACCGAGTACCCCACCTCCGCCGGCCGCTCCTACCTGCATCCCGTCCTCGGCGCGCTGTCCGCCGGTCCCCGGGTGGTCCGCGAACTGAACGACCGGCTCGAAGAGTTCGTCGTCGAGGAGCCGCTGCCTTCCACCCCAGCCGGTCTGTTCACCCTGGCGTCCTACGCTTCAGCGCTCGGCTGGCTCACCGAGTCCCTCGCCGAGCTGACCGCCTCCGTGGACCAGATCTGCACGCGCGTCGGCCTTCCTGCCGAGCCGCCGGACCCGGCCTTCGTCGCGCCCTCGCCGACGGACCAGGACGACGAGTTCGACTTCGCGTTCAGCGCGATGGAGTTGGCCGCCATCCGGACAGCCGCCGAGGCTGCCGACCTCAGCCCCGGCGACTACGTCGAGGTGCTCTCTCGTTCCCTGCTCGCCGCCTCCCGGATCACAGACGCCTGCATGGAGATCTCCAGCGGCCTGCTCGAAGACGCCGCGTACATGCTCGGCGAGGCAACCGATCACGTCTGGATCGGCGAGGGCCCCGACAGCCTGCCCACTCTGGTGCGCTCCCTGCTCGCCCGAACGGACGCTGCCGAATGAACCCCCATGACATTGCGAAGCGGCCCGGCGCGCACCTGGTCACCGAGGAGTTCTGCATCGAGGACCCCTGGGCGCTGAGCAACGACCAACCACCCCGCGACCCGTGTTCCCCCGCCGGCACGACCGCCAAGCCCTCCCGCTCCCGCAGAAATCCCCAGAAGGAAGACCCCCATGTCCACCGTGATCTACACCCGCCACCTGGTCGAGCACCGGTACGGCCGCCCGCTGGAGGACCTCCAGCGCCACAGCGCGCATGGCGGTTCGGGAGATCCCGTTCTGCCCATCGTGCTGCGGCGGCTCGACGGCCTGGCCACGACGAACGCCCATGCCCGTGCCGCCCGCCGCAATCTCGACGCGGCCTGGCAGCGCTGCCGCTCCGGCGAACACGCCCTCGACGACCTCGTGCTGCGGTACGCGGCCGAAGTCGTCAACCTCGAACGCCGGGAGCAGTCGGAAGCCGAGGCAGTCTGGGACCTGCTGGACGTCCGCCTCCTCCTGGACCAGCCCGCCGCCCGCCGGCCTTCGGCCGCCCGGCGAACCGGCCCCGCGCCGGGCGATGAGGACCTCATAGCCGTAGCCCGCCAGGTCGCCGCCCGTCTGCCCCGGCTCAACCGCGAAGCCCTGCGCCAAGGCCTGCGCGCCCGCGGCATCCACGTCAGCAACCGCCGCCTCGGCACGGTGCTCCACCGTCTCCGCGCCGAGCGCGACCTTCACTGATCCGCACCCGACCGTTCGATTCACGCTTCCTCATAACGGAGTTACCGCCATGTCCGCCCTCGCACAACCCGCAACCTCCCAGATCGGCTTCGTCGACGCCCAGCGCGTCGAGGACGCACTGTCCCTGATAGCGCCGAAGTGGACCACCTGGTCGGCACAGACCCTGGCCCAGCAGGGCGGCCCCATGCGTGTGCGTGATGTCGCCGCCCGCCTCCCCTTCGTCAGCGAGCAGCTCGTCGGCAAGCGGCTGGCCCAGATGCACGATGACGGGCTAGTGATCCGAGCCGGTGATCGCCACGGTGCCCCGTACCAGCTCAGTGGGTTCGGCAACGCATTGTCCGCAGTACACCGGGCACTGTCCGACTGGTCCCACGCGCACCTGCCGCTCGGCAAGGTGGCCGGTGCCGAGCGCGTCGAGGACGCCGTGCGCCGGCTGTACCTTCGCCACTCGACCGCCGTGATCCAGGTCCTCGACGCGGGTGGGGCCATGCGGTTCGTCCACATCGCCGAACAGGCAGGACTGGACAACGGCTTCACCCGGCAGCGCCTGAACCGGCTTCAGCTCGACGGCCTGGTCACCAGCACCGGCCCACGCCACGGCGATCCGTACGTCCTGACCGCAGCCGGACGGGCGCTCGGCCCGGTCTACGCCGCCGTCGAGCACTGGAGCAACCCGTCGCCGCACCACGTCCCGCCCCTGTCCGGGTCGCGGCGGCCACGCGCACCGACACGGGCATCCCGCCGCGGTCGGACGGCATCCATACCTCAGCGGCCCTGCGGCGGAGCACCGCCGCGCCCAGCTCCCTGTTCAGCCACGCCCCGCAGCCACAACCGCGGGCACCGGGGCCGTGGCCGCTCAGTCGGCCTCCTCCCGGGGCCGGTGATCCGGGTGGCGCTGAGAATCAGCCGCTTCACGCCGTTGCCACGGCGCCCCCGTGCGGTCCAGCCGTTCGTTCTTCCGCGCACGCGGGCGCGTTCCCCTTCTACACCTCGGAGTCTCGACCGTGAACACCCAGCCCTACGACCAGCATCCCTATCAAGAGGTACTGGTCAGCCCCATGTACCTGGCCGGCTCCAACGGGACCGGGGACGCTGGCTTCGCCCCTGTCAGTCACTGGCCGCACCACTATCTCGACGAGGGCCCCTGCCAGCTCCTCGTCACCTCGCCCGACCAGCGAATACGGATCGGCTGGTTCGGCGACGACTTCGAACTGTGGAAGATCACCGCCGCCGAGGACGCCGTCTCCGCACCCCGCTGGACGGCAACCTTCAACCACGTCACCCCGGCCGAGATCGTCGCCGGGCTCACCAGCGCTCTGGCCCGCGACTACGCCGAAGCCGAGGCCATCGAAGGCAACGGGCGCTTCTTGACGAGCCCGTCGTTGTACTGGGCCAATGCCGTCCGGCCGCTGACCGATGCCGGCTGGACCCGCGACGGGGCGGCCGAGCGCGGCACTGTCGAGATCATGGCCCCCGACGGACAAGCAGGCGTTCTGATCGACAACCGCTTCTCTGACTGGGACGACGAAACCGTCAGGCTGTGGGCTGGTCCTCCGGGTTGGGGCACGCGCGCGGAAGCGGTCTTCACAGCCCGCACCCCGACCCACCTGGTCGCGGCGACCGCAGCCGCCATGTCGGACTCAGCCCCGGCGATTCGTGAGCGGCACCAGATCAACCGCAAGGTGGAGCACCTGGTCACGCTGGCCCCGGTCGGCCAAGCCGCCGATCCTCAGATCTCTCGTGCTCCGACCCCACTCGACGTGCGCCGCACCGCTGTCGTCCAAGCCGTCCACCGCGCCGCACGCGCCCCGCAGACAGCAGCCGACCTCCGCGTGGTGGCCGCTCGCAGTCGCACCGCGACTTCGGCACAGAATCTGTCGGGCAACCTCGCACACGCGGCCGCGGCCAGGCCGCCGGCCAGCCCGTCGGCCCCACGGCACAGCCGCTGACTCCCGCCCCCAGCCCCTCCGAGACGTCGCCTCTGACCGAAGCAGCACCTCCGAATACCGGGAGTTCCGCCATGCCCGACGCCACCGCACTCGATCAGGCCACAGCCATGATCGAGAAAGCCTGGGCCGCCCCCATCGACGTGCTGGAGAACCTCGCGGTCCGCCGCCCCGTCGAGGACCCTCTCCTCCGCTCAGCAATGCATATCCGATCGAGCCTCGTCGTCTCGAACAACGCGGTCGCCGTCCACCAGGAGCGTCTGCACGCCCTCACCCGGCCCGGTCATGTGCCGGCCTTCCACGACCTGGAGCGGATCACCAGCTCGGTGGTGGACCTGCGCGTCGCGCAGGCCGAGAGCCGCATAGCCCTGCAGGCGATCAGCCACGTGATCGAGGCCCGCGAAGCCGTCGTGACCGCGGACCGGGCACCGTCGCTCAGCCTGGCCCAGGCCGCTGTCGCCCGCTCCGCGCACGCGCCGCGTGCCCTGGGCCAACCACCGGACCAGCCCGCCCCGTCGGCCGCTGTCCGCCCCACGGTGGCCACGACCGGGCCCGGACGGTAACCGGTCAGCGGGAGTCTTCGTCGCGATGGGCCGCGCCGAACCGGGAGTCCATCGCGCGGGCCAGCTCCACCAACGTCAGCTCGACGCGCCGCCCGTCCGCGCTCCGACGCTCCACCACGGCTTCCCCGTCACGCTGCCTCCGGGCCTGGGTGCCCACGGCCCACTGCCCGTCGGCCACCATCGCGATGTCGCCCACTGTCCACGGCCGTCCGGCGCCACGGATCTTGCGCTCCAGCCCGGCACCGTCCCAGTGTCTGCTCGACTCCGCCACGGCCTGCCCCTTCTGCTCTGTACGGCCCTGCGCCGCAACCCGGTTACGACAACCGGCCGCGCCGATCCATTCCCCGGCCCGCCGACTCCGCTCTCCTCGACGGCCAGTTCGCCCACGGCAGACCTCACCTTCCCGGAAACGACTACGTACTTCGGCACACCGCATGTCAACGTACGGACCTCGGGAAAACCCGCAGGTCAAAGAAGGGACGCCCACTCGTGAACGCCTCCAGCACCCTCCTGCCAGCCGTCGTCCGCCCCGCCGTGGAGGAACCCGCCTGGCTCTCCAGCGACCACTGCGCGAGCCCGGTACTCAAACTGCTCGGCGGGCTCGGCTGGGCGATAGTCGACACCCCGGAGGCCAACGTGCACTGCACCAGCCCGGACGGCCGCGTCTACGTCGGCTGGCTCCCCGAGGACACCACCGCCTGGAGGCGCGGCATCGTCTGGCAGGTCCGGGTCCTCCCCGCCGACGCCGAGCCCTGGATCCAGGAGTTCGGCCTCGACACCCCCTCCGAGGCCGTGGCCGGGTTCCTCACAGCGCTCATCGCCAGCCGCTGAATCACCCGGCAGCCCGTCTTGCACGACCAGCCCGGCCTCGAAGCCCGCTGACGCTCCATCACCACGCTGTCTCACCCGCCCACCTCGCTTCCGGAGGTTCCCCGTGCCCCACTGCCTGACCGTCGGCCACCTGCTCCGCCAACTTCAGAACATCGACCCCGACCTGCCGATCCGCCTGGCCGTCAACCCCGACTGGCCCTTCGCGCACTACCTCGACACCGACGTCGTCGTGGGCGACGGCATGGCGTTCATCGCCGAGGACGGCCAAGAGGGCTACCTCCCGGCATCGGTCCGCAACGCCCTCGCCTGGGCCTGACCCTCCGTACCGACCCGTCCAGGAGGCCCCCGATCTCACCGCGATCCCACCCTTCCACTACCCACCCGCTGCACGCCCTCGCCGTGCGGCCCATGCCGCCGGGAGTGCGCGGCGCACTGGTCCAGCGCGTCTCCGCCCTCCCGGAGGGACCGCTCGACATCTCCTGGCTCCCGGCAGGCACCCCCAGACTCCCGCTCGGCCGTATCCGCCTGCGCTGGGAGCCTGCCTCCCGAGCAGGCTGGGACGTCACCGCCCACCTCGGCCTGGCCACCACCGAGGTCCTCCTCGCCTCCTGGCCCGCCGCCCCCGACGACTGGCCGCGCCTGGTCCGCCCCACCCTCCACGAGGTGACCGGCCTGTGCGCCGCCCTCGCGGTCGCCACCTTCGCCCTGGACCTCTCCAACCGCCTCGCCGAGGTCTGACCGCAACCGCAGAAGGTCGGGGAGCCCGAGAGGATCTCGCCCTCGGGCTCCCCCGTCTTACGACTCTTGTCGTTCTGGTCACCTGACGGTCGGTTTCGCCCGGGCCCACATTCAGACTGCAAGTGAGCACAAAAATCCGGGAGTTGTCACTGTCGGGGGCGATGATGACTACTGACGTACTTCTTGTCCATGGGGGGCATGGTGCACCTGAGTCGTATCGCGGTGAGCGGGTTTCGGGCGAGCACGGAGGGCGAGATGGTCTGCCACTTGCCCGGCCGCTTCAGCGTGCTGATCGGAGCCAACGGCGCCGGAAAGACGACGCTCACGGATGCGCTCTACCTCGCTCATCCCAGTTCCCGCTTCCCGGTCCTACCGAGGTACGGATCTGCCACGCTCGCGCTCAAAGGCTCTAACCGCACCATCGATGTGGCGTACAAGCTGGCCGACAGTCTCGCCGAGGAAGGCCGCCTCGGACGTCAGCTGCACGGGGTCGGCCATCAACGGCTCGGTGAAGTCGCCCAGAAATGGGGTGTCACGCTGAGCCGCAGGCTCGGCAGTGTCGCCACGAAGATCGAGGCGGCGCACGGCAGGTCTCTGGACTTGGACCCGTACAAACTCATCTACCTGCCAGCCTGGCGCCATCCGCTGGACGAGCTGGCCCGCCGAGAGACACGGATCCTGGTGGAGCTGCTCCGTGCCGAACAGCAGCGCCAGAGCGGCACCCGGAACCTGGTGGGTCTCCGGGCGCGGGCCTCCCAACTGCTGGAGGAGCTGGCCAAGGAAAACATCATCGATGCTGTCGAGGCGCGGATTCGCGGCTACCTGACAGATCTGTCGGCTGGGGTGAATCCCCAGTGGCCGTACATACGAGGCCAGGTCATTGACGACACCTACCTCGCCCGCGTCTTGGAGCTCATGCTCGCCGTGATGGAAGGACGCGCCTTCGCCCGGCCTCTCGAAGTGTCTGGCCTGGGATACGTGAACCTGTTGCACATAGCTGTGACCCTGGCGGCGATACCTGACTCCACCGAGCTTCCGCAGGACGCTGCCCGGCCTCACTCGGATGTCGCCGATCGGCCGCCCCTCACGGTGGAGGACGAGATCCAGCAGGCGGTCCGGAACCTCGAACAGGCGCAGGCCGACGCCGAGTCGGAGGAGGATTCCTTCTTCGGTACGAAGCCCTTCCACGCAACGGTCGTCATCGAGGAGCCCGAGGCGCACCTCCATCCGCAGTTGCAGCACGCCCTTGTCCGGTACTTGCGCAGAACGGTCAAGCAACGGCCAGAACTGCAGGTCATCCTCTCCAGCCACGCGACGGACGTCATCACGTCCTGTGCCCCGGAAGAACTCGTCGTCGTGCGCCGGACGGCGCAAGGAAGGGTGTGCCGCACCGTCGCCGACGTCGTGCCGGCCGAGCACCGTGACATCACCCTGCGGAAGACCCGGCTCCATCTGGATGCGAGCCGGTCCGCCGCTCTCTTCGCGGATCGCCTCGTCCTCGTCGAGGGTGTCACCGACGCCGCTGTCCTCCGGGAGTTCGGCAGGACCTGGGCCGGTCGGGACACGCTCAAACACGCTTTCATCGACGCACTCAGCATCGTGCACATGGGATGGAAAGTCGGACAGTGGCCGGCGCATCTCCTGGCGACCCGAGGCAGCGAACTATGCACCAAGCTGGCGGTCCTCGTCGACAGCGACCTGCCCTTCGAGAGCGAGGAGCGCAAGAAACCCGGATGGCTCTCCGAACACGACCCCTCGGTCGTCGACGCCTTCGTCAGCCACCCGACCCTGGAACCGTCCATCACCAAGGGCAACGAGCGCTTGATCGCCGCAGCTCTGCGCGAGGTCGGCCTGGACGAGGAAAACGTGACGGCCCGCACCATGTACGAGCTGTTTCGCAGCGCGAAGAAGGGCACGAAGGAGGAGCCCGCGAACAAGGCCGGCCGAGGCTCCAGCAAGAAGGGCGAGTTCGCGCTGGCCTTCGCCTCTCTGCTTGCGGAGGCCAACGAGGCGGACTCTGAGGAAGTGCCCGACCCACCAACAGTCCCCGAGCACATGCAGCAGCTCTTCGACTTCCTGTACCCGTCCGATCCGGCAGCAGATGGCGCCGCGGCGGACGGCAGCGACCTTCTTGAAGCTCTCGACGAACCGGACTGGTTCATGAGGGCCAGCGAACGGGACACAGACGACGTCCCGACTGCCGACGTCGAGGGCCTTTTCTGGCCGGACGAGTTGGAGAGCCTGGAGTGGGCCGACGAGACGAGGTACGAACCCGATCCCGACGGACCAGAGGCAGAGGATCTGCCCTGGGAAAGTCTCCAACTTCAGCGTCGCAAACCAGGCGCCTGGCCCACGGCCGCCGTACAGCAGACGACGGGCGACCATGAGTAACTATGGGCCCGGCACCCGCATTCTCACACCCGAACAGGTCCTTGCCGCAGCGAGCCCGCACCGCCTTCTCTACGTAGAGGCTTTTCCTGGTTCGGGGAAGACGACCGTGTCGAACCAGCGTTTCGGCCTGCACCGCTACGCACGTACAACCGATCACCGGGCGGTCGTGGCGGTCAGTTTCACCCGCTCGGCCACCGAGGAGATACGCAGCCGCGTGTCCCGGCAGTGGGGCCCATCGGCACTGGCATGGCCTCACCGCATCGTCACGCTCGACACGATCCTGAACGATCTCCTCGCCCACCTCCTGCGCTCCGGGATCCTCCAGTGGCCCGGCGGCCACCAGGAACTCGAGGTGCTGGACACATGGCGGTCCCATCTGCCCACCACTTACACCCTTGACAAGCCAGTCCTCACGCTGAACGGCACGCGTATCGTCACCGACTCCGTACGGCAAGCGAGACGGGAAAGCTTCGTGAAACCGGCCTGCTTCGCCTCGGCCGTTGGTGCAGGGCGGTGTACGCACGACAACGTACGCGAAGTACTGCAGGTTGCTCTTCGCATCGAGGGCATCCGCGCCTGCGTGATGGCCTACTTCGCCACGACGATCCGATCCCTGCTCGTCGACGAGGTCTATGACGCAAACGACTTGGACCTAGGGGTCATCCACCTTGCGGCAGACGCGGGCCTCGTCATCACCCTGGTAGGAGACCCGTGGCAGGCTCTCTACGGCTTTCGCGGTGCACGCCCAGAGAACGTCCCCCGCCTCCTGAGCCGACTGGGCTTCCAGCGCAGTGAACTCCAGACCTCGTTCCGCTGGCGTGGCAGCGCAGCTCAGACATTGTTGGCACGCCAGCTGCGCGGCAAGGAGAGGGTAGTCCTTCCCGAAGGGGAGGCACGCGACGTCGATGTCGTCCTCGCACGGCAGTGGAGACTTTTGTGGGATGCCGACCCTCATATCCTTCCTCTGGCCGTCAGGACCAAGACAGGCCAGTTCCAGGAAGCCGTCTGCACCCTGCTCCTGAACGAACTCGCCCAGAGCACCTTCGGCCGGCCGGGCATCGACCTCGTCGATGCCCGGACCAGCCTGGGCATCATGGAGAGCGACACTCTCGCACAGCTGCGTCCGCATCTGCGTAATGCCCTTGAGCGCCTGGCAGGTCAGGGCAATCTCAGCGGAATCTGGACCGACTTGGCATCCACAATGGTCGCTATGACGCCCCTCGTGCCGTCGGAAGGCCAGAAACGGACACCCCGGGCCGCCCTCGCCAAGCTGCGCACGAGGCTCGAGGTCGCCCGTGAGGGGCTGGTCCCCGGCATGACCTGCCACCAGGCGAAGGGGCGGGAGTGGAACCGGGTCGGGGTGAGGCTGGAGGAGACCGACGAGGCCTCGCTCCTGAGAGGTCTCAACCCCACCAACGAAGCCCACCGCGCGCTCTACGTCGCGCTCACCAGGGCACGGCACCTCAGTCTCGCGGTGTAAGAGGTCTTGACAAGGACGTTGGACGTGTTCGTGGGTAATGAGGCAGGTCGCGAGATCGGTGGAGGCTTCACGGACGTCGTCGAGTCGTTCTTCTCTGTCTCTCGGCCTGAAGTTGGGCACGGGCACCGACGTGTGCCAGCTGGGCCTCGTACTTGTGGGCCCAGCCGCCGCGATACTCCATCCGCAGTCGGTCGGCCGTGGTCGCATCCCTGAGAGCACGGCCGATGCTCGACTGCCGGTGTCGCCCGATCAGGGCCGACGGCCGCCAGCAGGGTGGCCGGGCCAGCAGCGAGCACCAGTTACTCCAGGTACGTGCCGGCGAAGGCGCCGTCGAAGCCGAGTGCGATCAGGCCCTGCTCGACACTCGGGTACGTCGTCCCATCCGGGATGGCGATCATGGCGTCGAAGTCGGCGCGGCCGATCTCGGGCTCGAGCCACTGGTTGCCGCAGCGGCAGCGGACCCAGACGTTGCGGCCGTGGTTGATGAGCAGCCAGTCGCGCCGGGCCCGGCAGGCCGAGCACATCACGGGGATCCCGCGCAGGGACAGCTCCGGCGGGTGGCTGAGGCAGCGGGTTGCGCCGGGTCCGCTGGGCGACTGTGTCTCGTACTGGAGTTGCGGCAGCGGATCGTTTCCGGCGGGGGCGGCGGGCAGGACGGGGGTCGGCTCTACGTGGTGGTCGGTCGTTCTGAGCACGAGCGTCATCTCCCGGTCGAGGGCCTTCTCTTCATCCGTAACAGCCGGTGGAGCGCGTTGTCCAGGTGTTTCGCGCAGTCCGGCAGGACGGTGGCGGGACTCCCGGACTGCTGGTCAGCGGCGCGGCGGGCGGCTGCGCGGGTCCGGTGCGGCGGGCCTCGGCGAGGCCGGGGGCGCGGTCCGGACGCTGGCCGGGTTGGCGGGAGGCGTGGCGCGACCGGTGCCGACCTGCGGGCGTCGAGTGGCTTCGCCCGGGTGGGCGGGGAGCTGGGCGAGGCGGCGCAGTCGCCAGACCAGGACGTCGTTCACGTCCTCGGCCGTGTCGAGTTCGCGCATGGCGATGGCCTCCTGCAGGAGGGCCTTCGGGTCGTGGCCTGCCTGCTCGGCCTGAGCCAGGGTGGCGGCCAAGGCGTCGTTCTTCGTGCTCGTGCCGGGTCGGGTGCGGTTCTCGTGCAGGACGGTGCGGATGGTGGTCTCGTAGGCGCGGCGCTGGGCTTCGGGCAAGGCTCGGCCCTGGTCGCGCAGGGCCTGCATGGGTGCGGCAGCGGCCTGGCGGTAGGCGGCGCGAAGGTGCTCGGCGGCCTGCCGGGAGGCTTCGGCCTGCTGGGCGTGACCGCGCGCGGAGTGCCAGCGTGCTGCGGCCAGCGCCACCAGGACGAGGGTGGAGACGAGCATGGCGGTGGTGCCGCCGTCTTCTCCTCGGCCGAGCGCGCTGCCGGCCTGGATGATGCCCCGGGCCGCCGAGCGGATCGCCCGGGTATCGGCGCGTTCGGCCCGGACGTGGCTGCGGGTGGCGCGTTCGAAGGAGCGAGCGGCGGCGCCAAGTTCGGCGCGGGTGGCGGCCGGGGAGGTCTGGGCGACGGCGTCCAGGAGTTCGCCGACTCCGACGAGTTGGGCTGCGGCATCGTCGTCATCGCTGTCCAAGAGGATCGCGGCGCGCTCGGCGACCCCGGTCGCGGTGCGTCGCCCCCGTGCGGGCGGCGACCAGTCCGACCGGCCGCTGGCGGCTTCCGGCAGCGGGGCCTCATCGGGGGTTCCGTCGGCGAGGCGGCGCTGGATCTTGGGATAGGAGAGGTCGGGGGCCAGGGTCGAGCCCGCGAACCAGACCGGCTCGCGGTCGCGGTTGCGGTCTCCGGGCAGCGCGACCGTGTAGCCGAGGACGTCGCCGGAGGGGGCGTGCCGGAGCTTGACGCGCAGGCCGGCCTCGCGAAGGCGGGTGAAGAACTCGGCTTCGCTGGCGGCTCCGGCGACGGCTTGGCGGACGGCTTCGCGCAGCGTCTCGCGCGGTGTCTCGGGTCGGCCGACCCGCTCCGCTTTGAAGCGCTCGGCACTGGTGGGCGTCTTGGCTCCGGTGCCGTCGCCGGGCTTGAGCCGACGCAGGCCCATCTCCTGTTCGATGCGACGGCATTCGGCCTGGGCCTTCTTGAAGTCGTAGTTCATCCTCGGGCGGCGCAGGTCGCCTCGGACCATGGTGGCGAGGATGTGGATGTGGTCGTCGGCGTGGCGTACCGCGACCCAGCGGCAGCCGTCGGGATCGCCCTCGGGGGCGAGGTTGACGGCGTGAACCAGGCGGCGGGCGACGGTGTTCCACTCGTCGTCGATCAGGGTCCGGTCGCCGGGGTCGGTACGGACCGAGCAGTGCCAGACGTGCTGGGCCGGCGCCTTGTCGCCGGCCTGATTGACCCGCAGGTCCAGGGCGGCGGCGAGCCGGGCCAGGGTGACCTTGGGGTCGGGGTCGGGGCTCGTGTCGCGACCGGGGTCGGGGGCGAAGCCGTCCCAACTGCCGACGAGGTGGGGGTCGGTGTGCTCGTCGCGCTTGCCGGGGCCGTACAGGTAGACGAGCAGGCCGTGGGTGCGCGAGCCGCGTCGGATCTTGGGGACCATCAAAGGCGCTTCTTCACCAGCGTGTCGGCCGCGTCGTCTACACGGGCCAAGACGCGGGTCAAGGTCGTCAGGGCGTGGTCGAGTTCGCCCGGGCGGGGCTGCCCTCCGGCGTTGTAGACGAAGGCGATCTGGTTGATGTTGTTGCCGACACGGGAGACGGCGGTGCGCAGGGCGGCCAGTTCGTCGATGGCGGCGTCGAGTTGTTCATTGGTGTGCACGGTGGTCGAACCGCGGGCGACGGCGAGGCCGGCGACGGCGAGGAAACGGGCGACGGTGACGGCGCGCTGCTTGGCGGCGACGGTGATCTCGGCCTTCTCGGTGTCGGACAGGCGGGTGGTCGTCTTGTGGGCGCGCTGGCTCGGGTTGCGGGTCCGTCGGCGCGGCTTGCGGTCGGGGAACGCAGGTTGGCTCGGGCTCAGCTGCTTACGCGGGGCGCGGTCGTCTGCTTCTCCTCCCACGACCGGCGCCCCCTGGTGCCGCAAGTCCGGCTGGTCCCCGAGCGCCCTCGCTCGGGGACCAGCCGGACTTCCCCCGCCCTCCGGGGCGGGGGCAAGTGCGTACGTCGGGCCGTAGGACCGTCGTATGCGACAACTTGCTCCGCCAGGAGCCGTCGTGGGGTCACGGTGCTGTCCGGACGTGGTGGCTGCCAGGTCGTTGGCGGTCACTGGTTCGTCTCCGTGTCGTGCTGGTGGATGTCGCGGACGACTTCCTCGATCCAGTCCATGGCGAGGACCGGGTGGTGGAGGGTCCAGGGGCGGCTGTGTGGGCGTCGTTGCACGGTCCAGGTGCTGTTGGGGCCGGCTTCGGCGCGGTGCAGGTGACCGCGCCGGTGCAGGACCGTCAGCCAGGACTCGACCTCGGCCGGTGTGGCGGGGTTCATGCGCACAGGGTGTTCTCCGGTTCGCTTCGGAAAGGTGGGGCGCGTGTCCGAGGGGCGAGTGACCGGCCGGAGTGCCCGGCTCGGTCACCCGCCCCGTGGTGTCCGCTCAGTTCCGAGGGGAAGTGACCGGCTCTCCGTGCTGCTTGCGGAGCTGGACCATCAGGGTGGTCAGCGTGTCGCTGGACAGCGGGATCTGTTGACCGCGGATCGCCTGGGCGACCACCTTGCGGGTGAGCTTGTCCTCGGCCCTGACCGCTGACCGGGCTATCTCCAGTAGTTCCTCGGTGTCCGGGTCAGACCGCCGGTCACGGGTTGCCCGGGTGTCCCGATCACTGGCCGACGGCAGGGTGACCGGCCGGTCAGTGGTCGGCGGCTGGCTGTCCCGGTGGCCGGTGACCGGCTCGGTGCCAGCCAGCCGGTCAGTGACCTGGGGCGCGGTGTCCGGCTGTCCGGCCAGGTCAGCGACCTTGTGTGTCTGGTCGCGGTGACCGGTGTCCAGGCTGGTGCTGTCCGCCGGAGCGTTGTCCCCAGTCAGTGACCGGGGGCCCGGGGTCTGCTTGTCCAGGGACAGTCCTGGCCGGTCGGTCAGGGCAGTGACCGGCTGTCCGGCGGTGGCCTGACCGGTCTGCGGCTGTTGCTGACCGGGCCGGTCGGTCCGAGTGACCGGACTGCGTTCGGAGCGGTCGGCCTGACCGAGGTGACCAGGCTGACCGAGGTCGTCGCGGTCATCTCGGTCACTGTCCTTGACCGGTCCTCGGGCGATGATGATGTAGAGGTGGACCGCTCCGGCCAGTGCGAGCGGGGCGACGGTGGACAGCACCGCGACCACTGTGTCCCCGAGTCTCAGACCCGTGGCCGAGGTGGGTTCCTCGTTGAGCCTGACCGCGTGCAGCGCGTTGGCCCAGATGCTGGCGGCGGTGGCCGTGCCGAAGAGCATCCAGACGTAGAGCCGTGCGCGCAGGGGCGCGTCGCGCAGGACCAGCAGGGCCCGGATGCCGTAGGCGATGAACCCGTCGATCACCAGCGGGAAGAGGTAAGTCAGGAAACCGCGGACATGGATGGCGACCGCCATCTGCTGGAGAGCGTCGTAGCTCAGGGCACATCCCGCGCCACCGAGGGCGATGACCACCGCGCGGTCCCAGCCGGTGATGGGCGCCGTCCTGGACGCGCTCGCGGTGGTCACGCAGCCGTCCCGAAGTCGTCGCGGCCCAGGCGCTCGCCGTCGGTCTCGGGGAGCACCGTGGCTTTCCTGGCCTCCTCCAAGTCTCGGTTGCGAAGCGCTCGGCGGGTCTCGCGATACAGCTTCTGGGCGTGCTCCTCGGTGACCTTCAGGAGCCAGGCCAGGCGCTGCTCGGTGAGGCCGTTCCGGTAGGCGGCGTGGACGACCGCGCGGCGCTCGGACTTGGTGAGATGGACATCGCGCCCGGCGACGGTGGCGTAGACGCGGCTGTAGTCAAGGCGGCTGGCGAGCTTCTCGTGCAGCGGCGCCCGCTCCTCCTCCGTCATGCCTCCCCGGATGCCGTGGGTGTCGCCGCCTTCGAGAGCGGCGTCCAGGCAGGTGCGGCGAACCGGGCACTGGCCGCACAGCGATTTCGCGGCGGTGATCTTGGCGGTCTCGTCGGGCTCGGGGAAGAAGATCTCGGGGTCCACCAGGTTGCACTCGGTGCTTTGGCAGACAGCCTGGTCCTGCCAGGTGTGGTCGCCGAGCGACCGGTGGCGGGCAGGACTGATCGTCGTGGTGGTCATGTGGGTCGCTCCGATCGCTCTCCGCGCGCAGTGGCGTCGGCGGAGGGGTGCGCTGGGTCGGGAGGTTCATGGGGCGGCGCTGGAGGCACGGCCCGGCGTGATGGCCTGCGGCAGGCAGGTCAGGCTGTGGTGCGGTGCCGTCTGTGGTCGACCGGCTCGAACTCGACCCGGGTGGTCATCTGTGCGAGTCGGGACGTCACGCGGTCACCGAGGTAGGCCCGGAGGTCCTTGATCGCCAGGTTGGTGGTGATCAGCGTCGGGAGCATGTGGTTGTACCGGCGGTTGATCAGCCGGTACGTCACTTCCTCGACCCACTCGGACGCCTTGGCCGCGCCGAGGTCGTCGATGATCAGCAACGGGCATCGGCTGACGGCCGCCAGCTCCCGCTCGCTGTCGACGCCCGTCCTGGGGCGCAGGTCGGCGTACAGGTCGGCGGCGGTGGTCGCGCGCCAGCGCACGCCGATGCCGGTCTCCACCAGCCGTCGGACCGCGCCGTACGCCTGGTGTGTCTTGCCCGCACCGACGACGCCGGCCATCAGCAGGCTGGGCCCGGTGGTGACCTGTCGCCGGGCTCCCAGGTTGGGGGCAACGGCCGCCCTGACGACCTCCCGGGCCCAGGCCAGGACCTGTGGGTGGTCGGCGACCGCGCCCTGGTAGCGCGGGGGCATCCCGGCCGACAGGGCGTCCAGCGGGGAGAATGGCTCGGGCTCGTCGGCCGTCGCGGCGACGGTGGCCGGGTCGATGTTGCGGGCGGCCAGGATCCGGGCCATCCGGTCCAGGGCGCCCTCGCCGAGGGGCTGCGGGTCGCGGGTACGGGTACGCATCACAGCTCCTCGGCGTAGGCGGTGGCAGCGTTGACCGGGTTGGTCCACGCCTGGTGAGCGGGCACATTAGGCCGGGCTCCCGGCCGCGCCAAACCGGCGGAGCGTGAGTTCATGGCCTCGTTGACCATGCTGGTCAGCACGCTCGGGTGCTTGGGGTTGGCAGCGAAGTTACGCAGCCCGGCCCGGATGTGGTAGGGGGCGATCCCCTCGCCCAGGAGCTTCTTGGCGATCCGTCCCAGGTGTCCGATCACGTCGTTGGGCGGGCGCTCGTCGCAGGCAGCGATGTACTCGCCGACGAGCTGGTTGGCCGAGACGGTGGCTGCGGGCGCTGTGCGCCCCGTAGGGGAGGAAGATCCAGGATCCAAGATCCTAGATCCAGGCGCCGAGCCCTCTTCGAGGTTTCGGGGAGAGTTCGAGGAGTCCTCGACGAATACATCCTGACCTGCGGTTTCCTTGTCCGCGTGGCTAGGGATGTCGACCATGCCGTCGAGGGTGTCCTGTCGGGCGCTCGGAGCCCCGTTTCCGGGGGCGGGAGGCTTCGGAGCGGGCTGCGCGGGCAGATCGATGGCGCGGGGAGCGTTCGGCGAAGTCTCGGCGAGCGCTCGGGTAGGGGTGGGCGACTCCTCTGTCCGCCTGGTGCAGGCGCCCTTGCAGGGAGCGCACCGATCGGCCGCGTGATGCTGCGGGCACGAGGGCAGGCGGGACTGGCTCGGCTTGTCGATCTTCTGATGCTCGAACCAGGTCACGATGTGGAGGTAGCGGCGGCCGTCGCAGCCGGTGTACCGGCAGATCAGTCCCGCGTTCGCCAGCTGCTGGATGTCGTCCTCGACGTGTACCGAGGCGTGCTCGGCGCGCAGTGGCCAGAGCAGCCCGGCGATGATCGCGGCGTTGTCGCGGTGGCGGCCGTGGTCATCGGCCTGGGTCAGCAGGCCGAAGAAGGTCCGCTCGGCCTCGACGCTCACTTCGGCGAGCGACTCGGAGACGAACGCCTCCGGCTTGATGGTTCGGATCCGCGCCATGTCAGCGGCCCCGGTCGTCAGAGGAGAGGTCGCTGCGGATGAGGGTCGCGCTGGCGAGGTCGAAGGCGTGCGGCCGGGTCCAGTCAGCGTCCGGCCACACCCGCAGAATCCAGCGGGCTGCGATCTTTGCGGTCGTGCGGTTCAGGTCGATCGTCTTCCCGATCGGGTCCTTGGCAACGGCGTGCGGGTGGGGCCACGCGTGCTGGGGGTCGGTGAGGCTGACGTGGATGGTGACTGCGCCGGGGATCAGCTCGGCAAGCTGGGCCGCGAGGCGGTGCTGGCGGTCGGTATCCGGGCATGCCAGAGTTCCGCTCGACATGGCGAGCATGCGATACTCCGTTGTTCGTAGGAGCGCGGTGCGGCGGTCTCGTGCAAAAGGCCCGCTGCCCGCGAGAGATGTGAATCGGTGCCCTTCGGGGCGCCGGCCCGGCGTCCAGGAGTTGGTAGCTCCCGGGCGCCGGTCTCCTTCACCCCGTGTGGTGTCATGGCGCACGCAGGCGCATCACCCCTCCCTTCCTGGCCTGCCTGGCGGCTGGTGATCCGCTTACGCGGGGACCATCACCATATGGCGACCCATGACACAAGTCCATCCTGTTCACACCCGCTCCCACCAGCAGCGGAACACTGCACTTGATGAATCCCAAGGTCAACGTACACCGCAATCGCGATCGCAAGCCAACTACACTTGCCGAACAGACGCCCCTGTGGCGCGTGCGCCACACTGCAGTGGATAGAATCCCGGTTCGAGACGTAGGAGGTGAGGCTGTGACCGAACAGCGCGACGATTTCGCGGCGAGGCTGGACTGGCTCTTCAAGAGAGTCCACCCGGCTGGTCGCGGTCCGTACACCTACAAGGAGGTCGAGGAGGCGATCCGGGAAGCGGTGGGCCCCGGCGGCAAAGGGCTGACGGCCAGCGCCATCCAGCAACTACGCACGGGCGGCAACGCCAACCCGAAGCTCAGCACAGTCCAGCTGCTCGCGGACTTCTTCGGTGTCGCACCGGCCTACTTCTTCGACGACAAGGAAGCCGAGGCCACCCAGGCCCAGGTCGACGTGGTGGCCGCCTTGCGCGACGCCGACGTCAAATCGATCGCGCTACGCGCGTCCGGCCTGTCCAGCGAAGGACTGCGTCAGATCCGGGGCATCATCGAGCACGTCCGCCACCTTGAGGGCCTTCCGGACGACAACGCATCCCGCTGACCAGGTCACAGCCACCCGCTCCTGCCCGTGCAGCGGTTACGTTCCATCGACCGGTATGAGCACGATGAAGCGCAGAGCAAGGCTACGCATGGGAACAAACGCCATGATACGGACAGCGATCTCCTGGTTTTGATGGTAGGGCAGCCGCAGACCGCGAACGTCGCCATCCGGATGCTCGTACACGTCACCAGCGTCCCAGATCTCCCTGGCCTCGGCGTTGCCGGCAAGGATGTCGCGCAGTAACTGCTGCAGGGGCTCGTAATCCCGATGCCGCGCAACTGCGACCCGTAGTTGCCCCAGCAATGGGCGCGCCCAGCCGTCTCGCCAATTCACAAGCTGCTCCCTGGCCTCCGGATAGAGGAAGCACCACCGCATCAGGTTTGGTTCGCAGCAGACCCAGGGGAACCATTCGCTCTGCGCGCGATTGAGGCGAACAATGTTCCACGCTATGTCAGATACGTATGCCGGGTTCGACTGTTGGGCATCCAGCAGCTCCTGAAAGGCGTCATCGGCGGCCACGAACGCTTCCGGGGGCGGGCCGGGATTCGGGCCGGGAGGCGCGCCGGTAGCGTGCAGGAAAAGGGCGAGCCGCTCAGCCGAACTGAGGAGGAGAAGAGCGGATAGGCGATCCAGGATCTCGGCAGAAAAATTTGCCTGGCGGCCCCGTTCCAGCTCTCCGTACCACCGCTCGCTGACACCTATCAGACGCGCAACCTCCGCCTGTGACACGCCTCGTTGGCGCGTGCGTCCGGGGATGACCAAGCCGGGTATGCGCGCAGGGTCGAGGCGCTGCCGCCAGGTGCGGAGTAGCGCCGAGAGTGATTCCTGACCTGGGTTCTCGACCATGGCGGTTGTCCTCCCGCCTCTGCACAGCCCTTCCGTAGGCGCACTGCCATTGTCGGCGCAGTCAACTGCGGACGCATCTCATGGCTCAGGGCGGGTCCAGCGCCAGCAGAGGAAGAAACAGGAGACCAGGCCACTAAGGATGCTAGTAGTGTGTCGATGAACACAGACGGAACCCTTTGGCGAGACGTAGCAGGAAGTGCCACTTCCGGAAGTGCAACTTCCTTCTCCGATCTGGCATAGTGCGTCCGGAAATTCAACTGGCTCAAAATCCAGTGGTGTTCCCTCGCGGGAAGTTGGGCGCTGCCGCGCGACTCACCTACTACACGCTGCCGCCCCTATGCCCCTGGACAAGATGAAGAGCCCTGTTGCCCGCCCCATAGCGGGCAGGAGCACGAGTACGGCGGTGGTGATCGATGGGTTCCATGTGGTGGCGCGCAGTTCGCCCTATGAAGGTACAACTGCCGGAGATCCCGGATCCTTTCGACGTTCGCAAGATGTTCCAACGCATCAGCGAGCAGCGCGGTCGGCCCATTCATCTGCTTCCCAGGGAACTTCCTGCCGGTAGCCCGTGCGGCTTGTGGATTTCGACCAACTCAGCCGACTACGTGCTCTATGAGGAGGCAACGAGCCCTGCACACCAGGACCACATCCTGCTGCACGAGATGGGCCACCTGCTCTTCGACCACGGAGTCAGCCAGTCCCTGAGTACGGACGTGGTCCGCACTCTGGTACCCGGTCTGAATCCCAAGCTGGTACGCACCGTGCTGGGACGGACCCGCTATTCGGACGCGGAGGAGAAGCAAGTCGAAACGTTCGCCTCCCTGGTCCTCACCAAAGTCAGCCTCCGCGGCTCGGAGCGGGAACGCGCCGTCCCCCCGGAGGCGGCCGACGTCGTCCACCGACTCGAAAACACCCTTCAGGGGCCTACCCGCCGAAGGCCAATGCCATCATGAACCCCGAACAACTCTCCTACCCCGTCGGCGCCACCATCGGCGCCTCAGCCCTGGGCTACAAACTCCTGCACCTGCGCAAAGACCCGCACAACCCGGTCCTGCGCTCGCTGTGCGTCACCTTGGGCTTCGCATCATTCGCCTTTCTCGCGGCCATGCCTGCCATCTACGTGCCCGTCAGCAACGCTCTCGGGCTCGACAACCTGGGCAAGCTGATCGTCCACGGGTCGCTGATTGCCTTCAGCATCTGTGTCCAACGCATGCTGCTTGCTTGGCTCTACCCACCGGACGTCGCCAAGCCGAAAGCCCGACTCCGCGTCGTCATCGGCGCGGCGGTCTTGCTCGTCATGGTCGTGCTCCTGACTCTGGCACCCATCGACGGGAACGGCACGTCAGAGAATTTCGCCAAGGACTACGCCACTACTCCATACGTGGCCGAGTACCTGCTGGTGTATGTGACCGCCGTCGGAGCCGGCGTCGCTGAAATCGCCCGTCTCTGCTGGCGGTTCGCCAAGGTCGCGGGCCGTCCCTGGCTCGTGCGCGGCCTGCGCCTGACAGCCCTCGGCGCGGTAGTCAACCTGGGCTACAGCATCACCCGGGCCATGTACGTCATCGGCCGGAACACTGGCGTCCACTTGGATATCGCTTACGACCTGGCACCTGTCTTCGCAACGCTGGGCAGCGTCCTGGTCTTCATCGGACTCGCGCTTCCTGCCATGGGACCTCGGTTGTCCGCGGCCCACCGCTGGTTCACCCGTCTCCTCGCCTACCACAAGCTCTTCCCCCTGTGGCTCGCACTCTACGAAGCCGTCCCAGACGTTGCCCTGGATCCGCCGGCCCGCCCACGCCTGGCGCGTTGGCGTCCTGGAGGCCTGCACTACCGCGTCTACCGACTGGTCATCGAAATCCGCGATGCGCGTCAAGAACTGATCCAGCAACTCAACCCGGCTTTGATCACCGCGACGGCGACTTCTTCCGCATCCAGCCGTAAGCAGCTGGCGGCTGCCGAGGCCTCGGTGCTCCGTACAGCACTGAAAGCCCGGTCGTCCGGTCACGTTCGGCCAGCGCAGTCGGCTACAGCCGCCCCTGCCCCCGTGGGCGGCAGCGACCTGGACGAGGAACTGCTCTGGTTCATGGATGTCGCACAAGCCTTCGCCCAGTCGCGATCTCTGTCAGCGCCGTGATCAGCAACGCACGACTCGGGCTGGTGAGCCAGGTCGCGGCTCAGAGATCGAGCGGCATCCTGGTCCTCTCCTGAACACCGCGATCCTTCTTGGCCACTCGCCCGACTGCCCCGCTATTCATCCTCATGGAGAAGCCCGGATGACTCGAACCGCTCGCACCGTCACGGACGTTCTGCAGCCCCGCAACGTACTCCTGGCCGGCCTGGTCGGTCTGGGCTTCGCGGCTACGCACAGCCTGTCCGGTGCAACGTGGGGGCTGTTCGCTGCATTGTGCGCCGGAATCGTCCCGGCCTCCTACATCCAATGGGAACGCAGGCGGGGCACCTGGGGTGATCGGCACGTCGTCGACCGCCGCCAGCGGCCCCGGATCTTCGCGGTGATCCTGGCCTCCATCGGCCTCGGTTCCGCTGCGATGGTCCTCATGGATGCCCCAACCAGCATCCTGGCCGCGATGATCGCGTTGTGGCTGATGACGACAGTGCTGCTCGCCGTCAACACCGTATGGAAGATCAGTGTCGACTCCGCAGTGGCAGCAGCAGTCTCCTCGATGTTCGTAGTGCACTCGCCCGGATGGCTGCTGTCCTACACGCTGGTTGCCGCCGTGTGCTGGTCCCGCGTCGCCCTGAGCTACCACACGATCGCTCAGACGGTAGCCGGCGCGTCCCTAGGGGTAGCTACGGCGGGGGCGTTCGCGCTGCTGTAGCTACCCAGCGGACGAGCCCCGTCATGCCTCTTGACAGGATCCGCTCGATCTTCAGAAGAAGGCGGGCTGGTCCGGCGAGGCCTTCTCGTCGGAGTCGGCCGGTGCGGGGACGCGCCCAGTGCGCTCGTTCTGCAGATCCCACAGTTCGCGGAACAGGCCATCCTTCTGGGCCAGCAGTTCCTCGGGGGTGCCGAGCTGAATAACGCGGCCTTTGTCTCAGGACGACCCACCTTTGGTTAAGCACGGGTCGTAGGTATCAGAATCAGGAGTGAAGCACCGCAGAGAGTGACATGGAGGGGCAATGACGGCCACCATTACCTAGATCGCCACCGAGGTAGCGACCCGGACCGCGCGCGAGTACCTGCGCGTCAGCAAGGGCAAGGGCCGCACCGCGCGGTCCATCACCGACCAGCACACCGCCAACCTCGCCGCCGAGCTGGAGCACGGCCCCTGGACGTGGGGCGAGCCGTACAAGGACACCGGCAGCGCCAGCAAGTACGCGACCAAGGCCCGGGACGACTTCGAGCGGCTGCTGGCCGACCTCACCTCCGGCGCCTTCGGCGAACCGGGTGACGTGCTGGTGCTGTGGGTGATCTCCCGGCTCGCCCGCGAGACCGGCCGGGGCGTGGCCCTCATCGACGCATGCGAGGCGCGCGGCTACCTGGTCCACGTGACCTCCGAAGGCGAGTCCGGCCGCACCTACGACGCCCGCAACTACGCCGACCGGTACTCCCTCGTGACCGGCATCGCCGAGGCGGAGTAGGAGGCCCGGCGGCTGTCCGCCCGTACGCTGCGTGGCGTGAACTCCGCTGCCAGGGAGGGCCACCCCCACGGCCGGATTCCGTTCGGGTACGCCCGGGACTATGGGGTGATCGACGGCCGTCCCCGCTGAGTCCGGCAGTACCCGGACCCGGAGAACGGCCCCCTGATCAAGGAGCTGTTCGAGCGGGCCGCCAGGGACGACGAGACGCTGCCCGAGCCCGTCTACGCCATCGCTCAGGACTGGAAAGCGCGAGGCATCCGCACCCCAGCGGGCAAGCCGTTCCACGACGGCAACCTGCGGGAGATGCTGACCCGGCCCGCCTACGCGGGCCTGCGGAAGCACAACGAGCACCTCGCCCCCGAGCAGTGGGAGGGGTACGAACCGATCGTGTCCCGGGACCTGTTCGACCGCGTGCAGCGCCTCTTCGCCGACCCGTCCCGCCGTAGGTACCTCAACACCGGCGTGCAGCACATGCTCACGTCCACCCTGCGCTGCGACTCCTGCGGCGGCCCAATCACCGTCCGCTGCCGCAAGACGGGCGTGCCCGGCTACGAGTGCCTGAAGCAAGGGTGCTGCCGGGTGGACAAGGCGGAAGTCGACCGGATCATCATCGGTGACCTGGAGACCGGCGACCTGGGCGTCATCCTGGCGTACCTCTCAGCACCCCACCGGCACGCCCGGCTGAGCCGACCGGCCGCCGACGGCACCGGGAAGGAGGCCGCTGTCCGGGTTGAACTGGCGAACCTCAAAGGCGAGCTGGAGGAGCTGGAGGCCGCTCCCCGCCCCAAGACCGCCCGGGCCCGACTCGCCCGCACCACCGATATGGAGGAGCTGGAGACGGACATCGCCCGGCTGGAGGCCGAGCTGGACAAGCTCACCGCGCACGACCCGCTGACGGAGATCCTGCCCTCCGCCCCCGAGACCGACCTGATCGCCTGGTGGAAGGCGGCCGACGTCCAGCGCCAGCGCGCCGTGGCGGCGCTGCTGCTGACGCCCGGTCTCCTCGGCCAGGTGCGTATCAAGCCGTCCGAGGGATGGCGGGCCCCGGTGACCGAGCGGATCCGTTGGGCTCACGCCGACGGGGCGGACGTGTGAGCGCCAAGAGAGCCCTGGCATGGCAGGCCCCCCCACCAGAAGGTGAGGGGCCCGTGGTTCGTCTCGATCAGAGGCGGGAGTGCAGCCAGAGCAGGAACAGGCTGGCGGCCGTCGTGCTCGCGCCGTACGCGGCCCCGTAGAGGGCACGAAGGACGAATGCGCGGCGGTAGCGCTTCATCCACCCGGCCGCGCGACGAGCGAGGCTCTGCCTGGGCAGGCCACGGCCGGACTGGTTATGGTGCATGGGTCTCCTTCCACTTACGCACTGGTGGGGACACGCGCAGGGGAGCCCGCTTCCCGTCCTCGGTTTCCTAGGCCAACTGGGCGGTGGCCGGGCTCCCTTTGCGTGTGGATGGAGTCTAGGCGAGCGTGATCTGAGCGCGATTCGGCCGACTGCAAAAGGGGTGCACGGCAGACGGGGGTGGTGGTTTGGCTTGAGGTGTGATGGTGCTGACGGGCATCAGCGGATGATTCGGTATCATTCGCCGCTCCGGAAAAATCTTCCTGTGATGCGCACCACAGCACCCCTCGGAAGCGCGCCGACAACAACAGCACGAAGCCCGGCCGGGCAGTAAAACCGGCCGGGCTCCGTGCTGTTGGGGCTACACCTCCGTGTGCGCCGCCCAGATCCGCAGCATGATCCGCAGCAGGTCGGGGTCGATCAGCTCCACGGCGTCGGCGTGCTCCCGGTGGGCCCACACCGTCCAGCCGGGCCCGCTGTTGCCGAGTTCATGGATGACCGCCACCCCGTCGTCGGGGTCGGTGATCGGCTCGTCGCAGGCACGGCACACAGGGACGCTCATCGTTGATCACCCCCGAGGTTCTCTACGTGGTCGCACAGGGCGTTCACCGACCGCGCGAGCCGCTGCGCGTGGGCGATCCCGGCCGGTAGCCCACTCCTCGGCTTCAGGCCGAGCCGCATGCGTGCCTCACCCACGCACGCCCGTGCGCACGTGGCCGGGATGTCGTCCCTGGGGAACTTCCGGGCCGCGTCCTCCACGGCCGGGATCAGCAGCATCATGTGCCCCCGCAGGGTGAGCGTCAGGGTTTCCAGCTCCTCAGCTGACGGTGGTTCGGCCTCCTCCGCCAGCAGCCGCCGCGCGCTGGCCCTCATCGTGTCCAGGTCCAGAGGCAGTGCCCCTGCCCCGGTCGGCGGGTGGGTCGTACGCTCAGCCATGTCGTCGCTCCCTCAAAGCGTCGGCCGCGCCCCGGGACGGTGTCCGCCGTCGCCGGGGTCCTTGCGTGTCAACCCTTGTGCGCTGCCCCATCCGTCACAATTGGGCCGCCCTATAGCCCGGCCCTATATCGTTTAGGGCATGGGGGAATTGGCACCTGACCTCTGGTCCCACCCGCAGTTGATCGCCGCCGTCGCCGCCGAGGACTGGGGCGCGGTCTTCCGCACGTACCGCAAGCTGACCGGCCTCAGCCAGACCAAGCTGGGCGAGCGCGTCGGCCTGGTCCAGCCGGACGTGTCCGCCATCGAACGCGGTCACCGCCGGGTCACCTCCGTGGAGGTGCAGCAGCGCATCAGGACCGGCCTGGACATCCCGGCGGACCTCGCCCGTGCGGGCTCCAGGGCCCCGGCTCAGGCGGTCGCTGGTCTCGTCCTACCCGGCCCCGGGCCCGATGACGACCTGCTGACCCGGGTGACGTCCGTGGTCGACTCCACGCACCGGGTCGACGCCCCCACACTCGACTGGCTCGACCGGCTGCTCGCCGAACACCGCCGGGCCGAGGACGAGATCGGCTCGCGCCCCCTCGTGGACGTGATGCGCCAGCAACTCCGCACCGTGGTCGACCTGTACGCCTCCGCCCGGGGACTGCTGGCCAACCGCGTCGTCCGGCTCGCCTCCGAGCACGCGCAGTTCCTCGCGTGGATGGCACAGGACCAGGGGCAGACGGCCGCCGCGCTCGCCTGGTACGACCGCAGCCACGAATGGGCGCTGGAGGCCGGTGACCCCAACATGGCCGCCACCACGCTGAGCATGAAGGCACACATGGCGTGGTCCGGCGGCCGGGGTGACCGGGCAGTCCGCCTCGCCGAGGCGGCCCGCTGGTCCGCCCCGGGCACGTCCCTCGGGGTACAGGGGATGGCCGCGCAGATGGCCGCCCGGGGCCACGCCCTCAACGGTGACGGAGACACCGCCGCCCGGCTCCTGGACGAGGCACAGAACCTCATCACCACCGCCGCCGAGCACCCTGAGGACGAGCCGGTCTGGATGTACTTCTACGGGGAGACCTGGTTCACGCTCCAACGGGGCATGGCCGCCCTGCACCTCAAGGACTGGCGTACCGCCGTCGACCACCTCACGGTCGGGCTGGCCGCCCTGCCGGACGAGTACCGGCGCGACAAGACCTGGTACCGCACCTGCCTGGCCCACGCCTTCGCCGGGGCCGGAGATGCCCCGCAGGCCCTCTCCGTGGCCCTGGCAGCGGTGCCCGACGCCTCCGCCGTCGGGCGCCCGCACTCCTGGAACGAGCTGCACACGACGGCCGCCGTGCTGCTGCGCCGGGGTGCCCCCGAGGGGCATCAGCTCGTCGCCGCTCTCCGCGAGTTCGACTGACGGGGTTTCTCCGAGGGCGGCACCGTCATGTGCCTCAGGGCTCGGAACAGTTGAGGCCGGCTGGCAGACCCCCAGCTCGGATCGGGTCGGGTAAGCCCCGGTAACCCCTGGAAAGCAGCGGTAACCCGCCGTACTCTGGGACCAGCAAGACGACCACGACCACAGACCAGCAGCACGCGGTCTGTGGTCTTTTTGCTGCGTGGGGTTGGTCCGGGTCCTGACCCGACCGGAGGCGCCCCGTGGGCGAACCCGCAACCCTCGACGAGGTCCGCCGCTGGCCCGCGCTCGTGTCCCTGGCACAGGCCGCACGAGCCCTCGGCTTCAGCATCACCACGTCCTACCGCCTGGACCGCCGGGGCGAGTTCCCCGTGCCCGTGCTGCGGGTGGCGGGCCCCCGCCGTGTACGTACGGCCGACCTGCTCGCCTTCCTGGAGGCGGGGGGTGCGTCCGCGTGACGGTCTACCCGTTCCTCGCCGCAGCCGCCGGAGGCTGGCTGTACGTCCGGGCCCGGCACCGCCAGTGGAAGGCGACCCGTGCCGCGCGCATGCAGCGCCGGGGGCACGAGCGGGCCTCGTCGCCCGCCCTGTCCGCGCGCCTGCTCCAGGCGTGGCGCTGGACGGCACCCCGGGCCTTCCCGTGGGCGTTCCGGTGGCGTCCGGCCCGGCGCCCCGGCCGGGGTGTCCCGCTGGCCCGGCCGGGCGTGCTCGCGTCCTGGGTCCAGGTGCGCCTGAGTCAGCACCTGCTCATCACCGGCGTCACCGGCTCCGGCAAGTCGTGCGTCCTCATCGTCGACGGGGTGTACGGCCAGCTGTACTCGGCCGGCCGGCACTTCGCAGTCCCCGGCGAGAAGAAGATCCTTTTCGCTGGGGACGAGCGGATGCCGTGGCTGCTCGGCGGCCAGCTGGCGGCGACGCTGCCGGACGTCACCGTCGTCGACCTACCCGAACCGAGGGGATCCGCTCTGGCACCCCGAAGGAAGGTACGCCGATGACCACAGCCGAAGCGCCGGCGCGACCGGCGCGCATCGACGCCGACCGAATTCGCCGCACGTACACAGCAGTTCTGGGAAAGCCCTGGACCGGCCTGCCACCCCTGGGAGGAGCGGAGCGGCGCGCGCACCTGGCGGGCGTCGAAGGCCACGAGGTGCCCGGCCACGGGGAGGGCGACCTTGTGATGGGCACGCGGCCCTCGGCAGTCGAGACGCTTGTCGAGCGCACCAGCCCGCTACACCGACATCGTGTCGTTGCCCGACGGCATCAAGGCCGAGCAGGTCACACCGCACCCCACCCGCAGCCTCCTCGGGATCCCGCCCAAGCTGCGGCGGACGCTCACCTGGGACCGGGGCAGCGAGATGGCCGTGCACCAAGCCTTCACCGCCGAGACGGGGGTGCCGATATATCTCTGCAAGCCTCGGAGCCCATGGCAGCGCGGCACCAACGAGAACACGAACGGGCTGTGCGGCAGTACATCCCGACTTGTATGGGGCAGACCTCCGCTCGTCCAGCCAGGCCGACCTGGACGCCATCGCACACCAGCTCGTCCACCGGCCTCGCAAAACCCACAGCTACCGCCTCCGGCAGTGGTCTGCGCTGACCTCCTGAACAGCGGTGCTGCGCTGACCGCTTGAGCTCGCCGCCGTCAGATCGATCGAACCTGTTGTCACGCCTTCTGACCTGGGCTAACGTCACAACTCACGACACCCATTTCCTCACAACTTCGCCGGGGCAAGGTTGGCGGTCGTGCCGCCGGGCGCCAGGGTCGACACCCAGGCGATCGGCCGGGGGACGACGACGGCGGTGAGCAGCCGGTAGAAGGCGGCCGCACCCAGGGACTCCGGATCGTGGTCGACGCGCATGTCAGCCAGTTCTACCCGACGACGGCGGCGAGGGCGGCGCCGGGGCGGCGGGATCGAGCGCCCGCCGACGGGTTCACCTGTCCGGTCCGTCCGTCCGCCCGGGCTCCGAGCGGACCTTGGCCACCGCCGCGGCCACCTGCTCCTGCACGGCATCGGCCGGCGGGGCGCCGTGGACCGCGGACACCAACTCCTGGGCGAGGTGATGCAGTTTGGTGTTGGTGTGCTGCGAGGCCTCGACCAGAACCCGCCAGGCGTCCTCGGCGCTCAGCGCGAAGGACGCCATGAGGATGCCGCGGGCCAGGTCGATCACCGGGCGGGTCTGCATGGCGCGCCGCAGCTGGACGACCTCGACGCGAAGGTCCTGCAGGGCGTCGGGGTCGTCGCCGTCGCGCGCGGACTCCGACTCGACGCCCCCGGGCCCGGGCCCGGGCTCGGACTCGGTCTCGGCGAAGAGCGGGCGGGTGCCGGTGAGGGTGAGGAGTCGTTCGACAGCGGGGCCGAGGGTGCGCAGGCCGATCGTCTTGCCCTGCTTCAGCCCCTGCCGGCGCAGACCGAGCAGCACGTTCAGGCCCGAGCAGTCGCAGAAACCGACACCGTCGAGCTCCAGGTCGACGCCACCGACGGCCGCACCCAGGGCGGCGCGCAGGGCGTGTTCCAGGTGTGCCGCGGACTCGAGGTCGAGTTCGCCGCGTACGACCACCACCACACGGTCGCCGTCCGGCCGGACTCCGATCTCGGGGACATACGCCGACCGGGCCTGCGGCACACCGCTCGCCTCAGCGTGCACCTGGGCGTCTCCCACTCCGAGGTCTCCGTCGTACACAGGCTCCGGCATGACCGCCTCCCCGGTCACTTTCCATACGACAACAATACTCACCCCGCGCCGGTCACCCGTCAACCGATACATGAAACGGAGTTCCGGTATTTGTATACATGAATGCCCAGCCGTAGTATTGCCCCATGGAAGGAGTTCCCGAGCCGCACAACGGATGGACGTTTCTGACCAACCACGCCCGCGTACTGGCGGTCATCGCGGACAACCACAGCGCCCGGATCCGTGACATCGCCGCACACTGCCGACTCACGGAACGCGCCGTCCAGAAGATCATCGCCGACCTGGAGCAGGACGGCTATCTGTCCCACATCAAGGAAGGGCGGGGAAACGTCTACCGGATCGAACCCGGCAAGGTGCTGAGGCACCCGGCCGAGGCAGGGTTGCAGGTGGCGGCCCTGCTCTCACTGCTCGCCCAGGACGAGGCCGCCCGGACCGGACACCCCGACTCGTAGGCGTTCCACGCGCGTCGACCGCCCGGCGGCCACGCCCTGACCACGGGGAACGGCGCCGAACCGGTCATTGCGGGCACCTTGACGGGGCGAGAGACGAAGGTCACGAATACGTATCGGACATTTAACGCTTCAATCTTCACGTCAGCCTCACATGTTGGTTAGGTTGACGCGCAGACCGCACGATCCCCCCGGTGCACCCCGCCGGGCCGCGCGGCCCAATCGCCTGACAGGGCACAGAGCTTGGGGCATCCTCGATTCGGGGCGGCCCGGATCCGCGGGCCGGTACGGCCGGCGGAGCACGGAAGGAGTACGTCTTCCATGGCGACGGAGGTCGGCGAGCCGAGCCGGTCGGAGGTCCAGCAGGCGGTCAACGCGCTGTACGACCGGGCCGAGAACGACACCGGGAACTTCAACGCGACGCGTGCCATGTCGGGCGCCGGCGGCCGGTCCGGTGTCTCCCTCGCCCGGGGCGGGCGCGGTTCGGATCCCTCGACCGACGCCATGACCCGCAAGTGGTTCGACGTGGCGCGCGGCAGCATCGGTCCGACCGTGCCCGCGGTGCTGCCGACCGACCGTATGCCCGCCCCTGCCGCCGCCCCTCGGGCCCCTCGGGTGCCGAAGGAGCTGGAGGAGGCTCTCGAGAGGAACAACGGTCCGCGTGCGCTGGAGCCCGGACGGCGGCTCGAGCTGGAGGCGCCCACGCGGCGTACCCCGGAGCTGACCACCCGCGCCGTCGCCGCGCTGCCCGCGGCGCCCGAGCGGGGGCCCGCGGCACTTGAGCCGCGCCGGGAGGAGCCGAAGGCCCTGCTGCCCGCGGCCGCCACGGCCTCGGCCGCCTCGCCGACGAACCGTCAGGCCTCGCTGAAGAACAGCAAGGAGCAGAACGGCCGCAAGCTCGCCGCGGCCCGGGAGCTGCTCGCCCGCACCCTGTCCCGGCCGACCGCCGCACAGCCCGCCGCCCCACAGCTCATGGCGGCGGCCCCGATGACGGCACAGACCATGGCCGCCCAGACCATGGCCGCCCAGACCATGGCACCGCAGGTCATGGCCACACAGTCCATGCCGGTCCAGACCATGCCGGTCCAGACCATGGCACCCCAGCCCATGGCCACGCAGACCATGCCCGTCCAAACCATGCCCGTCCAGACCATGGCACCCCAGCCCATGGCCACACAGTCCATGACGGCCCAGACCATGGCGGCCCCGCCCGCCGTGGTTTCGCAGCGCGCCGCGCAGCCGGGGGACACGGCGGAGCAGCGGGCGTACCGGGAGGAGGCCGCGGCCGCGTGGTCGGGACGGCCGACGTCCGCCGGTGCCGAGGCGCCCCCGCCGCCCGCCCGAGACGACAGCGGCCAGCTGCCCAAGGCCACCCTGATGGCGCCCCCGGCGCCGGGCTCGGGCTACGGCACGTCGGCGGCCGCCTTTCCGACGTCCGAATTCGGTGCCGCCAAGGCGCCGTTCGCCTTCCCCATGCCCGACGCCGCCGCGATGGCCACCCCCGCCGGCGGCACCCCGGTGCCCGACGCCGGTATGACGAAGCCGCCGTTCAGCTTCCCGATGCCGGACATCGCCGCGGGCACACCCGCGGGCGGCACCCCCGTACCCGCAGCCGGCCCGGCCAAGGCGCCGTTCGCCTTCCCCATGCCGGACGCCGCCGCGATGACCACCCCCGCCGGCGGTATCCCGGTGCCCGAAGCGGCCCGGACCCAGGCGCCGTTCGGCTTCCCGATGCCCGGCGCCGGTCCGGCCACGCCCGCCGGGGGCACGCCGATGACGAACACCGGCATCGCGACGCCGCCGTTCAGCTTCCCCATGCCGGACATCGCCGCGGGCACACCCGCGGGCGGCACCCCCGTACCCGAGGCGTCCGCGAGAGCCTCCTCGCCGTTCCCGACGTCCGAATTCGGCGTCGCGCAGCCGCCGTTCAGCTTCCCCATGCCGGACGCCGCCATGGGTACCCCGCCGGCCGGCACCCCGGTCCCCGCGGCCGCGCCGCCCGCTCAGACTGCCGCCTACCCGGCCCCCGAACTCGTGGGCGCCGTCGCCCCCATGCCCGGCTACCCGACGTCCGGAGCCGGCTTCACGGCACCGGCCGCTGCGGAGACGGCCGCGCCCGCCGCCGTCGTCACCGCACCGGTTCCCCCGGCTCAGGCCGCCGCCCCGATGGGTGCCACTTTCACGACGACCGGCACCGCCTATCTGGGGAAGGCGGACAAGGCGCTCGCCTTCGCGCGGGCACAGATCGGGCGGCCCTGTGTGTCGGGGGCGACGGGACCGGAGTCGTACGACTGCTCCAGCCTCACGCAGGCCGCCTGGCGGTCCGCCGGGGTCACCCTGCCACGGTCCGCGATCGACCAGGCCAAGGCCTTCACCCGGGTCGGGCTCGACCAACTCCGCGCCGGGGACCTCGTGTTCTTCCACGACGACCTCAGCCATGTCGGACTGTGCACGGACGGCGGCAACATGATCCACGCCCCGGGGCCGGGCGCCCACATCCGCGAGGAGTCCATCCTGTCCGTCGGAGAGGGCACGGTGCGCGGCGCGGTACGCCCCGCGTGAGGTGACCTGGCCGCGGCCCCGTACGCGCCCGTACGTCGAAGGCCGCCACGCAGCTGCGTGGCGGCCTGATCCGGCGTTCCGTTTCCCCCATGGCATCGGTCGGCCGGGTCCGGCCGATGCGGCGTCAGCGCGTCACGGAACCTGAGCGCGACTGGGTTCTGCGGACGTTGTTGTAGGCGCGCAGAAGCAGCTTCGACACCGCGCAGGGCGACATGTCGACCTGGCACTGGCGGCACGTCCGTGTGTGCCCCTCATATGCGGTACGGGCCTGCTGCAGGGCGTCCTCGGGCGACGTCATGGGGGTCCTCCGAACGAAACGACGGTCACCGGGGGCCATGGCTACTTGCCAGTAGCCCCCACCTCGAGCGCCAGTGGATCATGTTACTCACGGTAGCGGAAAATGGGATTCCGGCCGTTCCGGCAACGATCTCCGTTCACTTGGCGTGAACTCACCTGTGTCGGCGGGCGAAGCTGCGAGGATGCGCGGGACCCGCTCGCGACGACGTGCGGGACCCGCTCACCACGACGCAGGGGGCAGGCTTGGCAGACAAGGACGACGGGCGGCGCGCGGCGGCGGTGTTCGACGCGCTGGGGTCCGGGTACGAGAAGGCGTTCGCGCACTCCGAGGCGCACCGCAGGTCCCTGGAGTGGCTGCTCGGCCGGCTCGCGCCGGGCAGCCGGGTGCTGGACGTGGGCAGCGGCACCGGCCGGCCGACGGCCGAGACCCTCGTCCGGGCGGGCCACGACGTGCGGGGTGTCGACGTCTCCCCCGTGATGGTCGGCCTCGCCGCACGCCAGGTGCCGGGAGCAGCCTTCACCTGCGCGGACGTACGGCGACTCGCGCTGGAGGAAGGCTCGTTGCACGCGGTCTGCGTGTACTTCTCGCTGCTCCAGATGGACCGCGGGGAGCAGACGGAGCTGATCGGCCGGCTCGCGCGGGCGCTGGTGCCGGGCGGCAGTCTCGTCCTCGCGACGGTGCCGCTGGACGTGGAGGGCGTGGACACGGTGTTCATGGGACAGCCGGTCCGGGTCACCAGTTTCGCCGGGGAGGCGCTCGCGGAGGTGGTACGGGACGCGGGTCTGACCGTGCTGGCCGAGGAGAACGTGCTGTTCACCCCGGACCATCCCGAGGCCGGACCCGAGCCCCACCTCTTCCTGTACTGCGGCAGGGAGTAGGCCGGTCGGGAACCGTTCCCAGGGCGTGTTCCGAAAGTCCCGCCCGCCTGGCGACGCTATTTTCGGAACACGCCCTGGGCTTCGAGGCGCGCCGTGAGGGACAGGACCAGGGCCGCCGAGCCCGTGCCGAGGAGCGCGCCCGCGATGACGTCACCCGGGTAGTGGACGCCGGTGTGGACGCGCGAGTAGCCGACCGCGCAGGCCAGCAGGCCCAGCGGGACGGCGGCGGCCGGGAGGGCCGGGCCGACGGCGGCCGCGAAGGCCACGGCGGAGGCGGTGTGCCCGGAGGGGAAGGACGCGGAGTCCGGCATCGGCACATGCCGTCCCGGGAACGGCGAGTCCGCGTCCCGGTGCGGTCGCGGACGTCGCACGAGCCGCTTGCCGAGGAGGTTGGCGGTCGTCGAGGCCACGCCTATGGCGGCGACGCCCAGGGCTGCGGCGCGGCGCGAGCGGCGGCCGCCGGACACGGCGATGCCCACGGCGACCGCGAAGGAGATCTTCGAGTGGTCGGCGGCCGCGGACAGCCTGCGCAGCGCGCTGTCCAGGGTGGGGGTCCGGGTCACGGTGACCGCCTCGTACAGCGCCTGGTCGAGGGTGGCGAGGTCGCGGACCAGATGCGGGGTGGTCGGCTTCGGCAGTCGGTCAGACATCGTAGGCTTCCTTGATCGTGCGGGGGTCGGGGCGGCCGAGCGCAAGGCGGACCACGCGTCTCCAGTCGACCGTAGGGGGCGCGTAGGGGGCGCCGGGGCGGTGCTTGGGCACACGGACCCGCAGCACCCTGGGCCGTACGGTGCACACGACCGGGGTGGGCAGTTCGAGAGCCTCGCCGTCGACGGCGACCGGGATGCGGTCCCGGTCGGCCTCGACGACGACGCGGTGGGAGGTGAGCGAGGTGATGCCGCTGGCCCGTTCGCCGAGCAGGGCCAGTTCGGCGGCCTGGGCGGGGCCGTCCACCCGGACGCCGATCGCGCCGAGCAGCCCGGTGTCCAGCCGGGGGCGGCGGCCGCCGCCGATCGGGTCGGCGCGGGCGTAGGGGTTGTTGCTGACCAGGAGGGCCTGCGGCGCGTGGAGCCCGGTGTCGTCGGCGCGGACGTCGAGGACCGGTCCGGCCTGGCCCTGCAACAGCTCGGGCAGGTGCTCCAGCGCGGTGGCGGCCTTCGCGTCGCGGTACGCGGGGTTCTGCACTATCTCGGCGTACGCCCCGAAGGAGACGGTGTTGACGAACGGCCGTCCGTCGACGTCGCCGAGATCGACGCGGAGTTCGACGCCCTGTGTGAGGGCATCGAGGCTGCGCACGGGATCGGTGCGGTCCAGGCCGAGGTCCATCGCGAAATGGTTGCGGGTACCGGCGACGACGACCAGGAACGGCAGGTCGTGCTCGGCGGCCACGGCCGCGACCAGCGCCTGGGTGCCGTCGCCGCCCGCCACGCCGAGCAGGTCCGCGCCCTCGGCCACGGCCTTGCGGGCCTCCGCGACCGGATCGTCCCAGCCGTCGCCGGTGCCGAGCAGGACCACCCGGGCGCCCAGGGCCTCGGCGCGCTCGGCGAGGCCGTGCTTGACGACCTTCCCGCCGCCCGAACGCACGTTCATGATCAGGACGGGTCGGCGGGGCGGCGGGGTGCGCCGGCCGTGCGTGCCCTTGGGGCGGCGCAGGCCGCGCAGCGAGGCGCGGGCCGAGGCCAGGGCGGCGGCCCACAGCGCGAGGGCGCCGACCGCGACCACCCACAGCCCGGACGTGGCGTACAGCACGAGTACGCAGACGGGGGTGGCGACGGCGACCACTCCGCCGAGGAACCGGGCCCCGCCCCGGTGGGCCAGCATCCACCACACGCCGGCGCCGGCCAGCGCGAGGCCGGCCAGGCCGGTGAGCAGGACCAGCCAGCCGCCGGACCCGGCGCCGCCCGCCACCACCAGCACACAGCCCACGACCAGCGCCAGGGCGAGCCGGGCCCACCAGCGTGCGCGGGTGAGAGCGTCCTTGATCGTCGGGCCCGAGGTTCTCGTCGTCCGTGTCTCGTTCACGATGCGCCCGCCATGCTTGTGGGGTCCCCCTGTCGTGGGTCGACAGCGCCGTCGATCAATTGTCCATGCCGCAGCGGCCGAACGGGACAGCGGTGTCCCCGGGAGCCTCCAGACGGCAGAAGCAGGACGCCCGCACGGGTACGTCGGCCAGCGCGGCCGCGAACTTCAGCTGGTGGGCGACGAGCAGCGCCTCCGCGTCCTTGCCCTGGCGGACCAGGCACTCGTGGAGGCCGTGCAGGGACCAGACGTTGCCGGGGTGCTGGGACGGGCGTGGCAGGGTGTCGTCGAGTCCCAGGTCGGCGCGGTACACCGCCTCCGCCTCGGCGATCCGGCCCTGCTCGAGCAGCAGGGCGCCGTAGGCATGCCGGGTGGGCTGCATCCAGCCCCACGGCTCGTCGTAGGGAAGGGCGTCGTCGAGGGCGATGGACCGCTCCAGGGCCGCGAAGGCCAGGTCGTAGTGACCCTTGCGGTACTCGAGTTCGCCGTCCAGCATCGCGGAGGCGATCGCGAGGATGTCCTCGCAGGTGTTGTTGAACAGCATGCGGGTCGACTGGACCCGGTCGGCCGCGGCGCGGAACGACTCGCGTTCGGCCTCCGCCTCGGGCACCCGGCCGGTGGCGGAGAGGGCGACACCGCGGGCGTAGTGCTGAAGCGCGGTGGTGAAGGTGTGGAGCTCCTGGTCGGCGGGGAACGGCAGGCCGAGGATGTCCTGCCAGCGGCCGAAGCGGATCAGCACGTGGAACCGCATGCCGCAGAAGGCCTCCAGCCAGTCGGCCATGGGCGGGCTCTGCACCCGCAGCAGTTCCTCCGGGATCGCCGCCTCCAGGCGTTCCGCGCTCTCCAGGGCGGTCCCGCACTGGCCGAGGAACATCGCGCCGTAGATCTTGAAGTGGTGGTTGTGGCAGCGGTACAGCGTGTAGAAGTTCATCGCGCCGGAACGGGCGACGGCCTTCTCGTCGGCGGCGATCGCGGCCGTGTTGTCGGTGACGACCCGCCGGTAGTCGCCGCAGAGCACGTCCAGGTGCGAGGGCATGTGCTGGAGGTGTCCGGCGTCGGGCACCAGGCCGCGCAGCCGGTCGGCGACCTGGAGGGCGGCCTCGGGAGTCGGGGACATCTCCATGAGGTGGACGTAGAAGTGCAGCACGCCGGGGTGCCGGGCCGCCGCCCCGTCGGCGAGGGCACGTTCGAGCACCTCCTTCGCCGCCGTGGTGCGGGCGCCCTCGGCGGGCCGGCCGGTGCGCAGGTCCCACAGCTGCCAGGGGGTGAGGTTCATCAGGGCGTCGGCGTACAGGGCGGCGACGTCCAGGTCGTCGGGGGCGAGTTCGTGGACCGCGCGCATGGCGTCGGCGTACGGCTCGTTCCACACCGCGCAGTCCCGCGCGGGCCGGGTCTGCGGGTAGCGGGCGCGCAGCGCGCCGATCAGGGCCCGCTCGACGGGTGTGACACCGGCGGCCTTCTCGTGGGCGAGTTCGACGGCGGCGTGCGTGCGGGCGACCGTCCGCGCGAGGTCGTCCTCGTCGAAGAACTCCCAGGGCTTGTTGTAGTTGGGGCCGAGGGCGTAGGCGATGCCCCAGTGCGCCATCGCGCAGTCGGGATCGGCACGGACCGCGGCCTCGAAGCAGGCGACGGCCTCCTCGTGGTGGAAGGCGTACGACCACACGAGTCCGCGGTCGAACCACGACTGCGCCTCCGGCGAGGAGGTCGTCACCGGCCGGTGGTGGGTGCCGAGATCGTAGTGGTAGTCCCCGTGGTCCACATGGTCCATGGATTCCATGGTGCTCCCGTCGTCGCACTTCGCGTTTCGAGCGACGTATACCGTGCGGACCGGCGCCGGGCGGCGTCTCGGGGGCGGGTGCACCCGTACGGGGTGAGGGGCCCGTCGCCGGTGCGACGGGCCCCTCGAGATGGTCGGACGTGCTCAGGCCTTCCGGCGGACGTCGCGGTAGAGGACGACGAAGCCTGCGATCACCAGGAGCCCTCCGGCGGCCGCGGGCCACAGGCTGGTCCCGGTCTCGGCGAGGCTGCCCTCGACGGCCTGGGGCTGGGTACCGCTGCCGATGCCGCTGCCCGTGCCGGGGTCGGCCGGGATGGCGGAGGCCGTGGCGGCCGGGGACGGCGTCGTCTGTTCCGGAGCCGTCGCGGCGGTGCCTATCTCCTCGCCCGCGGGGGTTTCGGGCCGGGAAGTGGCGGCCTTGGGCGCGTCGGCCGTGGGCTCGGTGTAGGCGCGGGTGTCCGTGTCGGGCGAGGCGCCCACGGGGTCGGTCCCGGCGGACGCGGTGCCTGCCGGTTCGGTCACCGGGGACTGGGGCTCCTGGGAGTTGTCGACGTCAGAGCCGTTGTCGTCACCGGAGCCGTTGCCGTTGTCGCCGGCGTTGTCGTCACCGTTCCCGTTGTCACCGCCGTTGTTCCCGTTGTCACCGCCGTTGTTCCCGTTGTCACCGCCGTTGTTGTCGCCGCCACCGCCGTTGCCGTTGTCGCCGCCGTTGCCGGAGCCGTCGTCTCCTGTGCCCGCGCCGCAGGTCCGGCCCTCGTTGATGCAGTCGACCATCGTGTTCATCAGGTCCTCGTCGAAGACGTTGATGAAGTCGCCGTGGTCGGTCACCGGCTTGTGCAGCTGCTCCGGGAAGGAGTCCACGGCGAACAGCGGCGTCGTACGGCCGCCGTCGGCGAGGCTCGGCGCGTCGACGTCGTACACGATGCGCTGGACCAGTTGCGGGATCGCCTCGAAACCGGTCGGGCAGCTGCCGTCGGGGGCCGCGAAGGCCACGTGGGTGCGGTGGTTGGCGCTGTCGATGTTGCTGCCGTCCCAGCAGCTCTGGAAGCGGAAGGTGCGCACCACGTCGCTGCCGGCCGGGCAGAGCGGGTACTTGTCCTTCAGCTGGCGGTCCTCGAGGCCGGTGCAGCTCCAGGAGGCGTTGGCGTTGGCCGGCCCGTTGACGAAGGCCTTGGCGTCGCCGGTGATGATGCGCAGCAGCCGCGGCATCGCGGTGACCTTGGAGCGCGGGTTTCCGACGAAGGTGAGGGTCACTTCCTTGGGGGTGACGATCTCACCGGCGTTGCCCTCGATGCCGCCGCCGGGGCTGTTCGCGTCCTGCTCCTGGGTGCCGTTCTGCAGCCGCAGGACGGGCCAGTAGTACGTGGACTTGTCGCCCTGGTCCGCGCAGCTCGTCTCCGCGTTCGCCAGGTCCTCGTCGGAGGCGAAGGCGGTGTTGGACTGGTTGCCGACGTAGTCGTGGAAGTGGTGGGCGCCGTTGCTGACGCCGGGGGCCACGATGACGTTGTCGGAGTTGAACAGCCCGTTCTCGTTCACTCCGCAGCTGGTGACGAAGGTGCCGCGGGAGGGGCCGGAGCCCGGGTCGGAGGTCTGCTGGGCGGGCTGGACCGAGGTGATGTCCGCGTAGTCGCCGGCGACCGGACCGTTGCCGGCCTGACCGCCGTTGCCCTGCTGGCCGTTCTGACCGGACCCCTGAGCCGGGCCCTGTCCCTGACCGTCGTTCTGCCCCTGACCCTGACCCTGGTCTTCGCCCTGCCCTTGGCTCTGTCCCTGCTGCTCCTGGGTGATGCGCAGGGTGCAGGCGGCCATCGAGTCCAGGCCCTCCGGGCGTTCGCCTGCCCGGTCGATCGCTTCCGCGATGCGGTCGATCGTGGCGCCGCGCTTCTCCTTCAGCGGGTTCATGACCGCGTTGTCGGCGAAGCCGGAATCCTGCCGTACCGCCTGTGCCTGGTCCTGGAGTTGGCGGTAGGCGGCGGCGATCTGCTCGTCGAGGAGGGCGAGTTCGCGGTCGACCTCGGGCGAGGCCTGCTCGGGGACGGAGGTCAGGCTGTTGCCGACGTCAGGGCAGTCGATGGTGACCGAACCCCCGCCGGTCAGTTCCGCGGTCTCGCCGTTGGAGGTGGCCGAGGCATAGACGTTCACCGCCATCAGCCCACCGCCGCCGAGGATCAGTGCGACCGCCGCGAAGGTCGCACGTCGTCCGCCCGTCGGGCGTCTGCGCCTGTTGTGTACCAAGGAGTGCTCCTACACGTCGTCATCGGCGGACAGGCATGAAAATCCCCCGGTCCCATACGCGGCCCGACGCAGGAGTGTTCAACGATTTCGCGAATTCATATCAAGATCTCAGGTGGGGCGTCCTTCCTGCGTCTTCGCCGACGCGCCCGAGAGGGCCAGGGGTACACGGAGGGACCGCGGCAGACGGCCGCGTTCGTGGACCAGGCCCAGGACGACGGCGGCACCGACGGCTATCAGATGCTCGCGGCCGGCCAGGTTGGGCTTGGCGATCGACTCGACGACCATCGAGCCGCCGGTGAGGGCGAAGACGACGGGGGCGCGGCGCACGACCGAGAGGTACGTGAACAGTCCGACGACCGCCGCGGACGGGCCCGTGTCGAGGACCCGCCCCGCCTCGGGCGACAGCCCGAGCCCCCACCAGCCGGGGCCCATCGCGATCATCACCCGCACGGTGAGGGTGCCCGCCAGCGTGGCGGCGTAGGCGACGAACAGGGTCCGGCGCCGGCCGAGGGAGAGTTCGGCGAGGGCGAAGGCGAGGAAGAGCTGCGTGATGCCGGCCCACACCGGCAGGTCGAGGGCGGGGACGTACAGGGAGATCGGGGTGCGCAGCAGGGCCAGCCACAGCGGGAGGTCGCCCTGGACGCCGCCGAGGATCCGGACGGCCGTCGCCCCGGCCGGGCGTTGCGCAAGGGCGTGGAAGAAGATCACGCCCGCGCAGGCGACGAACGCCAGCAGCAGGGCGGAGGGGCCACGCCTGCGGAGCTGCCGTACCGGGTCGACGACGATGCCGTACCACTCGTCCCGCAGGGTCCGCCCGAGAAGCGCGGCCGCGCGCCACGGGACGCCTCCGCGCCGCTCTTCGGCGGGGCGGTCGTCGTCACGCCTCTCGGCGCCGCGGTCGTACCGCCGCTCCACTTCCGGCCGCAGGATCACCATGCTTCCCCCCGGGAAACTCTCGTCGCACACCGTTCGCATCCGTGCGACTCCGCCTTGGTCCCCGTGCCGGTGTCGCTCCTCTGAAGACGCCGAGAGGGCCCGCGAGGATCATTCCGACGGGGAAATGAGGGGTTTGTTCGGTTCGGACGCGTTCAGCTCCACAGCTCCGCGCTGTCGCAGACCCGGGCTCCCATGTTCCGTTCCATCATCCGCAGGGCCGCGTCGGCGAGATCGGCGTGGATGTGGGCCACGGCGTCCCCTGGCACGGTCGTGCGCAGATGACGGAGGTGGGCGTCGAGGGCCGAGTACAGGACGCACTCTTCGGTGACCTGCCCGCACAGGACGAGGTGGTCGATGCCCTCCTGGTCGAGCAGATACGACAGCGGGGTCTGGAAGAAGATCGAGTGCCGCGCCTTGACCACGAAGAGGGAGTCCTCGTCGGGCCGCAGGGGCTCGACGAGGTCGGCGTGCGGCCCGGAGAGTGCCTCGGCAAGGAGTTCGCCGTGGTGGGAGCGCCACTGGCCGAAGTTGTCGTTGACGTAGATGACGGGGACTCCGCCGCGCCGGGCCCGCGTCAGGAGCGCGGCGGCCACCGGGACCATGGCGCGCGCCGACGGCAGCAGGAGGCCGGCGTCCTGATGGCCGTAGGTGTTGATCATGTCGATGACGATCAGCGCGGTCTTGCCCATGCGGCCATGGGTGCCCCGCCCGGGCGCCCGGTACGACGGCACGTCACCCGCCCTCACCCGAAGGCCTGAACCACCGCGTCCGGGAGGCACCGGAGCGTGACGGTCCGCTGATCGCCCCGCCGTCGAAGGGTTGCGCACCGATCGCCCCCGCCTGCCGCGCGGGGCGGTACCCGGCGTGCCCCGCGCCGGTCTCAACGCCCCCGCGCGCCTACGGCCGTCACGCGCGCCGCGAGCAGTTGCAGCGCGGCGGCCGTCAGCAGGGCTCCCGGCAGGGACCGGGCGGCGAGCAGCCCGGCGGCCGCGGCACCGAGCGCGAATCCGGTGATCTTCACACTGGCCCCGGTGGTGAAGATCTGCGCGCGCAGCGACTCCGGCGCCTCCCGGTGCCGTACCGCGAACAGCGCGGCCAGTTGCGGCCCTTCACCCGTTCCGGCCAGTACGGCGGCCAGGACGACCGGGGCCGGGCGGCCCGTCGCCGCGAGTGCCGCCGCTCCGGCCTGGATCAGTGCCCCGCCCCGGAGTACGGCGCCGGGGTCCGGGCCGGGCGCCCGGCGGGCGAGGGCCGCGTTGGCGAGGAGCGCGGCGGCGGCCGAGCAGGAGAGCAGCAGCGCACCGTCGGCGGCCGCGCCGAGCGCCCGCGCGCCGAGGAGCGGGAGGCAGGCGGTGACCATGCCCTGGGCGGCGCACGAGACGGTGGAGCCGAGGGTGGCGGCGGCGAGGTGCCGGTTCCCGGCCACGTACCGGATTCCGGCGCCGATCCGCCCCCGCGCCGGGTCCGCGGCCGGCCCCGTCACAGCCGGTGTGCCGCGGCCCGGATCCCCGCGCAACCGGACCGCCACGCCCGCCGCCCCGCAGATCAGCCATGCAGCCCCGGCCACCGCCGTCCGGGCGCCCAGGGTGTGGGCGGTCACGGCCGCGAGGGCGGGTCCGGCCAGGGCGGCCGCGTCGAAGGTCATCGCGTCGAGTGCGGCGGCCCGGGCGGGGCCGGACCGCGTGGGCGGCATCGGCAGCTGTGCCGTCCAGCCTCCCCCCGGCGCGGGCCCGGGCAGCCCGGTGAGCACCGCGAGCAGGACCGTGATCGGGAAGGGGAGCCTGCCGAGTCCGAGGAGGACGGCCGTCAGGCCCAGCGCGTGCAGGCACAGTGCCGCCGCCAGGAGCCGGCCGGGGCGGCGCGCCCGGTCCAGGAGAGCGCCGAGCAGGGGGCCGCCGGCCGCTGCCGCCACGGTCGCCGCGGCGAGCAGCACCGAGGCGGCGGCCGAGGAGCCGGTGACAGCGAACGCGGCGAGCAGCAGTGCGGGGCCGGACATCTCGTCACCGGTGCGGGCGGTCACGGCGCCGACCAGGTACCAGCGCAACGCGTAACGCTTCTTCATCCGCGTGACGTTACGCAGGTAACTCAAAACTCATCAACATGCGTTACATTGCCCGCGTGCTGCCTCCCGCCGACGACTGGTCCACCCGGCACTCCGTCCTGGCCACCGCGCGCCGTACCGCGGCCCTTCTCAACGCCCTCGCGGGCGACCGGCCGCCCGCGCCGGAGGCCGTCGCCGAGGTGCTGCGCGCCCATGGAGAGCCGGAACCCCTCCGCCTCACGGCCGAGGACGTCGACCGGATGCGGGCGGCCGGTGAGCCGTTGCGGGAGGTCTTCGCCGCCGAGGACGCGGACCGTGCGGCAGAGCTCCTCAACCGGCTGCTGAGTGAGCACACCGGCCCGCTGCGCCTCACCGCGCACGCGGGCCGCACGCCCTGGCATCCGCATCTCGACCGGTCGGACGACGGCCCCTGGGACGAGTGGCTGCTCGCCTCCTCCTGCATGGCGCTGGCGGTCCTCGTCTGGGACCGGCAGCGGCCGCCCGGCCGGGTCTGTGCGTCGTCCTCCTGCGGCAACGTGTTCGTCGCGCAGGGCAGCGGCCCCGAGCGCCGCTACTGCTCCCGCCGCTGCGCCACCCGTGAACGCGTCGCCGCACACCGCCGGTCCCGGGGCGCGCGGGACGTCTGAGCGCTCGCGTTACAGTGCACCGCCGACATCGAGAGGAGACAGCGCGGTGCGCTTCGGGGTGGGGAACGCGGGGCGGCAGAGGGTGGCGCCGGCCGTCCTGCTGGCCGTACTGGTGACGGGCTGTTCGGGCGCGGACGGGGAAACGGCCGGGGAGGCGGCAGGCAGGTCGGCGACGGCCACGGCGACCGCCGAGCCGGCCCGACGGGGGGCGACGGTCGGTGCCGCCGGCTCGGCCTGCGAGCTGCCGGTCACCTTCGACACCGCGAGGTCCTGGAAGGCCGAGGCCGTCGACGCCGGGCAGGCGGGCGAATCGGGCGGCGATCTCGCCGAACTGGCCGACGCGGTCCTGCACCAGGGCCCGGTCACCATGGTCTGCGAGATCGACGCCAAGCCCGCCGGGCACATCGGGTTCCTGCGTGTCTGGACCGGCAGGCCCGGCGACGCCGGCCCGCGCGAGGTCCTGGCCGCCTTCGTGGCCGCGGGCGAGGACGCCTCCGAGGAGAAGTACCGCACCTTCACGTCCGGTGACGTCACCGGCACCGAGGTCGAGTACCTCACGACCAGCGAGGCCCTGGACGAGCCGAAGAAGGAACGCGCCCTGGCCGTCGTCACGGCCGACGGTCCCGTGGTCCTGCACCTGGGCGGTCTCGACAGCCAGGAGCACGAGGAGATGCTCCCCGCGTACGAACTCGCCAGGGACACCCTGCGCACCACGGCCTGACCCCCGGGCCTCGCCACGGCCCGGCCGGGCCGCACACTCCGGCCGGCGGCCTCCCCCGGTGGTGCGCGGATGCGCGTCGGGGCAGGTGTGGCGCATTCTTGCTGTGTCGCCCACGTGACGGCGCACGGACGAGGTAGGGCCGATGACTGGGAGCGCCGGGGACGAGCGGAGGCCGTCCGGCCCGCCGCCCGCGCTGCTGACCGCGGCCGCGGCGGCGGCGCTGCGGGCGGCGGAAGGCCGCGCCGGAGGCGTGTACCTGTGCTCACGCACGCCCGGAACACTGCGGCTCGCCGTCCTCGCGGGGCTGCCCGGGCCGTTGTTCCAGCCGTGGTGGCGGGTGCACGTGGACCGGCCGTTCCCGGTGGCGGACGTCCATCGGACGGGCGTACCGGTGGTGCTGGCGAACGCCACGGAGGCGATGCGCCGGTATCCGCAGCTCGCGGCGGGGCTGCCCTTCCAGTTCGGCACCCTGAACGTGCCCGTCGCGGCCGAGGGGCGGGCGTTCGGGGTCATGGCGGTGCTGCGCGCGGCGGTGGCCGACCCCACGGAGATGCTGGCGGCGCGCGAGCGGCTGGCGCCCGTGGCGGACGACCTGGCCGCTCGGCTGCTGCGGCTGGAGCGCGACGGCCACCCCGTGACCTGGGACGACGAGCCCTTGTGTGTACGGCCGCCGGCGGCGGGACCGGCGCCGGGGCGGGTGGGGCGCTTCTCGTGGGACCCGGCGACCGACACCGTCGAGGCCGACGAGCGGGCACGGGCCCTGTTCGGTCTGCCGCCGGGAGAACTGCCCGGCACGCTGGAGGCCCTGGCCCGGGCCGTCGACCCGACCGACGCCCACCGCCTGCCCGACCTGCTGCACGAGACCGCTCGCGGCAGCGCCCCGCCGCTGCCGATCCAGGTGCGCACCATGGAGGGCGGTCTGCGGGTGCTCGAGCTGTGGGCGGCGTCCGAGGCCGGGTCCGCGCCCGTCACCGGCGTGCTCCTCGACCCCGGCGCCGGAGCGCTCGCCGACGGCGCCGCCGATCTCCTCCCCGAGGGCGTCTTCTGCATCGACCGGCTGGGGCTGATCGTCTACGCCAATCAGCGGGCCGCGCACTTCCTCGGCGTGGACCTGGCCGAGCTGGCCGGGCGCCCGCTGCTGGACGCCGTACCGTGGCTGAGCCAGCCCACCTGCGAGGAGCATCTGCGCGGTGCCCTGCTGTCGCCCGAGCCGGTTCATTTCCACGTGCGGCGGCCCGCCGACGGTCCGCGGGTGTTCGAGGGCGACTGGCTCAGCATGTCCGTCCATCCCGGCCCTGACCTGCTCACCTGCACCGCGGTCCCGGCGAACCGCGTCCCGTCCACCGAGGCAGTCACCCCGGACGGCTCCGAGATCCCCCTGGTCGCCGACGCCGCCGGCCCGGCACACCCCGCGGCCCACGCGGACGCCTCGACCGGCCCGCTCTACCGGCCCATCGTGCTGGCGATCGCGCTGACCGAGGCGGTGACCGCCCGCCAGGTGTCGGCGGTGGTCATGCAGGAGCTGCTGCCCGCGTTCGGCGGCCGCCGGCTCGCGATCTACCTGCTGCAGGAGCGCCACCTGTATCTGGCCTGGGAGAGCGGCTTCCCGGAAGGCTTCCTGGCGCCGTTCGAGGGGGTGGGGCTGGACGCCCGGGTGCCCGGGGTCGAGACGCTCACCACGGGCCGCCCGCTGTTCTTCGACTCCATGGCGCAGCTCGCGGCCGCCTACCCGGGCATCGCGCTGGACGCGGCGGAGGGCGCCCGCGCCTTCCTGCCGCTCATCGCGTCGGGCCGCCCGGTCGGTTCGTGCATCCTCGGCTTCGACGGGCCGCGCAGTTTCAGCCAGGAGGAGCGCACGGTGCTCACCGCGCTCGCCGGGCTGATCGCCCACGCGATGGAGAAGGCCCAGCGCTACGACACGGAGGCCGCCCTCGCCCGGGGGCTGCAGCAGGCCCTGCTCCCCCGGCGGCTGTCGCAGCACGCGCGCGTGGAGACCGCGGGCCGCTATCTGCCGGGCACCGAGGGCATGGACGTGGGCGGCGACTGGTACGACGTGGTGGAGGCCGGCGACGGGCTTGCGCTCGTCATCGGCGACGTCCAGGGGCACGGGGTGCAGGCGGCCGCCACCATGGGGCAACTGCGCAGCGCGGTCCGCGCGTTCGCGCTCGGCGACCGGCCGCCCGAGGAGGTCATGGCCGGGACGAACCACCTCCTCATCGACCTCGACCCCGGTCAGTTCGCCAGCTGCTGCTACATCCGTCTCGACCCCGCCACGGGTGTCGCCCGGTCGGTCCGCGCCGGACATCTGCCCCCGTTGCTGCGCGGTCCCGACGGCCGTACGTCGGTCCTCGACCTGCCGGGCGGGGTCGTGCTCGGTGTCGACCCGCGCGCCCACTACCCGGTGACGGAGCTGCGACTCGAGCCCGGCGCGATCCTGGCGCTCTACACGGACGGGCTGGTGGAGCGGCCCGGTCACGACATCGACGACGGCATCGCCGCCCTGCGCGCCACGCTGGCCGACACCGCCGGCGACGCGGGACTCTCCCTCGGGCGGATCGCCGACCGGCTGACGGCGACGGCCCGGCAGGCCGCCGACCGCGTGGACGACATCGCGCTGCTGCTCGCCACGCGCTCCGGCGACGGCACGAGCACCCCCGATGATCACCCAGGGAGAGCGTGAGGCGCCCCGCCCGTGACCCTCTGTGACGCCTCTCGCCTCATCCGGCCGGGCAGTGTAGACATGGCACATGGCACGTCTCCTGGGGCGCACGGGTGCCCGGCCGGCCCGTCGTCCCCGGGACCCGGGAACACGGCGTACGCCCGAATCCGCCCTGGGCGGACGCAGTCTGGCCGCGCAGGTGTTCGTCCTCCAGGTGGCGATCGTGCTGCTGCTGGTCGTGGCGGCCGTGGTGGCGCTGCTGCTGCAGGTGCGGCACGACAGCACCCAGGAGGCCCGCAACCGCTCCCTCGCGGTCGCGGAGAGTTTCGCGAACTCGCCGGGCATGGTCGACGCGTTGCGCGGCCCGGATCCGACGGCGGTGCTGCAGCCCTCGGCGGAGGCCGCCCGCAAGGCGGCCGACATGGACTTCATCGTCGTGATGAACACCGACGGCATCCGCTACACCCATCCCAAGCCGGACCGCATCGGCAAGAAGTTCGTCGGCAATATCCAGCCGGCGCTGGACGGCGGCACCGTGGTCGAGGAGGTCGACGGGACACTGGGGCGGCTGGTGCAGGCCGTCGTGCCCGTGAAGGCGTCCGACGGGACGGTCGTGGGCCTGGTGTCGTCCGGCATCACCACCGCGCACGTCGGCGGGAACGCCGACCGTCAGCTGCCCCTCGTCATCGGCAGCGCCGCCGCGGCCCTCGCCCTGGCCACCGCGAGCACCGCGCTGGTCAGCCGTCGGCTGCTGCGCCAGACCCACGGCCTGGGCCCGCGCGAGATGACCCGGATGTACGAGCACCACGACGCGGTGCTGCACGCCGTGCGCGAGGGGGTGATCATCGTCGGGGACGACGGTGAGCTGCTGCTCGCCAACGACGAGGCGCACCGGCTGCTCGACCTGCCGCCGGACGCTGAGCGCCGCCAGGTCCTCGACCTGGGCCTGGACCCCGGGACGGCCGAACTGCTGGTGTCCGGGCGGATGGTCACCGACGAAGTGCACCTGGTCGGCGGCCGGCTGCTGGCGATCAACCAGCGGCCCACCGACCTGGCGGGCGGCCCGGCGGGAAGTGTCGCCACACTGCGCGACTCCACGGAACTGCGGGCCCTGTCCGGGCGGGCGGAGGCGGCCCGGGAGCGGCTCGACCTGCTGTACGCCGCCGGGGTGGGCATCGGGACCAGCCTGGACGTGACCCGGACGGCGGAGGAGCTGACGGAGCTCGCGGTGCCCCGGTTCGCGGACTTCGCCGCGGTCGACCTGTTCGACGCGGTGCTGGACGGGGAGGAGCCGGAGGCGAGGGGCGAGCTGCGGCGGACGGCGATGAGCGGGGTCCGCAAGGGTTCGCCGCTGTACGCGGTGGGCGAGCGGATCCGGTTCGTGGACTCCGCGCCGCAGGCCCGCAGTCTGGCCGGCGAACGGGCCGTCCTGGAGGCGCGGCTCATGGACGCGCCGGGCTGGCGGGCGCAGGACCTGGAGCGGGCCGAGCAGATCATGGAGTTCGGCATCCACTCGCTGATCACCGTGCCGGTGCGGGCGGGCGCGCTGGTGCTGGGTGTGGTCAGCTTCCTGCGGTCGGAGCGGCCCGAGCCGTTCGACCCGGAGGAGGTGGCACTGGCGGAGGAGTTGGTCGCGCGAGCCGCGGTGTCGATCGACAACGCACGCCGTTTCACCCGCGAGCACGGCATGGCCGTCACCCTGCAGCGCAGTCTGCTGCCGCGCACGCTGCCCGAGCAGAACGCACTGGACATCGCCTACCGGTATCTGCCCGCGCAGGCGGGCGTGGGCGGCGACTGGTTCGACGTGCTGCCGCTGTCCGGGACCCGGGTGGCGCTCGTCGTCGGCGACGTGGTCGGGCACGGGCTGCACGCGGCGGCCACCATGGGGCGGCTGCGCACCGCGGTGCACAACTTCTCGGCTCTGGACCTGCCGCCCGAGGAGCTTCTCAACCTGCTGGACGAACTGGTGGCCAGGATCGACCAGGACGAGGCGGCCGACGGCGCCGTCGGGCAGGTCTCCGGGGCGACCTGTCTGTACGCGATCTACGACCCGGTGTCCCGGCGGTGCACCGTGGCCCGGGCCGGCCATCCGCCGCCGGCGCTGGTCCACCCCGACGGCCGGGTGGAGTACCCGGACGTGCCCGCGGGGCTTCCGCTGGGTCTTGGCGGGCTGCCGTTCGAGACGGCCGAACTGGAGCTCGCGGAGGGCAGCCGGCTGGTGCTGTACACGGACGGGCTGGTGGAGGACCGGCAGCGGGACATCGACACCGGGCTGGAAATGCTGCGCAGCGCCCTGGAGCGGGGTGCGTCGGGCTCGCCGACGGAGACCTGTCAGACCGTCCTCGACGAGTTGCTGCCGCCCCGCCAGAGCGACGACATCGCGCTGATCGTCGCCCGGACCCGGGCGCTGGGCGCGGACCGGGTCGCCGAGTGGGGAGTGCCGGTGGACCCGGCGGCGGTGGGCGAGGTGCGGGCCGCGGTCGCCCGGCAGCTGGCGCTGTGGGACCTGGAGGAACTGTCGTTCACGACGGAGCTGATCCTGAGCGAGCTGGTCACCAACGCGATCCGCTACGGCAGTCCCCCGGTCCGGGTGCGGCTGCTGCGCGACCGCACCCTGATCTGCGAGGTCACCGACTCCAGCAGCACGTCGCCGCATCTGCGGTACGCGGCGATGACGGACGAGGGCGGACGGGGCCTGTTCCTGGTCGCCCAGCTCAGCGAGCGCTGGGGCACGCGCTACACGCCCACGGGCAAGGTCATCTGGGCGGAGCAGTCGTTGCCGTGAGACACGATGTGGCCGAATCTGACTCATAAATCATGTTTATGAGCTCATAGACCGGACCCCTGTACTGACTAAGGCTTGCCTTAGCTTAGGCTTCCCCCGAGTCGATCTGTCGCCGCTCGAAGGGAACCTGATCATGCCCCGCCCCCTGCGGGTAGCAATCGTCGGAGCCGGCCCCGCCGGGATCTACGCCGCCGACGCGCTGCTCAAGTCCGATGTGGCCGCCGACCCCGGTGTCTCCATCGACCTCTTCGAGCGGATGCCTGCCCCGTTCGGACTGATCCGTTACGGCGTGGCCCCCGACCACCCCCGGATCAAGGGCATCGTCAACGCCCTGCACCAGGTGCTGGACAAACCGCAGATCCGTCTCTTCGGCAACGTCGACTACCCGGGCGACATCAGCCTGGACGACCTGCGCGCGTTCTACGACGCCGTGATCTTCTCCACCGGTGCGACGGCCGACCGCGAACTGGCGATACCCGGCATCGATCTCGACGGTTCCCACGGCGCCGCCGACTTCGTCTCCTGGTACGACGGCCACCCGGACGTGCCGCGCACCTGGCCGCTCGAGGCCGAGAAGGTCGCCGTGCTCGGCGTCGGCAACGTGGCACTGGACGTGGCCCGCATCCTCGCCAAGACCGCCGACGAACTCCTCCCGACGGAGATCCCGCCGAACGTCTACGACGGCCTCAAGGCCAACAAGGCCCTCGAGATCCACGTCTTCGGCCGCCGCGGCCCGGCGCAGGCGAAGTTCTCCCCGATGGAACTGCGGGAGCTGGACCACTCCCCCAACATCGAGGTCATCGTCGACCCCGAGGACATCGACTACGACGACGGCTCGATCGCGACCCGGCGCGGCAACAAGCAGGCCGACATGGTCGCCAAGACGCTGGAGAACTGGGCGATCCGCGACATCGGCGAGCGCCCGCACAAGTTGTTCCTGCACTTCTTCGAGTCGCCCTCGGAGATCCTCGGCGAGGACGGCAAGGTCGTGGGTCTGCGCACCGAGCGCACCGCCCTCGACGGCACCGGCAACGTCAAGGGCACCGGCGAGTTCAAGGAGTGGGACGTCACCGCGGTCTACCGCGCGGTCGGCTACCTCTCCGAGAAACTGCCGAAGCTGCCCTGGGACATCGACTCGGGCACGGTCCCGGACGAGGGCGGCCGGGTCATCGAGGAGAGCGGCAGCCATCTCGCGTCGGTGTACGTCACCGGCTGGATCCGGCGCGGCCCGGTCGGCCTCATCGGCCACACCAAGGGCGACGCCAACGAGACGGTGTCGAACCTCCTGGACGACCACGCGAACGGCCGGCTGCAGACGCCCGCCTCGCCCGAACCCGAGGCGGTCGACGCCTTCCTCGCCGAGCGTCAGGTCCGGTTCACCACCTGGGAGGGCTGGTACAGGCTGGATGCCGCCGAGAAGGCGCTGGGCGAGCCGCAGGGCCGTGAGCGCGTGAAGCTCGTCGAGCGTGAGGACATGCTGCGGGAGAGCGGCGCGTAAGCCCGCCCGAGGGATCGGGGACGGACGCGCCCCGATCCCTCAAAGCCCCTGCTCCGCAGGCCAGTTGCGGTGAAATCACTGGGCGTCATGATCGCCGCCTGTTAGCGTCCCGGGGTGTTCTCTCTCCACGAGCCTCCCCTGTTCACCCGGCTGCGCGACGCACGGCGGGTGCTCGTCGCCGGCGCGGGCGGCGGTTTCGACGTCTACGCGGGCCTGCCGCTGGCCCTGGCGCTGCGCTCGGCCGGCAAGGACGTCCACCTGGCAAACCTCTCCTTCACCGAGCTGTACGGCCTGCCCACCGGAGTCTGGCTGGAGCCGGACGTCGCGGCGGTGCGTCCCGACACCCCGGCCCGCGGCGACTACTTCCCCGAACACGCCCTGGCCACCTGGCTCGAAGGGCAGGGCGAGCCCGCGACGGTGTACGCGTTCCCGCGCACCGGCGTGGCGCCGCTGCGGGACGCCTACCGGGCGCTGCTGGACCACCTGGGCGGTGTCGACGCGGTCGTGCTCGTCGACGGCGGTACGGACATCCTGATGCGCGGCGACGAGCACGGACTCGGCACGCCCGAGGAGGACATGGCCAGCCTGGCCGCCGTCGACGCCCTCGACGAGGTCCCGCACCGCCTGGTGGCCTGTCTCGGCTTCGGCGTGGACGCCTACCACGGCGTCAACCACTCCCTGGTCCTGGAGAACCTGGCCGCGCTGGACCGCGAGGACGCCTACCTGGGCGCCTTCTCCGTCCCCCGCGACAGCCGCGAGGGCGCCCTCTACCTCGACGCGGTGGCCCATGCCCAGGCCTCCACCCCCGGGCACCCCAGCATCGTCAACGGCTCGGTCGCCGCCGCCGTACGCGGCCAGTTCGGCGACGTACGGTTCACCGACCGCACCAGGAACAGCGAACTCTTCGTCAATCCCCTGATGGCGGTGTACTTCTGCGTCGACGCGGTGGGCCTGGCACGCCGCAACCTCTACCTGGACCGCCTCGGGGACACGGTCCTGATGCGCCAGATCAGCAGCCGTATCGAGGAGTTCCGGGAGGGGCTGCCCGTCCTGCGGCAGCCCCGGGCGTTCCCGCACTGAACGCGGGCGGCGGTCAGCTGTCGTCGCGGGGGTGGCTCTCGATCACCTTTCCGTGCACATCGGCCTCGAGGTAGGCGCTGCCGTAGTCGTCGGAGAGGTAGACGCTCATCGTCGGCGGGTCGTCGAAGATCGTGGACGCCGGATCGACGGTCAGGTAGCGGGCGGTGGGATCCGCGATGTTCAGCGTCCTGTCGGCCTTGGCGAGCAGGCCGGACACGGCGTCCCAGTTGAAGACGTCGAGATCGACGGGGACGATGCCGTCGCGGACCGTTCCGCCGGGCCCCTCCTTCACGGCCACGTCCCCGCCCCGGTACATGTACCGGTCGTAGAGCTTCGGGTGGCCGTCGACCGGGGCCTCGGCTATCGCGTACTCCGGGTACACCACGAGCGAGGTGATCTTCGTTCCGCCCATGGCGGCGGTCAGCTTCCGCACCGCCGTGCGGACTCCGTTCGCGTTGAGCAGATCGACGGTCCCCTCGGACTGCCCCGCGGCCGAGGCGTTCACGGACGGGGACCCGCCCCGTGAAACGGACGCGGAGACAGAGGCGGCCGCGGACGTCTTGGATGCGTCGGCCCCGGTGTCCGTCCCGTCGCCGTCGTTCGTCTGCGGCAGCAGCGTCCACACCAGGACGCCGACCAGGGCGGTGCCGAGGGTGGCTGCGGTGACGGCGGCCGCCCGGGTGCGACGGCCCCGGGGCGGGCCGACCGGCCGCACCGTGACCGCCTCGCCGACAGCGGGAGCGGGAAAAGGCGCCGGCGGGGCGAGGGAGTAGGAGGTCGGCGCGGGACCGAACCCGGGGGCCGCTGTCGGGTGGGAGCCCTGCGGACTCTGCGGGGCCTGCGGGACCTGTGCCGGAGCCGCCGCCGACGGGTCTCCGGCGGCGGTCGCGAGCAGACGGTCGACCTCCTCGGCGCCGGGGCGGGCGTCGGGATCGCGGACGAGGAGGGCGGTGAGGAGACCGGTCAGCGGACCGGCCTGCCGGGGCGGCGGTACGTCCTCGCCGAGTACGGCGGCCAGGGTGGCCAGGGTGCTCGCCCGCCGCAACGGGTGCCGGCCCTCCACGGCGACGTACAGCAGCATCCCCAGGGACCACAGGTCGGAGGCCGGGCCGCCCTCCTTGCCGCTGACGCGTTCCGGTGCCATGAAGTCGGGCGAGCCGATGACGGACCCGGTCGCGGTGAGGCTGGTGGCCTCCCGGATGGCGGCGATGCCGAAGTCGGTGAGCACCGGCCGCCCGTCGGGACGCAGCAGGACGTTGGCCGGTTTCACGTCCCGGTGCTCGATGCCGACGGCGTGCGCGGCACGCAGCGCGGACAGCACCTCGCGGCCCACCCGGGCGGCCTCGACGGGGGTCAGCGGACCGAGCTGGAGGCGGTCCTGGAGGGAGCCACCGGTGACCAGTTCCATCACGATCCACGGAAACGTGCGTTCGCCGCCGTCCACGATGTGGTGGATGGTCACCACGTTGGGGTGGTGGACCCGCGCCAGCGCGCGGGCCTCGCGCAGGACGCGCTCGCGCAGCATGCGCGCGCCCGCCGGGTCGTACTCCGCCAGCGCGGGATCCGGAGGCCGTACCTCCTTCACCGCCACGTCCCGGTGGAGTGCCAGGTCGCGGGCGCGCCACACCCACCCCATGCCTCCGCCGCCCAGCCGCTCGATCAGTTCGAAGCGGCCGTCGACGACACGTCTGTCGGATTCGCCGGTGCTCATGGGAGGGAGCTTAGGGGTACCGGGTGACAGGCATTGTGTCCGCCAGAGGGGGCACAGCGCGAATGGTCCGGCGGGCCACGGGCATGCTGTGAACGAGGTCACTCCGGCGGGCTGTGCTGCCGGATCCGTCCGGACTCGCCGCCCTCCCCCCACGAAGGACATGTGCTTTGGCTCTTACGTACCCTGACGCCCCGTCAGCACGCCGTCCCGGTCGCTGCTGGACGATCCGTGTCGTCGGTCACCGGGACCGGACCGCTTCGGTCACCTGCTCGTCGGCGTGCGCGATGCCGCCGCGTTCCCGGGACCTCTCGGCGCTGCGCCGCTTCGCCGAGGCCCACGCGGCCGCGCACGCCAGAGCGGCGGCCGTGCACCACGACGCCGCCTGCTGGTGCCGGCGCCAGCAGTGCACGCTGCACGAGGACACACGGGTCAACTGCGGGGGCACGGTCGTCCTCGTGCTGCGGCACGATCCGGCGGTCGGCCAGGTGTGGACGCTCACCGAAGTGTGCTCCGCCTGCGCGCCGTTGATGCCCCACGCGCGCGTGGTGGGCCGTTCGGTCCCGCCACCGCCGCCGAGGCAGGCGGAGGGGGAGCCGCACGACCGCCGGTCTCCGTCCGGTCCGGCGTCGTCCGCTCCGGACGTGCCGGGTGTGGCCCCGCCGCGTCTGGTCCCCGGCGGCTTCAGCGCGCCCTCGGGCCCCGGCCCCGGTCCCGAGCGCGGCGGGGGCCGCCGCCGCGGCGCCGGCAGGCGCCTGAACCGGGCGGAGGCGGAGGGCGGCGGGGACTGAACCGACTCCGCGGGTCGCCCGACGACGCCCGTGATCAGTACACCTGGATCAGTACGCCCAGGGCCCTTCTGATGGATCTCCGTGGGAGAAGGAGCGGCGTTCGGTGCGTGCTCTCGGCGTGCCGGGCGGAAGCCCTCGTAGCGGAGCTACTAGG
>NZ_JBEOWF010000062.1:0-60643 GCF_040295925.1 Streptomyces sp. NPDC002588
AGCCCGAACACCCGGCGGTCCTCCGCGGCCACCGGGCACACAGTCATGTCCACACCCACCCTGACCTGGTGATATTTACGCGTCAGAGTCAAGCTTAGTCGTTGGTGTCACAGCGGGGGCGGTTGATGGCGGCTACGGGCCAGCCAGGTCTGGACGGTATCCGCGAGCCAATACGGTTTGCCGCCCTCCACCACATCGGGAGGCGGAAGCAAGCCGTGCTTGCGGTAGGAACGCACCGAGTCGGTCCGCGCACCGATGTACGCCGCGATCTCGTCGTACGACCAAAGCCTGCGGTCAGTCGCAGGAAGCGGAGTTCGAAGAGGGACAGCCGCGTCCGTGCCGGGCCGTACCCCAAGAGCCTCGCGAAGTCCGGCTTCCGCATCAAGGAGGTCACTGAAGTCCGAGCGCCTGCCGCCGGCGGCGCGCAGGCTGCTGTCCAGCTGCGCTGTCTGGGCGAGGGTGCCGTCCGGGAGCCGGACCACGAGGTAGGCGGGGCGGGCCGGGGAGCCCGCGACCGCCACGATCCCCGTGTCCACCGTGTCGACATGCCACTGGTGGAGTGTCGGTATTCGAGAATCGCAGTATTTGCCCGCAGGGTAAGCAGCCCGCAACCGGCCCAGTCACGTCAGCGGTGACAAGGCGTACAGCTCTCGCCGCACCAGGCGCTGTCGCCGCCTACCTGCGCTCCACGTCGAAGGCTCCGCCCCCGCGACCGTCGGAAGGGCCGTCACCACTCTGGCTGTCCCCGACTGTCTGCCCGATCTGCCACGGGGGCAACCGGGCCCACCGGCGTTCAACAACCCGTCGACCGGCTGATCATCTCCCCGCACGGGGCCGTACTGTTCGGATTCGGCACAATCGATGCCCGAGCGCCACTGCCAGCCATCCGGTGATCGCCGGACGCACTGCCCGGCGGCGCCCTACAAAACGTTGTCCAGCGTCAGGGTGAGCTCGGCAATCCGCCACTCACCGTCGGACTGACGCAGGCCGAACGTATAGACCCCGGTCGAGATGATCTGGATGCTCTCGCCGGTATTCCTCGTCTGCAGCAGGTAGGCCCGCACCTCGGCGGTGGCGGCGTCCATCGTCGTGGCCACGACATTGCTCAAGTGGTGCCGTGTCCTTCCGGCCTGGGCCGTGTGTCCGGCACGGATGAAGTCGAGCACCGCCGTGCGTCCGGAGACCGGGCCGAGCACCCTTTGCCCAGGCATCGTGAAGGTCCAGGTGGTGTCTTCGGCCAGGACGGCTTCCAGCTCGGGCACATTCAGCTCGTCAAGGGCGTGGGCGTAGCGCGCCACCGCCTGCTGGAGTTCGGCGATCACGAGACCACCGTCAGCACGATCTTGCCCTGGATGTGGCCCTGCGCGGCCCGCGTGTGTGCGCGGCCCGCCTCGGACAGCGGGTAGGTGCTGTCCACCCCGACCTGGAGCTTGCCCTCGTCGAACAGGCGCCCGATCCCAGCGAGCTGGGGGCCGTTGGAACGCACCTGAATGTTCGAGACGGTGATGCCCAGACGCGCCGTCTCTTCCGGGTCGTACTGGGCGAAGAACACCGGAAGCATGGTGCCGCCGCGCGTGAGCACGCTCAGGAAGCGTGAGCTGTCCGGGCCACCGACGGTGTCGATCACCAGGTCGACGCCGCTGACCACGTCCGCGGCCCGCGTCGTGGTGTAGTCGATGAACTCATCGGCGCCGAGCTTGCGCAGGAACTGCTCGTGCCGGCCCGAGGCCACCGCGATGACGTGTGCCCCCTTCCACTTCGCCAGCTGCACCGCGAAGTGGCCCACTCCACCGGCGGCCCCATTGACCAGCACGGTCATCCCCGGCGTGATCGGCACCGGCCGGTGCACCTCGCCGGTGAAGGGAGACGGCACGTCGTGGCCGAGATCAACCAGGTACTGCCAGGCCGTCAACACGGCCATCGGCGCCCCGGCCGCCTGCACGTGGTCGATACCGGCCGGCTTGTGAGCCAGCTCCGAAGCCGGCGCGGCCACGTACTCGGAGTAGGTCCGGCCGTCGAATCCGGGGAACCGCAGCATGCCGAAGACCTCGTCACCGACGGCGAACCCCCGCACGTCCGGAGCGACCGCCTGGACCACGCCCGACATGTCCGTTCCGGGGATCAGGGGGAACTCCAGCACCGGCCTCATCTCGGCCGGCATGACCTTCATCCCCTCACGCAGGTACCAGTCCGGCGGGTTGATGCCCACCGCGTGCACCCGGACGAGCACCTCGCCCGGGCCGATCTCGGGGACCGGCACCTCGTCGTACTGCAGAACTTCCGGCCCGCCTGCTTCGTGGAACTGGATCGCCTTCATCGCGCCTGTCGCTTTCTCGGGGAGACGTTGCCCCTTCAGTCAAGATCCAGGACGGCATGGCCGTCCAAGACCGGTTCGGCAACCTCGTCATTCCGAAACGGCATGACACGTACGCTGCAAGGGTGAACGATCTCGGACAGGACATGGAACTGCGGCTGGTGCGCTACTTCACCGTGGTGGCGGCGCACCAGCACTTTGGCCGGGCCGCCGCCGACCTGCACGTGGCCCAGCCGGCGCTGAGCCGCCAGATCCAACGGCTCGAGAAATATCTCGGCGCACGACTGCTGGACCGCACCCCCCAGGGCACCCGGCTCACTCCGGCCGGCCAGACGTTCCTCCCCCGGGCCCAAGCCCTGCTGCAGGCCGCCCACCGGGCCGAGTTGGCCGTGCGTGAACAAGCCGAGACCGAACGAATCGCCATCGGCTACGTCGAAGACCTTGTGATCACTGCCGCGGTACGGGAACTGCGCCGTCGTCACCCTGACGCGGAGATCAGCACCCGGCATCTGAGTTGCCGCGACGTCGGGGCGCTGTCCGACAAGCGCGTCGACGCCCTGATCGCGCGGGCCCCGCTGCCGTTCGCCGCCGAGGACGTGTTCACCACCCCGCTGTACGAGGAGCCCCGGATGCTCGTGGTCCCGCACGGTCATCCCTTGGCCGACCGCGCGTCGGTGACTGCGGAAGAACTGGCCGGCCAAGAGGCGGCGCCGTGCGCGTTCGAGACCGCGGACTGGACTTCCTACCGGATCCTCGGGGCCGACGTGCCGCCGATCGAGAGCTACGAGGACAAGCTCGAACTCGTCTCGAGTGGCAGGGCGATCGCCGTACTACCGGTCGGAGATCGGCGCAGCTCACTACGTCCCGACCTCGTCACCGTCCCGCTCGAGGACGCACCCCCCAGCAGGGTCGTCCTGGTCAGCCGCAAGGGCGACCCGAATCCGATGATCAGGAATCTCCGGCTGACGGCCAAGGCCGTCCTGAGCGGCCCGCCATCCTGACCGGGACCAGGCCGGGCGATGACCATAGCCGGCAGGCATCGTCCAGCCTGAGGGGTACAACCCAAAGCGCGGCGGCGACTTCGCCCAACGCGCGAGCAGGACGCGACCGCGGCAGGTTCGACCAGGCTGCCCGACCCGGCCCCGGCCAGGGCCCCCAAGCGGGGCGCGACCGCTGCCGATGCCGAAGAGCGCCCCTGGTGTCCGCCTGCTCGTTGGTGCACTCGGACGAGTACGCGGACACCCGTCAGATCGCGCGCCCGGCCGTGGACTCTAGACGACTGGTCTACTCGGCTGCTACGGTTCTTGCATGCCAGTCGCCACGCGCACCACGGACACCCGTCGGATCATCCTCGACACCGCCCAGCGGATCATGGCCCGCAAGGGTTACTCGGCTGTCGGTATCAACGAGGTGCTCGCGGAGGCCGGCGTGCCGAAGGGGTCCTTCTATCACTACTTCGCCTCGAAGGACGCCTTCGGTGAAGCGATCCTGAAGAGCTACTTCGCGGACTACCTCACGGACATGGACGGTATTCTCGCCCGCTCCGGCCAGTCGTCGGCCGAGCGACTGATGGCCTACTGGCAGCAGTGGCGCGAGACCCAGAGCGTCGAGGAGTGCCAGGGCAAGTGCCTGGCCGTGAAACTCGGCGCCGAGGTCGCGGACTTGTCCGAGTCGATGCGCCTGGCCCTGAAGGAAGGCACGAGCGCCGTCGTCGACCGTATCGAGCGGACGATCGCCGGCGGCCTGGAGGACGGCTCTCTCTCGGTCGACGGTGAAGCCCGCGACGTCGCACAGTCCCTGTACGACATGTGGCTCGGCGCCAGCGTCATGGCCAAGATCCACCGTAGTCTGGCCCCGCTCGACACCGCCACAGCGACAACCCGCAGGCTTCTGCACCTGTAGAAGGCCCGCGCCTCATGCCCGGTCCGGTCATGGGGCACCCAGTTTCAGCGTCACTAGTAGACTGGTCTAATCACACAAGGAGTGTGTCATGAAGGTTCTGATCGTCCTCACCTCGCACGACGAGCTGGGAAACACCGGCCACAAGACCGGGTTCTGGCTGGAGGAGCTGGCGGCTCCGTACTACCGCTTCAAGGAGGCCGGCTGGGAGATCACCCTCGCCTCCCCGAAGGGCGGACAGCCGCCGCTGGACCCCAAGAGCAACGAACCCGGCTTCCAGACCGACGACACCCGGCGCTTCGAGGCCGACCCCGAGGCGACCAACGCACTGGCCAACACCGTGCGCCTCGACGCGGTCTCGGCCGGCGATTTCGACACGGTCTTCTACCCCGGCGGACACGGACCGCTGTGGGACCTGGCCGAGGACACCGTCTCCGCCCGGCTGATCGAAACCACTCTCCGCTCCGGCAAGCCGGTGGGACTCGTGTGCCACGCACCCGGCGTCCTGCGCCACACCGTCAACGAGGACGGCACCCCGCTGGTCTCGGGTAAGAGGGTCACCGGATTCGCCAACTCCGAGGAGGAGGCCGTCCAGCTCACCGACGTCGTCCCCTTCCTGGTCGAGGACGAACTCACCAAGCTCGGTGGCCTTTACTCCAAGACCGGCGACTGGCAGCCCTACGTTCTGCAGGACGGTCTGCTGATCACCGGGCAGAACCCGGCTTCCTCGGCTCCCGCAGCCGACGCCCTGATCGAGCTGGTCGACAAGGGCGGCGTGTGAGTGCCTACGTGGTCATGCTTCGCGAGCGCGTGACCGACCCGGCCGAGCTGGCCCTCTACGCCAGCTCGGCCCGGGCGGCACGGGCAGGCCACGAGGTGACACCCCTCGTCGCGTACGGGGCGATCGAAACCCTGGAGGGTGCGCCGTTCGACGGTGTGCTGATCCATCGCTTCCCGAGCGTTGAGGACGCGCGGGCCTGGTACGAGAGCCCGGCCTACCAGGCAGCGCTCCCCCACCGCCGGGCCGGTGCGGACTACCGCGTGTTCATCGTCGAAGGAGTCGACGACACCCAGGCCCGCTGAGACGACAAGGTGTCCGTCTGCATCGCACTCCGACGCAGACGGACACCGTCCGGGCCGCAGGCGCCACACCGGTCAGCGGCGACCTGATCGCCGACGCGAACTCGCCGCCTGGCCGGCCATGACGCAGTCGTCGTCTTCCCCGGCGGCAGCCACGGCACGGGAGCGGACCGGACGACACTCATCGACGGCCGTGGCCCGCAGTAGGCCGCCGACTCAGCCCACTCGGCGCCCGCAACGGCTTCGGTCTGTCAGAAGACCCGAGGCGGGGAGCCCGCGGTCAACGCCGTGCCCCAGATGTCAGACACCCAGCCTTCAACCCTGCGGAGCCCACCCGCGGGCCACGGAAGGTCTCGGCGGCGATGCCGCCGCGGACCTGGCGCCGACGATGCCGCCGCCCGATCCGGCCGCACCGTGCCAGGCACTTCCAGAAAGGCCCCTTCCGTGACTCTCACCCTCGAACAGCCTCCTGTCGAACATCGGGTTCTCGGACCCGCTCCCTGGGCCATCGCGGTCCAGGGAGCCGCAGCGCTGGCCGCCAGCAACGGGGTCGGCCGCTTCGTCTACACCCCGATCCTGCCCTTGATGCACGACCAGGCCGGCCTCTCGGCCACGAGCGGGGCGAACCTGGCGACAGCCAACTACGTCGGCTACCTGGCCGGCGCGCTGGCCGGCAGCTTCGCACCCCGGCTGGTCCGCTCCCGCCTGGTGATGCGTGCCTCGATGATCGTGATGGCTGCCTCTCTCGCTCTGATGCCGCTCACGCAGGACGTCACCCTCTGGTCAGGGCTGCGCCTCATCGCCGGGTTCACCAGCGCGCTCGCCTTCGTCCATGCGGTCGGGGCGCTGCTGTCCGGCTTGCGCCGGTCGGCCCCGCACCTGGTCGGCTGGGGATTCGGTGGTATCGGCGCGGGGATCGTATTCTCGGGCCTGCTGGTCCTGGCCGTTCGCGAGGTGGCGACATGGCGTACGGCGTGGTGGATCGCCGCCGTCCTCACGCTGCTGTTGACCGCAGCCTCATGGAACCTCGCCCCGCCGGCCTCACCGGCGCCGGCGGCGGCCGGCGCGGCGAAGGCCCGCCCCCGTACGCACCGTTGGTTCGCCGCACTGGCGCTGAGCTACACCCTGGAAGGCATCGGCTACATCATCGCGGGCACCTTCCTCGTCGCCTCGATCACCCAGGACGCCCCCGGATGGGTCGGCGCAGGCGCGTGGGTCGTCGTCGGACTGGCCGCGATCCCCGGTTCGGCATTGTGGACGGCCCTGGCCCGGCGGTGGAGCCGCCCCACCCTGCTGGCGGTCGCCCTGCTGCTCCAGGCCGCCGGTATCGCCCTCACCGGGCTGGTTCCCGGCAACATCAGCGCGCTCGTCGCAGCGGCTGCCTTCGGCGGCACGTTCGTGGGCATCACCTCCCTGGCCCTCGCCCTCGGTGAGCACCTCCAAGTGCCGCGAGCCGTCGCACTGCTGACGGCGGGCTACGGAACCGGGCAGATCATCGGCCCCCTGATCTCCCGGCCGCTGCTGGGAACCGGCTACTCGGCACCCCTGCTGCTGGCCAGCACCGTCCTGGCCGCCGCGACGCTGGCGGCCGCGGTGCTCAGGATCCGCTATCCGCACCGTGTGGGCCACATGATCGAACCGTCCCACCTGGCACGGAAGTCGTCCGCGTCGCGCCCCCACACCCTTCATGCTCCCTGGCCTCCCCACACCCTCCAGGACCGGAGCAACTGAGGAGAAAGAGCAGCTCTGTCCCCGACGTTCCTGCGGGTGACAGCCCCAGGAACGTCGGGGTCGGCCACCGCGTGCAACGGCTCACCCCAACGAAAGGCCACACCATGTCCACCATCAGCCTGAATGTCGCGACTCGCCTCGCTGCCGCCGCCCAAAGCGCAGCTGAGGAGATGGGCACCGCGATGAACATCGCGATTGTCGATGCCGGCGGCCACCTGCTGCACTTCACGAGGATGGACGGCGCCTGGCTCGGCTCGATCGACCTGGCACTGAAGAAGGCCAAAACCTCAATACTCTTCCCGAAGCCCAGCGGGGCCCTGGGTGAGATCTCGCAGCCCGGCGGTCCTGTCTACGGTATCGAGCACAGCAACGGCGGTCTGATCTCTTTCGGTGGCGGGGTGCCGATCGTGGACGCGGACGACCGCATGGTCGGTGCCGTCGGCGTCTCCGGCGGCACCGTCGACCAGGACGTCCGCGTTGCCGAAGCCGCCGTCCAGGCGTACTGACCCTTTCACCGTCTGCCGCCGGCCCCCAGGCAGTCCGGCGATCGACGCACCGTAAACGGAAAAACGGAAAAACTGCCTCGCGTTGCGAATTGGCGACGCTCCGGACTGGGCAGCATGCCGCGGTCGGCCCGAATGATCTCTGCAGCGGTGAATACCCGACAGTCGTGAAGGAAATTTCGCCCCATGTCTGAACTGATCAACGACGGCACGCTCGCCGGCCGGATCGCCGTGGTCACGGGCGCCTCCAGCGGTATCGGCGAAGCCACCGCCAAGCGCCTGGCCGCCCGCGGCGCCAAGGTCGCGCTGCTGGCCCGCCGCGGCGCCGAACTCCTCTTCCAGGTGCTGACCGAGCGAGAGGAGAAGAACAGCGTCGCCATCGCCTCCAACGAATCCTTCGGTAAAGCGCACATGTTCCGGCGAACTCGTGCCAGGCGGCACCGAAAGTCAACGGGTTCGGCTTTGCCCGGCCTCAGTCATCTGAGAAGGAGAGGCAGACTGCAGATGGCTCCAAGGTCACCTGGTTCTGGGTGTAACAGTCCGCTTGCCGGGTGGCGACCCCGGCTCCACAGTCCCTGCAGACCAGATTCAGGCCATTGCCGCCTGCGGGACCCTGGCAGCAGCCGATTGAACGCATGGGCTCAGGGTGCTGTTCCGTACCAATCATGTCGTCGGGGTGCACGACGAAGCCGGGGACGTCGTTGCTGAACTCGCCCGGTCGATGGTTCGGGGCATAGGTGCCGCGAACCATGCGGGCCAGACGTGTCCGGACACCCGGGATCTCTGACATCGGGACGGGTAGGGGCACTTTCACCTTGGCGACCGGTCCGGTGAGCGGGGATCGACAGTGGTCACACAAGAAACGCGGCACTCTGCTTATTCTGCAGATCGAATACAGTTGTGAACACCGAATTTGTCGCGCTGGTTAGTACTCCGGCTGTAGATCGTGATCAAGGCTGCAGCGGTGGCCTGTGTGCCGCTGGTCTACGCTGCCCTTTGTGATCGCCAAGCTGCAGTGTGTCGTGCTGGATTGTGCCGATGTCCTTGAGCTCGCCCGGTTCTACCAGTCGCTCCTGGGCGGCGTCCTGAACCAGCCGGACCCACGGTGGGCGCTCGGTGAGGGTTGGGCGACCCTCCACACCGACACCAAGCTCGTGCTTGCCTTCCAGCGTGTGGAAGAGCATCGGCCGCCCCGGTGGCCAGACCCTGCTCGGCCGCAGCAGTTCCACCTCGACCTGGGGGTCACGGATCTCGATCAGGCCCAGGAAGAGGTTCTCAAGCTGGGCGCCACGCTGCTCGACGTCGGTGATGCGAAGCGCAGTTGGCGGATCTATGCCGACCCGGCAGGTCACCCGTTCTGTCTCGTTCGGGACTGACAGGGGACGCACATGGGCGCAACCACCGGTGATCATCGCAAGTTGTGTGGACTGACGATGAAACGGTGGCCGCGGGCCACAGCATAGAACCCGCCCGCTGGAAGGAAACCTTCGACAGCCTGATGGGGCGCTTGGCGGGCCGCTTCGCACGGGTCGAACCGCGGCGGCGGGCGGCACGGCTGGTGCTCGGACTCCTGTCGGACCTGCCACGCAAGAACTGCTGGACGATCGCCGAGTGGGCGGGAGAGGCCACTCCGTGCGGTATGCAGCATCTGCTGTGCCGTGCTTCCTGGGACGCGGATGCCGTCAGGGACGATGTTCGCGACTACGTCGTCGAACACCTCCACGAAGAGGAGGCGGTCTTGGTGGTTGACGAGACCGGCGACCTGAAGAAGGGAACCTGCACGGTCGGCGTTCAACGCCAGTACACCGGCACTGCGGGCAGAATCGAGAATTCCCAGGTCGCGGTCTACCTCGTCTACGCGAGCCACCGAGGGCATGCGGCGGTGGACCGGGAACTCTACGTGCCGCGCTCGTGGACCGCTGATCCGGACCGCTGCCGAGCCGCCGGACTGGAGGAGGACACCACCTTCGCCACCAAACCAGAGCTGGCTGCCCGGATGATCGGCCGTTTCCTGGACGCCGGGCACCGTGCGGGCTGGGTCGCGGGCGATGAGGTCTACGGCGGCAACCCCCGGCTGCGGGCCGCGCCGGAAGAACGCGGGGCCGGCTACGTGCTTGCCATCGCCTGCTCAACCGAAGTCACCACTACCGGCGGGAAGTTCCGGGTGGACGCGCTGGCTGCGAAGGTCCCCGAACGGGCCTGGCAGCGGCTGTCGGCAGGGGCTGGCGCCAAGGGATACCGCTTCTACGACTGGGCCGTCATGGACCTCGCCGCCCCCGGAACCGGCCACCGCCAGCTATTGATCCGCCGCAGCCGCACCACCGGCGAACTCGCCCACTACCACTGCTGGTCACCCGCACCCGTGGCTCCGGCCACACTGGTGCGGGTCGCCGGATCGAGATGGCGGGTCTAGGAGACCTTCCAAGCAGGAAAGGGCCTGACCGGGCTGGACGAACATCAGGTCCGCCGCTTCACCTCCTGGTCCCGCTGGGTCACCCTCGCCATGCTGGCCCACGCCTTCCTCGCAGTCATCCGGGCCGACGAGCACGCCCGGCACCCTGCCCCGGACGGGCTGATCCCGCTCACCTGCAACGAGATCCAGCGACTGTTCACCACACTCGTCACCCGGCCTGATCACGCTGTCGCCCACCGGCTCGGCTGGTCCGACTGGCGACGTCGCCACCAGGCACGAGCACGAGCCAGCCATTACCAGCGACAAGCCGCATCCCAGACATGAAGATCATGATCTACAGCTGGAGTATTAGGTGTCAGGCAGGCGCCCGAGGTCGACATGGTCGGCGAGATAGATGAGGGTGGCCTGCGGGTCCATGCCGAAGGCGGCGGCGACGAGCTTGGGGTCCATGGTGTTCACCAGGTCGACGAGGCGGGTGCTGCGGATCATCCGGGGTGGGTGTCTGCAGTCGTCCAGGACATGGGAAACATAGGCAGTTGAGGCCGGGCTTTGCCCGGCCTTGGTTCCTTTGGTGACCATCACATGCGGGTTGACTGTCGGCCACTCCGCGCGGTGCTTCAAGCAGCGTTCCAGCACGGTCCAGGACGCGGGATCCAGCGGGACGGGATGGGGTCGCTTGCCGAGCCGGACGGTCCGGGCCGCCGTGTCGATGTCGGTGATCTTCAATGTCCGGACCTCGGTGCTGGAAGCTCCATGCAGCAGAGCGAGCATGCCGAGCAGGGCCTCGTGCGCGTGAACCTGATCGTTGGTCGTCCATCGACGGAAGAGCTCGCGCTGCTGGTCGAGGGTGAGGGTGCGGCCGCGGAAGCCGTTGCGTTCCTTCACGATCAGAGTGCGGGTCGGGTCGATCAGCACGATGCGCTGGGAACGAGCGAAGCGGAAAAACTGCCGCAGCACCACGAGTCGGCCCTTGCGGGCCCTGGGCGAGGTGGCCAGGAAGGCTTCGACGTCGTGCACGTCGACCAGGGCCCAGTCGTCCTTGCCGCGGTGCTTCGTGAGGAAGCGGGCCAGGTCCCGCAGGATGGACAGGGCGGCTTCCAGGGTGTGGTTGCTGCGGGGGCGAGTGCTGGCCCGGCGGGCCCGGTCCTGGGCCCGCATGCGGGAGGTGTCGAAGGCGGCAACGGCTGGCCTGAGGGGCCTGGGGACGGCATCGATGCGGCGCTTGCGCCGTCCGGCGGCGAGTCGTTCGGCCTGATCGGTGGGCAGGGCCAGGCCGCGATGGGTGAAGAAGTCCTCAAGCGCGCGGGCGAATGTGCCCATCGAGCGTCCTGGTCGTCGGGACCGTTCCAGAAGGGCCTGGGGTGAGTTGGGGTGTTCGTCCTGCAGGAGTCGGCCGAGGCTGGTGATCAGGCCGCAGGCCCGGGAGACGCAGAAACGGGACGCGACATGCGCGACGAAGTCGTCCAGCCAGGTTGGCGAGTTGGTTGCGGAGGTGTTCGCCGCGGATGAAGGGGCGGCCGGGATGTTTCTGCCAGCAGGCTGAGCACAGGCCCAGGCCGGCATGCCGACGTAGTTGCCCGCACTCATGGCAGGTCCGCGGGGGCTGCCTGTCCTGTCGGGGCCGGGAGCAATGTCCGCACCAGCCGGTCTCCTCGCGGAGATATCCCCGTTTGCCGCAGCGAGGGCAGGGCTGCTGGTCGGCGAGTCTCTCGGTCTTTCGCCGGCAGGCTCCGCAGAGCTGGTTGTGGGCTGCACGGACGGATTGGCCGCACTGGTCGCAGACGCGCGAGCAGGTGATGCACCGGCCGGTGTCCTCCTGGAGGACCCGCTCCTTGCCGCAGGACGGACACACCGCCTTTGCTGCCTGTTCTTTCATCCGGCGCCAGCACCGGCAGCAGTGTTGGCGGTCGGGATAGCCGACCGGCCGGCCGCAGGTGACGCAGTCCCGTTGTTTCTTGCTCATGGAGATGTCCGCAGGTCACAGAGGCGGCATCGACCGGCCCCGGGCGGAGCCTGCGGCCTTCGGGAGGTCGGCGACGGGCCGGGGCGGAGCCACAGGCCGCTCGACGGGGGTGGTGTCGATCTCGATCAGGTCGTTGGGGGTGCACTCCAGCGCGGTGCACAACGCGGCCAGGGTGGTCATCTTCACCTGCGAGGGTTCCTTGGTGAACAGCGCGGACACCGACGCCGAGGAGAGCTCCAGGCCGGCCTTCTCGGCCAGCAGTCGCCGCAGCTCGGTCCCGGTCCACACCTCGCGCTGGGCGGCGGCCATCCGCAGCCGCCATCGGATCTTCATGCCGTGGTGTCCTTCCCGGTCAGCTCGGCCAGGGTGCCGGCGACCGCCCGCTGATAGGCGTCCTCGACGAACGTCGCGGAGGGCCGGACATAACGCATGGTTGAACTGACCGTCCAGTGCCCGAGCATCTGTTGGATCGCCACCAGAGGTCGACGCCGCGTTCGTAGTTATGGGTCGCGCAGGCCCTCCGCAGGGCATGCGGGCTGAACCGCTCCGAGGCCGGCCGCCCTTCGAGCTCCATGAGATAGCGCAGCCGGTTGCGGATCGTTCCGCGATGCAGGGCTCCGCCTGACTCGTCGGCGAACAGCACTGGCGAGTCGGGGAACTTGGGGCGTACGTCGTCCAGGAACCATCGCAGCACCAGGTCCAGGCCGTCGAGCATGGGCACCCAGCGGGGCCGGGGCCAGGAGGTGTGAGCCCCTTTGCCGAAGCGGACGTGAAGCTTGCCGAACGGGCCGCGGCTGAAGTGCACATCCGGCTTGTCCAGCAGCGATGCCTCCTCCGAGCGGAGCCCGGCGTGATAGAGGGTCCGGAACATCGCATAGTCCCTCGCGGCGGGTCCGTACTTCCTGGCGGTCGCGATCCGTTGCTTCATGAAGTCGAAGAACTCCGCTACCCGTTCCGGTGTCGGCGGCGGCACCAGGGCCGGGGAGTCGTCGCCGACATGCCGGGAGGCGTTGAACTCGTCGACCGGGCAGACCCGCCGAACGCCGAACGCTGCCTCGATCTCGGTGGCCTTGCGGGCCTGCAGGAACCGGTGGAAGCCCTTGAAGATCTGGACGTACTCACGCCGGGTCGACGTCGCCCGGCCCTTCACCGCGAGGTCACCGACCACCCGGTCGATGTCCTCCGGTGTCACCTCCCACGCGGGTCGCCCCAGGGCCGCGAGGGTTCGCTCCAGCAGGCCGATGTCGTTGTCGATGGTGACCGGGCTGAACCCGCGGGCCCGCCAAGAGGCGACGAACGCGTCGACGCATGCGGTCTGGAACTGCCAAGGGTCTGTCGCCAGCGGTTCCTGCGGGACGGCCCCGCCCGCGATGACCTGGAGTCTGGCCTCGGCCACCGGCACACCTTCCTCGCACCTGAACGGTCAAGGCAGCACCTTGAAAACCAGGTTGCTACCGAGAGAACCAACGAGGACCTCAGGAACTGGATACGGCCAGGTGGCAGCCACAACTCTTGTGAGGGAACAAGTGCCAGCCCCAGATGGCTGGACCAAGACCTTTACCGACCCACGCCTCTGCGCGGCCATCGTCGACCGGCTCACCTTCAACGGCACCATCATCGAGACCGGCACCGACTCCTACCGCCTCGCCAGCACCCGTGCACGAGCCGAGGACCCCACCAAAGCCGGCTGAGCCTCCCGGGGCTTGTTGCACAATGACTTGACCAGTACACGAGTATCATCTGACATGGCCTATGTGATCACTGCCGCTCACCCTGACGACGCCGCGGTATTGGGGCCCTTACATCTGCGGAACTGGCTGGAGAACTACCTCAACGCAGACGCGGGGGTCGATGAGGCCTGGGATCCGTGAGCACCGCGGTTCGTCCGCCACTGCGGAAGGCATCACGCAGTGGCGAGAGTTCATCGAGGTGGCGAACCAGCACCCTGCCCCACACTTCTGCCGTGTCGTCCGGTCCGAGACGGAGATCGTCGGCTATCTCTGTGGCCACCAGGACGAATCGGGATCGGTCACCCTCGGACCGATGTATCTGCTGGACCACGCCCAGGGGCACGGACTCGGTGGCTACATGATGACCGAGTTCTTCACCTGGGCAGGACCTTCACGCATCCGTCTGGGGGTCGCCGACTACAACGAACGGGCGATCCGGTTCTACCAACGCCACGGCCTTGAGATTGCAGGCGAGCGTTACCTCTGGCGAGGAAGAATGCCAACCCTGCCTATGACCCGCGAGGCCCACGACTGCAGCTGAGCACAGACATCGGGCCGTGCCCGATCACCGCGCCGCCGTCATTTCTCGGGTTCTGGCTCAGATTCCGTGATCTGGTTACTGAGCGTTCGGGTGCCCATGAAGTTGAGCTCGGAGAGAGTGGGCTATTTGGTCTGCCTGGTCAGCCGTTACTCGCTCCTGCTCTGGTCGCCGAAGCAGCTCGAAAATGCCCGGCCCACGATGCTCTGGTTGCAGATCTGCCATGCGCGGAACGATGTGGAAGTGCACGTGCGCGAAGCCTTCGGCTTCGGCAAATTGGACGACATAGGTCTTGGCGCAACCAGTCACGCTCCGAAGAGCCCGGGAGAGCTTGACCTGCCACACCCCTAGGGCAGATGCCTCAGCGTTGGTGAGGTCATGAACTGCGGCAACGTGACGCCGAGGCAGCAGCACCAGCCAGCCGGGCACTGCGGTGTTGAAGTCGTGGGCCACCCGCCAGTGCTGGTCAGATACCACGCACTCGCGTGGTGGAAGGTCGTCGAACTCTGCTTCCTTGCTGCAGGCGTAGCAGTCAGGAGTAGTCGTCATGAAATGAGATCGTAGAACTGTCTCGCTGCAAAACCCCTGTCGGCCTCAGTCACCAGTCACGCCAGGAGAACTCTTTTTCGGAGGAGTTGGAAGCCGGCGCGTCCGAACATTTGGCGCTTGAACATCTGATTCGGTTGACGTGTCCTTCGACGACGCCGGAGTTCCAGGGCAGGGTGAGGCCGGCGATGACGGATGGCGGAGGTAGCCGCGATCAGCGCTGACCCATTCTCGGCAAGGTCGTCGATGTCCAAGACGGACGTTACTCGGGGTGTCTCCGTCGTCTGATGGGTGCCGAGCTGACCACCGAAGTCGCCGTGCCCGCGTGGGTGCCACAGTTCGGCCGGCAGTTCGGGTGCGACGGGGCAGATGGTCGCGGAGACCGTGGCAGGACCGCCGGCGGCAGCCCGATCCCGCGCATGGCGGGCCAGCGGGCGCAGACCGCACCAGATGTCCACGACCAAGTCCTCGTCGAGGATCCGGCTCACAGTCGCGGTCTCGTCCTCTTGGCCCGGCGGGGCAAGAGAGGCGCGATGGGCGGCGAAGGCGCCGGCACCGCTCTGGTGCAACTCGCACGCGATCCAGCTGGCCTTGGCCGGCTCGCGGCCGCCGTGCGCGATCAGGCGGCGGCTGCCCACCATCACGTGGCGGACATGCGCCCCCCGCGGGAAGACGAGCAGGTCCTTGTCGCGGGTTTCCTGCTGGAAGGTAATCAGCAAGCCCTGACCGGGCTTGTCCGGGTCCTCGATCTGGCGGACGTCGAAGGTGGGCAGCGGGTGGACCATGTCGGCGACGATGCTGCGGAATCGCAGCACCTCGCTGTCGCTGAGCGCGACGCCGGGAAGCTCGGCCGCTCGGGCCTGGTCGTCTTCCGGCAACTCCAAGGAGCAGCACTCCGCCGGCCGTGGCGGAGGGCGCCGGCCGGGACGCGGAGGCAGCCGAGTTGCTCGCCGCCCGGATCCCGGACGAACACCGTTGTGACACTCCGTGGTGCTGCCGCGGCCTCGATTCCGACACGGCGATCGGTTTGCTCGCCACGATCCACGAACGCCAGGGCCGCGTCGATGAAGCAATCGCTCTGCTCCGAACCCGGGACGCCACCTTGGTCAACGGCCGGGACCTGCTGGCCGATCTGCTCGCCCGGCACGGCCGGACCGGGGAATTGCGCGCCTACGCAGCAGCCGAGAGGCTGGGGTACGCCGCGCAGCGCCTCGCGGAACTGCTGGAGGAACGCGGTGACGTGGAGGGGGCGATCGCGGCATATCGGCAGGCTGACGCACCTGCCGCCTACGACCCCGACTCGGCTGTCCACCTCGCGCAGCTGCTGGCCCGGCACGGCCGGGGGAACGAAGCAATCGAGGTGATGCGCCACCAGGCCGACGCCCGCAACGGGGACGACTGGATCCTCCATGCTCTGTCCGACCTGTACCTGGACCAGGGCCGCCCCGAGGACGGCCTGGCGCACCTCGACGCCCTCGCCGCCGCCCGCGGGGGGCGAGGAGGGCTGGGACCTCCTTTGGATACGACTTTCGCTGATAGCCGCCTGCGACCGGGCTGACGAAGCGATTGAGCGGGCCCGGGCTCACCCCGAGGGCGCCACTTGGTACGCGGCACGACACATTGCCGAGCTGCTCGCCGGTGCCGGACGCACCGAGGAGGCTGTCGCCGTGCTGCGCCCCCACGCCCCCGCAAACAGCCACGACCTGGCCGGGTACCTGATTGGCCTCGGCCGCATCGAAGAGGCCGTGGCCGTCCTTCACCAGGACAAGCCTCGTCCGCCACAGCCCTCGACCACCGTTGTTGGCCGACGTGACGGGCTTCGAGCAAGGCGATCCAGTCGGAACGTCCGGGGCCGGTTCGCTGCAAAGAGGCCGTACCGCGCGGGCGGCGGCCGGGGGGCGGGCTCGCGGGCGGGAGCACCCGGACGAGCGGCCGCCGCTTTACCTTCTCTTTGCAACGCGGGGTGGTGCGGGTCCGTCTCTGGGTGCGGCTGATGAACATCGTCCCATCAGGAGAGACCCGAACCATGCATCCCAGCAGCTCGCCGAGCCGCCGTTCCTCCCGTCTCCGCCGCGCCACCGCGGTCGTCGGCCTGTGCGCGGCCCTCGTGGGCGCGCCCGCCGCCGCGGCCGCGTCGCGCGCGCCGGTGGTCCCGCCCGTCGTCACCGCCGCCCAGGTCATGCCGCATCTGGAGGCCCTGCAGCGGATCGCGGACCGGGACGGGGGCAACCGCGCCCACGGGACCCGGGGCTACCGCGATTCGGTCGCCTATGTGCAAGCCGCCCTCGACAAGGCCGGTTTCCGCACCACCCTGCACCGCTTCACGCACGACGGCAGGACTGGCTACAACCTGATCGCTGACTGGCCCGGTGGCGACGCCGACCACATCGTGTTCGCCGGCGCGCACCTGGACAGCGTGCCGGAGGGCCCCGGCATCAACGACAACGGCTCCGGCTCGGCCGCACTGCTGGCCACCGCCCTGGAGGTGGCCAAGTCGAAGCTGAAGCCGCAGCGGCATCTGCGGTTCGGCTGGTGGGGGGCCGAGGAGCCTGGCATGATCGGCTCCGCCGCCTATCTGAAGGATCTGTCCCCCGCCGAACGCAAGCGGATCGACGTCTATCTGAACGTCGACATGGCCGGGACGAAGGACATTCGGAACTGGCTCGTCGTCGATGACGACCCCGCGGCGTTCGCGGCCTTCGACGACTATTTCAAGGCCCGGAACATCTCCACCATCGACATCGGCATCGGCGGCAGCGACCACGTGTCGTTCGGCGACGCGGGCATCCCGGTGGGCGGCTTCGCCACGGGCATCGACGACTGCACGCACTACACGTGCGACCGCATCGAGAACGTCGACCCGGCGACCGAGACGACCAGCACCAACGCGTTCATCAGCACGGTCTGGCAGCTCGCCGCGCGCCACTGATCCGCGCCGTCCCCCACCACCCGAAGGAGCAGACGCATGCCCGTCCGCCGCAGCACCGCAGCCCTGGCCTCCGCAGTCGTCGCCGGAATCGTGCTGACCGCCCTGCCCGCCTCCGCCGCACCCGGCGGCGCCGGTGACCCGTACTACCCGCAGGACGGCAACTCCGGCTACGACGTCACCGAGTACGACGTCCGCGTGAACTACGACCCCGCGCACCCCCGCCAGTTGGAGGGCGACACCACGGTCACGGCCGTCGCCACCGAGAAACTGGACCGGTTACACCTCGACCTGGAGGGCTTCTCGGTCACCTCCGTCACCGTGGACGGCACGCCCGCCCGCTCCGTGTCCCGCGAGGACGCGCACGAGCTGGTGATCACCCCCGCCCGGCCGCTCGCGAAGAACGCGCGCTTCGCCGTACGGGTCCGTTACTCGGGCAAACCGGTCGGCGAGGGCTGGCACACGCTCGCCGACGGCGGCGCCAACGCGACGGGCGAGCCGCACTCCGCCACCGCCTGGTACCCGGCCAACGACCACCCCTCCGACAAGGCCACCTTCCGGCTCACGGCCACCGTGCCCACCGGCTGGACGGTGATGGGCAACGGGCGGCCGGGCGCCACCACGGAGGCCGGGGGCAAGACCACGTTCCGCTGGTACGAGGACCGGCCGATGGCCACCTTCCTGAGCACCATCGCCATCGACAAGTTCACCGTGCGGACCTCGAAACTCTCCGACGGAACCCCGGTCATCCATGCCTACAGCCCCGAGGCGACCGTGAATGCGGAGGACGAGGCGCTTCTGCCCGAGGTGATCGACTTCCTCGCCTCCAAGTTCGGCCCCTATCCGTTCTCCTCGGCGGGCGGGATCGTCATCACGGGCAACGACGACGACACCGGGCCGCTCGCCCTGGAGACCCAGAGCCGGCCGACGTACGTCGGCAGCTTCTTCGACATCGCCATGGTCCACGAGAACACCCACCAGTGGTTCGGCAACAGCGTCTCCATCTCCGACTGGCGCGACGGCTGCCTGGCCGAGTGCTTCGCGCAGTACGCCAGTCAGCTGTGGGACGAGGAGAAGCACGGCGCGGACCTGGACACCGGGTTCTACCGCTCGATGCTGGAGGAGAGCGCGGCAGACCCCGACTTCTGGACCACACGGCTGTACGATCCCGGCGCGGGCGATGAGCTGGCGAGCGGCCTGTACTTCAAGGGGTCGATGATGCTGCACGCCCTGCGGCGGTACGTCGGCGACACGGCGTTCTTCGGCACGCTCAAGCGCTGGCAGCGCGACCACCGGTACGGCAATGCGTCCTGGCCGCAGTTCGAGGCGCTGGCCCAGGAGGTGTCCGGGAAGGACCTCACCGGGTTCTTCGGCGCGTGGGCGCACGGGACGACCGTACCTGCGGACAAGTACCTCTACCCGGGGTCGCTCGGGGCGCTGGCTCCCCACTAGGCAGTGGACCGCGTCACAAGGGGCCCAGCCTGTGGGTGGGCTGTTGTTGGGCGGTTTGACGGGCTTCGAGGTAGGCGGTCCAGTCGGTTGCCGCTCGGCGCCGCCACTGCTCGGCGGTGACGGTGTGGAGTCCGAGCAGTGGTGCGAGGACAGCCGGCGGCAGGTCCTCGGCGAGCTGAACCAGTGCGGTGGTGCGGGCTGGCCGGACGGGGATGTGGTGGGCGGCCAGGCGCCGGGCCAGGGCGGGCCCGGAGAGGTGCTGGCCGGGGCGGTTGCCGGGGAAGAGCCAGCGGCGCGGTGAGTTCGCCGCCCAGCCGGAGGGCGGCGGCTGGGCGGCGAGTTCGGTCAGGAGGAGAGCCGCGGGTTCGGGCAGGCGGATGGGGGTTCGGGCGAGGACGAGCACCGGGTGGGATTCGACCTCGGCCAGAGCGGTGGTGGGGAGGGCCGCGATGCGTGCAAGGTGCTGGCCGAGCAACAGGAGTATCGCGCCGGCAGCTCGGACGTCGAGGGGAAGGACGGTGTCGTTCAGGCACTGGTGGAGCAGCTCCCAGTGGGAGTCCTCGTCGAGGCCGACCGGGTCGCCTTTGGGACGGTGGGGCACGAGGAGTGGGTGGCTGTGGCCGCGGAGCGTGTGGTCAGAGGAGGGTGGATGCGGTTCCATCCTCTTGACGGTTCGGGATCACGTGTGACGGTCTGGCCGGCCAGGTCAGGAGTCCTGATGTGCACTGTCGGCCGGCACGCACTGCGCATAGGCTCCCTGCCTTATGAAGGTGCTGATCTCTGTTGACATGGAGGGAATCTCGGGGATCGTGCATCCCGCCGAGACAAATCCGGATCGCTACGACTACGAGCGAGGCCGTGCGTTGATGACGGCCGAGGCGAACGCCGTGATCGCGGGCGTCCTCGACGCCGAGCCCGCGGCTGAGGTCTGGGTCGCCGACGCTCACGGGCCTTTCCGTAACCTGCTGCCGGAGGAACTCGACCGGCGGGCTCGTCTGGTTCGTGGCAAACCCCGCCCCATGGGCATGCTCGGTGGGCTCGACGAGCACACCGACGCGGTGATGCTCGTCGGCTACCACGCCCGAGCTGGTGGCGGCCCAGCCGTGCTGGCACACACCATGAGCGACGCCATCCTGGACGTACGCGTAGACGGACGTTCCTTGGGCGAGATTGGCCTCAACGCTGCCATGGCCGGGCATTTGGGTGTGCCGGTCGTGCTGCTCAGTGGCGATGACACCGCCTGTGCCGAACTGTGTGATCTGGTGCCCTCGGCTGTCACTGTCGAGGTCAAACAAGCCCTCGGTCAGGCCGCCGCCGTGGCACTGCACCCCGAGGAAGCCCGAGAACGTCTGCACCAGGCAGCCGTCGAGGCTGTCAAGCAGCGAGCGCTCGTCACGCCACTCGCCCTTGCCGGACCGCTTGTGGTTGAGATCGATCTTTACGGCCCATACATGGTTGACCTGGCGACACTCGTGCCGGGTGTCTCACGCGCTGAGGGTGGCCGGACGGTCACCTTCACCGCCGCCGACTTCGCCGAAGCCTACCGGCTGGTCCTGCTGCTCGTGCAGCTCGCGAGCATTAAGCCCGGCTAAGAACTCCCTGACAGAGGCTGGGGCAACCTGGTTGTGCCCGAAGATCAGGTTCAGCACTGTGAGCTCTGGCAGATGCGTTCAGGCAGAGCAGAGGGGGCGCGATGGAGCTGATCGGTCTCTCGGACGGCGACAACAGCTTCCGTGTGCGTGTTCTGGGGCGTCGGTCGCCGGGTGTGCTGCATCTTCACGACCAGCTCGATGCCGAGGTCCCAATCGCGAGCAGCTTCGTCAGCGGCCGACCGGCCATGTCCCTGTTCCCTTCCGACTTGGAGGACTGGTCGCGCGCCTTGGACCTGCTCGCTGCTGGTCAGGACATTTGCTGGAGAGACGACGACCACAGCCCCGAGATCAGGATTCAGCCGCACAACGAAGAAGCATGAGACCGCTGCTGTACGCGTAGAGGACCTGGGCAGCTCGTGCGTCTCCGTCTTCCTGCCCATGAAGCTCGATGAGGGTTGGATCGACGAGCAACGCAGGTTGCTTGGGTTGGTACGGAAGGAGTGGCCGAGCGAGGTCCTGCAGCTGGCACCGGGTGTCCATGAGTGGTGCCGCTGAACTGCCGCCAGGCGTCTCCAGCAGATGAGCGCGTATCCGAGGATGAGGAAGGCTTCGTGGATGTCGTCCCGGATCTCCCAGCGGATGCGTAACCGGCGGAACCAGTGCAGCAGCGCGAAGCTCTGCTCGACCACCCGTTGATGCTCTCGATCCGTGGTTCCGTCGAGTCGTTTGCTGGATGACAGGAATGCCGACGGCTTTGAGGTGGCGCCGCAGAAGACCTTCGACGCTCGTGAGGGCAGACTCGGCGGCAGCGCAAGGGGATGCGGCGACATGCGCGCCGTCTCACTCCTGCCGTAGTTGCCCTCGCGGGCGTTGGTGTCCGTGTCCGCATCTTGGCGGGCTTGCCTGCGCTGAACCGGGGGTGACGCGTGGGGTGTCAGAGCTCTGGCCTAGCCTTCGCTCACCGGCTACAGGGCCGGTACAGGCCGCACACAGCGGTCCCAAGCCCTTGGGGGGTTCGAATTACCGTGCGTATTCGCACACTTCCGGCCGCCGTCGCGACGGCAGCTCTCTTCAGCTCCGCGGTGCTGACCACTGCCGGCCCGGCGGCCGCCGACACCAGCGTGCCGATCAGCGTCGGTACCGTGAACGACACCGTCGTCGACGGCGCCCACCAGCACCTCTACATCAGCGGCGACAGCACGATCTCCGTCGTCGGCTACAACGGCCAGGTGCTCAACAAGCTCGCCGGCCTGCCACAGGTGGCCGATCTCCAGCTGAGTCCGGACGGCAGCACCCTGTACGCCGCGGTCACCGGAGCGGACAAGATCGTCGCATTCGACACCACGACGCTCACGCAGACCGCCGAGTACCCGACCGGCGCCGGGACGGCGCCGCGCTGGATCGCTCTGACCGAGGGCCGGATCTGGTTCGGCTACGGCGACCAGTGGGACTCCGGACTCGGCGAGGTCGACCTGACCGCCGACCCGGCCACGGTGACCCTCGACCTCGCCGGCGACCACGACTTCGCCAGCACACCGAGACTGTTCGCCGACCCGGCGAACCCCACCACCCTTGTCGCCCTGGACCCCGGCATCAGCAGCGGTCCGATCATCGTCTACGACATCTCCTCCGGCACCCCGGTCATCCGCGTCGCCGCGGACGAGGGCGGCTTCTACCGGGACGGCGCGCTCACCCCGGACGCACAGTCGATCGTCGTCGCCGGGCCGGGCAACCGGGCGGTCACCGAATACCGGCTCTCCGACCTGCAGAAGGTGCACGAGTACCCGGTCAAGGACGAGCCGGAGACCGTCAGCGTCGCCCCGGACGGCACGGTCGCGGCGACCGCGCTCGACACCGAGAACACCGGCGACACCTACGTCTTCCCCGGCGGCGCCGACGCCCCCGCCAGCATCCGCAACCTGTCGGGCTCATGGATGCCGTGGGGCGGGCACTCGACAGCCTGGTCGGCGGACGGTACGAAATTGTTCGTGCTGACCGGGTCCTCGGACTCTAGGCAGCTGCAGACCGTCACCGAACCGCGCAAGTACGTCACGAAGCTGACCGTCGACGCTCCGGCCACCGGTACGCGTGGCAAGACACTCACCGTCAAGGGCACGGTAACCACCGGCCTGAAGCTGCCCGCCGGCACCCTGCTGAACGTCGTGCGCACCGACCTGCTGTCGCCCTCGGGCAAGTCGCTCGGCACCAAGACCTTGGGCGCGAACGGCACGTTCTCCTTCACCGACGCGCCGCCGGCCGGCAGCAAGGTGCGCTACACGGTGACCTACGCCGGGGACTCCTCGCACACCCCGGCATCCGCCTCGGACACCGTCACCGTCTCCCGCGCCACGCCCGCCCTGACGCTCACCAACAACAAGAAGGCGTACGACTACGGCAAGAACGTCGTCTTCACCGCCCACCTCGGCACCACCTACAGCAACCGCACGGTGGAGATCTGGGCCGACCCCTACGGCGGCGACAAGCCGAACAAGCTCCTGAAGACCGGCAAGACCGACACGCACGGCAACTTGTCCGCCACCGTCACCATGTCCCGCGACACCGCCGTGACCGCCGTCTTCAAGGGCGACGCCCGCTACGCCGGCCGAACCGTCAAGTCCACCGCCTACGCGCGCGTGAAGATCGCCAGCTCACTGTCCAAGTACTACCGCACCGGCACAATCGGCTCGACCCGCTACCGCTACTTCCACAAGAACACCGACGCCGTCCTGACCACCACGATGACCTACTACAAGGGCCGCAAGGAGCGCCTGGACCTCCAGGTCTACTCAGGCGGCAAGTGGTACACCACGGACTCGGAGTACTTCTCCCTGGGCACCAACGGCAAGTCCATCGTCAACCTCGGCCACCCCGGGAGCTCGGGCATACGTGCCCGGGTGCGCACCTCGTACATCGACCCCACCTCGGGCGACAACGTGAACACCACCACATACGGCGCCTGGAACTACTTCTACTTCAGCAGCTGACCCAGGCCGGACAAGGGACGAGGGCGGCGGCGCGCAGGACGCGCCGCCGCCCTGACCGCCCATGCCTCAACGTCGGCACATCAGACCGGCCACGAGCACCCGACGGGACCGGCAGCCAAGCGTGACTCTGTCGGGCATCCCTGCTATTCGGTGATGTTGGGGTTGCTGCGCAGGATGTCCTCGGTGGTCTGCCAGAGCCCGGGCAGGAACCGGGTCACCTCTTCGGCCCGGTGGATGAGGTCACGGGTGGCGCTGATGCCGAGATCGGTGACGGCCGCCTGGAATGCCGGCGCGAGGGCTTCGTGCAGTTGGGGGGCATCGGCGGCCAGGATGGTGTGACAGCGGGCGAAGGTCGCGATGATCCAGAAGACGGCCTCGTGGTGGTCGCCTGAGTCGATGAGCCTCTGGCTTCCGTCAATCGCGATCGGCCGTGCGGTGGGCGTGATGTCGCTGCTGAAAAAGAACGGGGTCTTCGCCACTTGGACGGTGACGTCGAACGTCGTGGCGAGTTCACGCAGATGGTGCTGGACACGCTGCGCGGGCAGGTGTGAGCAGCCGAGAAGGTTCAGAAGTTCCGGGTAGCGGCTGAGGTGGCCGTAGTCGGTGAGGACCTCGCGAGCGGCCAGATAGCGCAAGCGGACGGTGGGGTTGCGCAGGGCGGCGACGAGAAGGACGTGGCAGGTCACGCCGGTAGGGAATAGCCAAGAGATCACCTGCTCGTGGAACGGCGCCGAGGTGTCGATCGCAGCGAGGCGGGTCTCGATCCGCTGGCGGGCATCCTGGCATCTGCGACGGACCCAGGGTCGGGCGGCGAAGTGGCGCGAGATGTGTGCATGCAGTTTGCGCAGATCGCCGGTGGGGTCATCGATGATCGCGTCAGCGCGGAAGCTGCACCGCCGGGGTGGGCAAGACCGCCTTGGCCGTGCACTGGGCTCACCGGGTACGGGAAGCCTTCCCCGATGGGCAGCTGTATGTGAACCTGCGCGGATTCGTCCCCGGCGGTTCGATCACGGCCCCGGCCGAGGCGGTCCGGTGGTTCCTGGACGCCTTGGGGGTGCCCCCGGCCCGCATCCCGAACGGCCTGGAAGCACAGGCGGGCCTGCACCGGAGTCTGCTGGCCGGCCGGCGGGTGCTGGTGGTACTGGACAACGCCCGCGACGCCGAACAGGTCCGCCCCCTGCTGTCTGGCCCTGATAACCAGCCGCAACCACCTCACCGGCCTGGCCGCGGCCGAGGACGCCCACCTGCTGTCCGTCGACCTGCTCACCCCCGGCCAGGCCCGGGACCTGCTGACCGGCCGCCTCGGCCCCCACCGGGGTCCCAGTGGGAACGGAAGGGAGAACCGGCGTGGCTGTCAAAACTTCTGACAAGGCGTGAGCGGGGCTGCCAGTGTGGGGCGGGTGAGCGACGACTTGCCGTTGCTGATCAGCGCGCCGCGTCCGCGCACCGCCGAGACCGCCGCCCGTTTGCTGAGCCCTTCCATTTCAAGGGCATAGCCGGCCGTTGGACGATGTCAGCGAGTCACACGATTTGGATGATGTGCTTTCCGCGGACGCCGCCGGCCTCCAGGGCGCGGTGCGCGGCGGCAATGGAAGCGAGGGGGTGAACAGTGTCCACGACCGGACGGATATCGCCGTTCTGTGCGTACCGGGTCAGTTCGGCGAACAGCTCGTGCCCTGGGTTGCCACTGAAGAAACGCACCCGTCGGGAGCCGTGGACGCTGGAGCCGAGCAGATAGGAGACGCTTGTGGGGAGGTTCTCGAGATCGAAGGCGATGGCTACCATGCGTCCGCCCGGGGCCAGTAGCCGGCGGTAGGCGGGGTGCTGTGTGCCGACGGTGTCCATGATGACGTCGAATGCGCCAAGTTCTTGTGGGCGGGTCGTCGTGTAGTCGAGTACCTCGTCCGCGCCCAAGCCGCGAACGAAGTCGAGGTTCTTCGGGCTCGCGAGGGCGGTGACGTGAGCGCCGAAGACCTTGCCGATCTGGACTGCGACGCTGCCGACACCGCCACTGGCCCCGCGCACCAGGAGGCGTTCGCCGGGCCTGAGACGCGCCTTGTCACGCAGGGCGGTGATCGAGGTCGTTCCTCCTCCGAGCAGGGAGACAGCCTCCACCGGAGTGAGATTGCCCGGGGCCAGAGCTATCTGCTGGGGGCGGACGGCCACGTACTGCGCCGCGCTGCCGGACTTCGTCCGCCCCAGGAAGCCCCACACCCGCTCCCCCTCCCGGATACCGGGCACCGAGGGGCCGACCTCAGCGATCTCGCCGACGAAGTCGATCCCGGCGCGCTGTGGGAAGCGGCGCCCCGTCACCAGGCGCATCTTCCCAGCCCGGCCCGCCAGTTCGCCGCCGTTGACGCTGGCCGCGTGGACGCGGACCAGCACCTCACCTGGCTCGAGATCGGGCACGGGCACCTTGCCCTCGTACAGCACCTCCGGAGGGCCGTACCTGTCATAGAGGGCTGCGCGCATCTCGTTCACGGCGTCGTCCTGTCTCTGTCTCGGGAACCATGGGCGGAAGGGACCTCTCCGCTGACTCACCCAAGCTAACGCCGTAAACGGGCGACACCTTCCACTTGAGTTAATGTGAGAGACATGCCTGTTCAGCACTCTCGGAAACCGGGCCGACCACCCGCTTCCACCGATGAGCCCCCGCCACCCACCGCCGGTTCAGGGCTGCGCGCCGACGCCCGGCACAATCGCAACCGCATCCTCGAAGCCGCCCGCAAGGCATTTACGACCCAGGGAATCGACGTACCCCTCACCACGATCGCCCGCCGCGCCGGAGTCGGCGCCGCCACCCTCTACCGGCACTTCCCCACCCGCGTCTCTCTCGTCACCGAAGCCTTCACCGAACAGTTCGCCCGCTGCGCCGCCGTCCTCGACGAGGCACTGGGAGACCCCGACCCCTGGCACGGGTTCTGCTCGTTCATCGAGAAGGTGTGCACCATGCAGGCCACCGACCGGGGCTTCACGGCCGCGTTCCTCTCCCGGTTCCCCGACGCCATCGACTACGAGCGCGAACGTACCCGCGTGGAGAACGACCTCGCCCAGCTGGTGCAGCGCGCCAAAGACGTGGGGCAACTGCGGGACGACTTCGACCACACCGACATCACGCTCGTGCTACTGGCCAACAGCGCCGTTGTCGGAGAGTCACAGCAGGTCTCGCTGGCCGCGTCCCGACGTCTGGTCACGTACCTCCTCCACTCTTTCCGGGCCGACCAGACCGAACCCTTGCCCCCGCCTGCACCGCTGGGACTGCACCACATCCACCAGTCCCCACCCCGCCACTAGTGGCAGCGCGTCGCAGGTCCTTCGCCGGCGAGTTCGAGTACCGCCGCCACGGCACCGTCTCCATCGTCGCGGCCATGAACGTGGCCACCGGACAGGTGATAGCCCAGCGCATCGCCCGCAACGATTCGGTCGCCTTCATTGAGCCTATCCCAGTAAGGGGTCGTCGCTCGCTGTGATCGCGAAGCCGGCACTGTGGTCCCGCAAGCCCGAAGTCCGGGTAGTCCGTGCGCTGTCGCGGATCGCGTGGGCTGGCCGGGCTCGCAGCTGCGGCGAGGGACGCAGGGGCGGCCGTGGGTGTGGCAGTGGGTCGGGCCCGGTCAGCCCCAGAGCGTCTTGACATCGGCGGCGTTGGCACGGCCTTGATGGCGACCGGCCTCGGCCGCGGCCTGGGCGCGGTTGGGGTCGTAGGGATTGGGGCCGATGGCGTCGCGGCTGGCGTCGTCGGGGATGACGAGGAAGGCGCGGGCGCTGTCGTTGAGGCGGGCGACGTCGTCCTGGGCGCTGGGGATGCCCGCGTGGCCCTCGTACATGGGGGCGAGGACGATGATGCGGTCGTGTCCGGCTGCCAGGGTGGCGTTGGCGGCGGAGACCATCCCGGCGTCGATCCATTCACGGCCGTTGAACTGGACGCTGGGCCAGATGCCAGGGACGGCGCCGCTCGCGGCGGTGGCGGTCTCGATGGAGACCCCCGCGTGCGGGCCGAGCAGTTCCAGGCGGCCGGTGTCGGCGTCGGTGACCGAGACCCGCATATTGGCCGGCCACTGCGTGGTGCGCAGCCGGGCCCGGACGACGGCGCGGCGGGTCTCGGCGTCGACGCTCGCGCCGTACTTGCGGGCCACCCGGCCGAATCCGGCGCCCACCGCTTCGGGATCGCCCGCGCCGGCGCGGAACGCCTCGATCCAGCCCTCGTAGACGCCGGGGTCGGTGCGTATGACCGGTTCGTGCTCGCCGACGTGGGCCTGGTCGGTGAAGAGGGCCTCCCAGTCGGTTCCCGAGGCGTAGTTCATGCCCACGATCGAGCCGGCCGACGTGCCAATCACCGTGTCTGCGCCACGCAGGTCGACACCCTTGTCGAGCAGTCCGGCCAGTACGCCGATCTCCCATCCGATGCCGGTGATGCCACCGCCGCCGAGGACGAGTGCACGGGTCGTGGTGGTGAAAGCCATGGCGGCAACCTTTCCGAGAATTATTATTTCCGATAATGCACGTTACCGTAATGGCATGGAGAACGCGCACCGCGGTCGCCCCCGCAGCTCGGACATCGACCGTCTGGCCCTTGAACACGCCTTGGCCCTCCTGGAGGAACGCGGATACGACGGGCTGCGGATGAAGGATGTCGCCGAATCCGCCGGGATCGGCCTCGGCGGGCTCTACCGGCGCTGGGCGGGCAAGGAAGAGCTGGTCATGGCGGCCCTGCGCGCGGACATGTCCCAGCACGCAGCAGGGGGCACAGGAGACCCGCTGGTGGAACTGACCGCCTCGGTGGAGCGCATCATCGCGGCCGTGCCGCGAGGGCTGGGCCGGCTGGTCGCCGCCTGCCTGAGTCAGCCGGACTCCGAGCTGGCGCGCGTGGCGCGGCAGGCCAAGCTCACGCCCATGGCCGACGGGCTGGCCACCCGGCTGGAGAACGTGTGCGGGTCCGGGCCGGACGTGCGGCGGCGCGCCGAGAGCGGCCTTTCCTACCTTCTGTGGAAGAGCGCCCTCGACGAGCAGCCCGCCCACACGGACTCTCTGCGCAACGAGGTCCTGGCGATCATGGGTGTGACCGTATAGCGGCGTCATCCGGCTGCACCGGGCCGGTTCGCGGGCGAGTTCATCGACGCCCTGCAGAAGAGGCTCCGGGCGGCCCTGACCCGGTTCGATACCGCGCTGGAGGAGGGCTCGACCGGCGGGGTGGAGATCGTCCGCAAGCACGGCGAGCCGTGGATCAAGGTCTCCCCGCTCGGCAAGCAGGAGGAGCCGGAGAACCTGGCCGCACTCAAGGCCGAGATCGAGCGCCGCTGGGGGACGATCGACCTGATCGACATCCTCAAGGAGGCCGAGTTCGCGGTCGGTTTCAACTCCGAGTTCACCTCGGTGGCCAGTCGGGAGGCAGTGCCGCGCGAGGTGCTGCGGCGCCGGTTGCTGCTGGTGCTGTTCGCGCTGGGCACCAACATGGGCATCAAGCGGGTCGCGGTGACCGGCAAGCACGGCGAGTCCGAGGCGGTCCTGCGGCGGGTGCGGCACCTGTTCGTGAACCGGACCAACATGCGCGGCGCGCTGGTGAAGCTGGTGAACACCACCTTCGCCGCCCGCGACGCCCAATGTTGGGGCGAGGGCACCGCATGCGCCTCGGACAGCAAGAAGTTCGGCTCCTGGTCCTCGAACTTCATGACCGAATGGCACCAGCGGTACCGGGGCCCGGGGGTGATGATCTACTGGCACGTCGAGCGGAAGTCGGTGTGCATCTACTCCCAGCTCAAGAACTGCTCGGCCTCCGAGGTCGCCGCGATGATCGAGGGCGTGCTGCGGCACTGCACCGAGATGGTGGTGGACCGGCAGTACACCGACACCCACGGCGCGTCCATTATGTGGACAGTTCAAGTTGATCATCCTTCGGTGTGTCCTTGAGAGCGTCGATGAGTTGGCCGAATTCGGCCAGCCCTCTTCAGCCGGCTGGCGACCGCTCGCGCGGGGCTGGTCCCTGGGATACGAATTTGAGGGTGATCACTCGCGCCATGCAGAGTCCGGAGGGCCCGTGACATCCTGTGGCTGTGCTTTTGAGTGATCATGTGAGCAGTGTCGAGCTCCGCCTGCTGCGGTATCAGTTCTCCGAGGTCCGGGGTGACTCATACGACGACAACTGGCTGGTCGTCGGCGGAATGGTGACGACTTCCGAGGGCAGTTGGTCCTTTGCCGATCCTTGTCTGCTGACTCATGAAGCGCATCAGATGTCCGCTTGGTTGCGCGAGGTGGCCGCGGGGACGGTGGCTGTGACAGGACCTGACGCCGAAGGCTGGCTGTCTCCGGACACGTGGTTCGTCGAGCCGGTCCTGGCCGTCAGCCTCGCCGATCGAACCGACAGTGGGGCGGTGATTCGCGTTCACCTGTCCTTGGAGGCGGCACCCCCGTGGCAGCACGGCGATGACCGAGCGGACATCTACCAATACGTGGTGGAGGTACGAGTGAATGCGGCTGCGCTGCTTCACGCAGCTGACCAATGGGACCTTGCACTGCTTTCCTTCCCGACTCGCTGATCAGCGGTGATCCTTCTCCGGGGTGTCGGTGGGGTCTTCGAGGGGCTGGCCGAGGTCGTTCAGGAGCTTCTCGATGCGGCCGGCGGTGCAGTGGTGACGCTCGACTTCGCGGGTCCAGCCGTGGTGGGCGGCGTCGGTGGCGAGGGCGTTCTCGACCTTGCGTCTTGCCCGTAGCCGCGGTGCGTAGGCCGGGGTCGTGACAAACTTCGCGCAGGTCAGGTAGAGATCGCACTCGCAGGGCCCCTCGGCCGGGAGCCGCAGGCAGTGTCCGAGTTCGAGTTCGGTCTTGAAGAAGTTCGTCTTCAGCCAGTCGACGGCCTCTTCCGGCAAAGCGCCCGACTTCAGCTCCTCGGAGGCGGGTCCGGCGATGTTGGCGCCCGACGCGAGGACGGCCTTGTAGTCGCGGAGGACTTCCTGGTCGCTGATCTGCGCATAGACGAGGGCCATGGACACGCTGGAGTGCCCGAGTACCTTCATGATCGTGTGGAGTTTCGCGCCGCGCTCGGCGAGCTGTGTGCCGACGGTGTGACGGAAGCGGTGGGCGGTGACGGTGCCACGGCCGGTGCCGCCTCGACCTCCGGGGCGGACCAGTCCAACGGCCTTGCAAGCGGCCTGAATCGGGGTCTCGAACAGGTAGTACGTCGACAGCAGCTTGCCATGCTGCATGAACAGATAGCGCACCGGCTGCCCGGTCAGCTCGTCGGTGAAGGGCCGTTCGCGGCCCTGTCTGCGCAGGGCGATGACCTTCTGGAGGGCGTCCGCCGCGTCATCGTGCAGGGGCACGACGCGCTCCTTGTAGGTCTTGCGGGCAGGCAGCCGCAGCCGGGCGGTGCCGTCCGGGTAGCGGTCCAGGCAGTCCAGGGGCAGGCGGCGGATCTCGTCCCGGCGGGCTCCGGACCAGCGGGCGACCAGCAGGGCGGCACGCTGGAAAGGGCAGGCGATGGTGTCGATGACGGGCATCAACCGGTCCAGCTCGTCGTCCGGGATGAACCGGGGGACCTTGATCGGTGACTTCGGCGAGTCGCCGGGGCCGATGAGGCTGTGTCCGGGGACGTCGTCCCACTGCCATGCTGCGGTGTCGCGGAAGAACTGGCCCAGGCCGGAGGTCCGCTGGATCCGGGAGATGACGCCGAGGGGTTTGCCGGTCCGTTCTGTCGGTTCCTCGGCGATGTGCTGGAGCCAGGCGAGGCAGTGCTCGCGGGTGACATCGGCGAATGTGACGATGTCGGGGTGGTGTTCGCCGAGCCAGTCGCCGAAGCGGCGGACCGCGAGTTCCAGCTTGTCCACCGTGACCGGGCGGTCGGTCAGTCTCCGAGCGGCGAGCCACTTCTCGGCGACGGTCTGCATCCGCGGCGGCAGCACCAGTGGCGGTTTCCACGAGGGCATCAGCTTGCGGGGCTGGGTAGCCACCTGTCCGCGGTGGAAGAGTACGACCTGGAGCTGGTGGAGGTGGGTGACCCAGTTCTTGGCGGCGCCCTCCAGATACTGCTGCCGGGACGGGTAGAAGCGCTCCAGGTCCGGGTGGTCGGCGAAGAACCGGATGGCCTGGAGAGCCTCGGCGATGTGGTTCTCGGTGATCGTGGTGACGTCGAAGACACCGGTGTGCAGGGCGATGCGACTGACCGCCCAATGCATGGCCTGGCGTGCGGAGTTCGGGTTGAATCCCAAGCCGATCGCGTCGTCGACGAGTTCCTTGGCCCCCAGATCGATGCCCAGAGCGGCGGCCGGCTCGACGATGGAGAGCTGCCCGGGCGCGAACAGCCACGGATAGTCGAACGTCGTGTAGCCGCGCAGTCCGAGATAGACCAGGTAGGTGCGGGCCCGGAAGGACACCGGGTAGGACGGGCGATGGAAGGACTCACCGTGCAGCCGGCCGGCCCGTTCGACCAGCGGGGCACCGAACCAGCTGGTGAGCTTGGGCCAGCGGTCGATGAACTGGCGCCGGAACCTCAGCTTCTGAAGCTGGTACTGCCGATTGCCGCCCCGGCCCCGGACGTAGGAACGCCATTCCTCGTCAGGGCAGTGCCGACGGCGCCGCCGCTGCTGCTGCGGAATGGCCCCGAAACTGGCCAGCATCGCGGCCGTGGACACACCCTGCGACCTCACTTCGCCCCCTGCGTGGGTGCGTCGTTCCTGACCAGGGCGCGGTTGTACTCGGCGACCACAGCCGGATCGGAGACCCGGGTGTAAATGCGAGTCGACTCTGGAGAGGCATGACCGAGTCGCTTCTGCAACGTGAGCTCCCGCATCCCGCCCTCCCACATGCGTGTGGCGTGGGTGTGACGCAGAGCGTGCGGGGTCACCCACGGCTCGCGGATCCCGGCCCGGGCGCAGGCACGGGCGAACATCCGCACCAGCCCGTCGTAGCCAAGCGGCTCCAGCCTGCGGGCGCCACGGCCGCCGATGAGGAACACCAGCGGGCTCTCCGCGCCGGCGGGGCGGTCGCCCATGACATAGGCGCTGACCGTGGCCAGGGCCTCGGGCTCGTGCAGGTCGACCACCCGCTCGTATCTGGACTTCGACCGTGCGCCCTTCGGGTGGTCGTCGCGGTGGCGGACCACTACACGCCGACGGCCGTAGGCGATGTCCTCCAGGTGCAGCCCGAGGGCTTCTCCGGGACGCAGGCCGCCTTGGAGCATCAGCAGCACCAAGGCCCGGTCGCGCACCGAACGCAGCTCGGCGAGCAGGGCCTCGACCTGGACGTCGTCCAGCGGGCGGGGCAGGGCCTGGACCGTCTTGACCCGAACCGCGCGCCGGACGGGCCGCTGGCGGCTGGCCCGGCCCATGCACGGCCGGTGACGTTCGGAGACCCTCTGCAGGGCCGGGTCGGGGCGCTTCTCGATCGGGTTCGCGCGGTCCAGCAGGCCAGCGAGGATGGCGTACTCGTAGAAGGAAGACACCGCCGCCAGGATCCGGTTCACCGTGGTCGCCGCGAGCTTGGTGGCCGGGCCGTCCGTATCGACCGTCGCGACGGTGAGCACCATGCGCTGGCGCGGACGGCGAGAGGGGACCGTGCGCAGGTACTCCAGCAGCGGGATCGCGTGCGCTGGAGCGAACACGTCCCAGGTCAGGCCGCGCTCACCGAAGAACCGCCACAGGTGCCGGAGGTCGTACGCATACGACACGAGAGTGTTCGGCGAACAGTTCCTCGCACCGAGGAAGCGTAGGAACCCCGAGACGACTTCGATCGGCTCATCAGCGTCGTCGAGCAGCTCGACGACGTGCGAGCCATCCTCGCGACGCTGGTCCAGGACCCGCACAGCCACCTCCGGAACAGCCCCGACTGACGGCCCATCCGACCGCTCCTCCGGGCTAACGGGACAGGAGGTGTCCAGGTAACAACATTCGTCGGGTTCGCGTTCGCGCACATGCTCGGCTTCAACCTGCTGCCCCGGTTGAAGAACGTGGGCTCGGCCCGGCTGTGCCGGCCGGCCGCCGGCGAGGACGAGACGTGGCCGCACCTGGCGCGGTGCTGTCCAGCAAGACGATCGACTGGGAGCCGATTCGCCAGTAGTACGACCAGATCGTGAAGTACACCACCGCGCTCCGCGTGGGCACGGCGGAGGCCGAGCAGGTGCTGCGGCGGTTCACCCGGGGTGGCCCGAAGCACCCGACCTACCGGGCGATCGAGGAGCTGGGCCGGGCGGTGCGGACGGCGTTCGTCTGCGACTACCTGGCCGACCCGGAGCTGCGGCGGGAGATCCACGAGGGTCGGCAGGTGGTGGAGAACTGGAACTCCGCCAACCACGACCTGTTCCACGGCAAGGACGGGGACCTGACCGGCGCCGACCGGGAGAGCCAGGAGATCTCGATGCTCGCCCTGCACCTGTTACAGGCGGCCCTGGTCTACCTGTTGACTGAACTACCGGAGGAGTTTGCCCAGTTCAGCGGACATCTTGGGAAGCGGGTGACTATGGTCCCGCCCCGTGATCGAGAGAGATGCGCAAGGGTGGGATCTGCGGACGTTGGTCGTACCGCGGGTCGGGTCGCTGGTGGAGAGCGGCGACATATGGGAGCCGTACCGATTGCTTGATCCGGCTGGGACGGTCGTTGAGCCGGTCTCGGTGTACCTGAAGGACTTGCAGGCCAGTGGACGGCCCCCGACGACGCAGCGGTCGTACGCGATGGACCTGCTGCGCTGGTTCCGGTTCCTGTGGGCGATCGGGGTGCTGTGGGATCACGCGACCCGGGATGAGGCCCGGGATTTCTCCCGCTGGATCCAGCTCAGCGACAAGCCGCGACGGGCCGGTGCTCCCGCCACGTCGGCGGTCGCGAATCCGGTGACGGGCAAGGTGGGGCCGGGCCGCAAGTACGCGTCGACCACCCGCGGGCATAGCGAGACCGTGCTGCGCGGCTTCTACGACTTCCACGCCGACGCCGGGTCGGGGCCGATGGTCAACCCGTTCCCGCTGGCCCGACGGGGTAGACGGGCCAATGCCCACCACAACCCGATGGACCTCTACCGTAATGAACGGTCGGGACTGTACCGCCCCGGCATGTTCAGCGAGTGCCACGCTGCATCCCGGACGAGAAGTTCAACGAGCTGTTCGCCCAGCTGGGCTCTCACCGGGACCGGGCGCTGGTGGCTTTCTGGGTGTCCACGGGCGCTCGGGCGTCGGAGCTGCTGGGCGCGCGCTACGGTGACGCTGACCCCGGCCAGCAGCTGATCACGGTGGTGCGCAAGGGCACGCGGGCGATCCAGCAGTTGCCGGCTTCGCCAGACGCCTTCGTATGGCTCCGGCTCTACCAGGCGCAGATGCACGACCTGGTGCCCGCAGGTGTCGACGATCCGCTGTGGTGGACGCTGCGGCGCCCGTTCCGGGAGCTCGGCTATCACGCTGCCTACCGGATGTTCAACCGGGCGAACGCCGCGCTCGGCGCCAACTGGTCGTTGCACGATCTGCGGCACACCGCCGCCTACCGGATGGCCCGCGACCCCGACATGCTGCTCACCGACGTGCAGTGGGTCCTCGGACACGCCCATCTGAGTACCACTCAGCTCTACCTGACGCCGCTCACGGAGGACGTGGTCGCGGGTGTGCTCGCGCACCACGCTCGCCGGTCCGCGGGCACGTCTACGACGCCCATTGTATCGACGGACGAACCCTCGGCGCTGTCGTATCGGCCGGAATCACTGAACGTCCTCTTCGGGGAGGGGACCGCATGACCACGCAGGCGCTGACCGCGGAACGCTCCACCCACCGGCTGCACAGCCCGGAGGTGACGGCGCTGCTGAAGAACTTCCCGCCGCGCCGTGCCGGGCAGCGGTGGGAGGCCACCGAGCAGTCACGTGAGCAGGTGAGAGAACGACTGCTCACGCCGCCGTTCCGGCTGGCGTCCTCGGCCCCCCAGTCCCGCCGAAGGACCGGCCTGACCAAGACCCTGGCGTGGCTGGAGCAGTTTCCCGGGCAGACCTGGCAGGAGCGCTGGAACGCCAGCGGCGCGGATGCGGCCGGCAACATCGCCTGGCGGCAAATGGCCATCTCCTGGCTCCAGTCCACCGGCTGGTCCTACCAGGACCCGAAGAAGGACTTCGACGTCCTGGGCAGCGGCATCCTGGTGCTGATCAGCGGTGATGTCATCCGGCCCAGCCTGCCGTGGTTGCTCACTCCGGGAACCGTGCAGATACTGACGGCCGAGATGGCGCGCGCCCGCGACCCGCGCGGGTTCGCCGCCCTGGCGGCCGTCTGCCGGACCGACCCCGCCAACGCCCACACCAAGAACGGCGCAATGCGCCGGATCGCCACGATGACGGCCGCCAAGGGCGGCACAGTCCACGACATCACGGTCGGCGACTGCTTGGAGCTGGCGGAATTCCTGAGCGCCCGCGGCAGCCGCTCGACCGATACGAGCCCGTACTACTACCAGCTGCTCCACACGATCGGGGCTCTCCCGGAAGGGGCCCCGGCCACGGTCCGAATCTTCAACCCCAAGAACCTGGGCCAGATCAGCATCGAGCAGATGATCGACCGCTACCACCTCGCCTGCCGCCCGGTCCGGGACCTGCTGGTCGACTACCTGCGGGAACGCGCCCCCGCGCTCGACTACACCTCGCTGCGAACAGTCGCCTTCGCCCTGGGCAAGTTGTTCTGGAAAGACCTGGAGGACCACCACTCGGGGATCGACTCCCTCCGCCTGGCACCCGACGTCGCGGCAGCGTGGAAGCGCAGGGTCGCGACGAAGACGATCCGCCGCAAGACCGCCGACGGCGACGTCGTGGAGGAGCAGGTCCCGCGCGGCGACCACGGCATGAACTACCTGGCCCTGGTCCGTGCCTTCTACCTCGACCTCGCCCAATGGGCCATCGACGATCCCGCACGCTGGGGTGTCTGGGCGGCACCCTGCCCCGTCCGAGAGGAGGAGATGTCGCGCAAGAAGGAACGCTCCGGCCGCAAATCGCGCATCGATCAGCGAACCCGGGAGCGACTGCCCGTCCTGCCGGTCCTGGTGAAGACGGTCGACACGGAACGCCGACTGGCAGCTGAGCGGCTGGCCGCAGCCCAGGCCGCCGCTCCAGGGGCGGACTTCGCGGTGGCCGGACAGCGCTGGCACAGGCCCCTCAGCAAGAACCCGACGGCCAGGGTCTGGGCCGAGGATCCCGAGACCGGGCGCCGCCTCGACCTCACGCAGGAGGAGCATCGCGCGTTCTGGTCCTGGGCGATCGTGGAAGTCCTGCGGCACACAGGCCTCCGCGTCGAGGAGCTGACCGAGCTCTCCCACCACAGCCTCGTCCAATACCGGCTGCCCGCCACCGGTGAACTCATCCCGCTGTTGCACATCGCCCCGTCCAAGACCGACGCCGAGCGTCTGCTCGTCATCTCCCCGGAGCTCGCCGACGTGCTCAGCACGATCATCAGCCGCGTCCGTGACACGAAGGGCGCCGTTCCCCTCGTGGTCTCCTACGACGGCCACGAGCGCGTCTGGAATCCTGCGATGCCGCTGCTGTTCCAGCGCCACTTCGGCGTGGAGAACCGACCGATCCCGGTCAGCGGGATCCGGCAGATGCTCAACGACGCGCTCTCCCGCACCGGACTGACCGACACCAACAACCGGCCGCTGACGTTCAGCCCCCACGACTTCCGACGGCTGTTCATCACGGACGCGATCATGAACGGCATGCCGCCCCACATCGCCCAGCTCGTGGTCGGCCACCGCGACATCAACACCACCATGGGCTACAAGGCGGTCTATCCCGAGGAGGTCATCAACGGCCACCGCGCGTTCATCGCCCGCCGCCGTGCCACCCGCCCCAGCGAGGAGTACCGAACCCCCACCAACGAGGAGTGGGAGGAGTTCATCGCCCACTTCGAACGCCGCCGGGTCGCCTTGGGCGACTGCGGACGAGCCTACGGCACCAGCTGCATCCACGAGCACAGCTGCCTGCGATGCAGCCTCCTGCGGCCCGATCCCGACCAGCGCCCCCGCATCGAAGAGATCCTCGACAACCCGCGCGACCGCATCGCCGAAGCCGAACGGGAGGGATGGCTCGGTGAGGTCGAAGGGCTCAAGGTCAGCCTCGCCGGCGCCATGCAGAAACTCGCCCAGCTCGACGAGCGGGCCCGCCAGACCACCACCGTCAACCTCGGCATACCCGCGTTCCGCGACATCGCCAGCCGCACAGTCACCGCGAGCAAGGACCCCTCATGACGCCCTCCGACGACCAGCCGCACCGACGCCTTCGGGCTCACGCCCGCGGAGTGCACAGCTCGTCGGAGATCCTCCTGGGCCGACGGCACCGCCGTACGCGGCGAGCCGCCGCTTCGAAAGGAGGTCGTCCGTCCACAGCGGACGGCAAAAGGCACAGGCAAGGAGGTTACCCACTCCTTGCCATGCTCAACATATAGCGCACCGGGGGGCTTGCGGCAAGACCCCCGACGTGCCGCAGAATCGCCGGTCGAAGCCAGAACCTACGGAAACGGGTGTCGCGAAATGCGTGTGTTGTTGTCGACGTATGGGTCACGCGGGGACGTCGAACCGCTGGTGGGACTTGCGGTGCGGTTACGGGGACTCGGCGCGGAGGTGCGGGTGTGCGCGCCGCCGGACGAGGACTTCGCGCAGCGGTTGGGCGGTGTGGGCGTGCCGCTGGTGCCCGTCAGCCGGTCGGCGCGGGCTTGGACGAAGGAGGCCCCGCCGGCATCGGGCCTGCCGCAGCGCGCGGCCGAGGTGATCGCCGGGCAGTTCGACGCGGTCACCGCGGCGGCCGAGGGATGCGACGTGCTGGTGGCGACAGGGATGATGCCGGCCGCGGCCGGAGCGCTGTCGGTGGCCGAGATGCTGGGCATCCGGTCCGTGTCCGTGACCTTCCAGCAGCTCACCCTGCCGGCGCCGCACCGCCGGCCACTGGCGTATCAGGGGCGGCCGTTCCCGCCGGAGGTGACCGACAAACGGGCGCTGTGGGATCTGGACGCCCAGAACATCGACGCGCTGTTCGGCGAGGCGCTCAACACGAACCGGGCGGCGGCCGGTCTGCCCCCGGTGAAGCACGTCCGCGATTACGTCATCGGCGACCAGCCATGGCTGGCGACGGACCCGATCCTGGACCCGTGGCAGGAGACACCCGACCTCGACGTCGTTCAGACCGGCGCGTGGATCCTGCCGGACGAACGCCCGCTCCCGGCCGAGTTGGTGGCGTTCCTGGACGCCGACGCGCCACCGGTGTACGTGGGCTTCGGCAGCATGCCGATGCACGCCTCGACGGACGTCGCCCAGGTGGCCATCGAGGCGGTCCGCGCGCAGGGCCGCCGCGTCGTCATCGGGCGCGGCTGGGCGGACCTGGCGCTGATCGACGGCCGGGAGGACTGCTTCGCCATCGGCGAGGTCAACCATCAGGCGCTGTTCGGTCGGGTGGCCGCTGTCGTGCACCATGGCGGCGCGGGTACGACGACGACGGCGGCGCAGGTCGGCGCCCCCCAGGTGGTGGTCCCCCAGTTGGCGGATCAGCCGTACTGGGGCAGCCGGGTGGCCGAGTTGGGCATCGGCGCGGCACACGATGGTCCAACTCCGACCTTCGAGTCCCTGTCGGCCGCGCTGAGGACGGCCCTGATCCCCGAGACCCGCGCACGAGCGGCTGCCGTGGCCAGCACGATCCGTACCAACGGGGCGACGGTGGCCGCGAAGCTGCTGCTCGACACGGTCAGCGGAAAAAGGCTGGCAATGTCCGTGTGAACCACGCCGGATCGTCGAGCCAGGGAAAGCGTCCGGTGCCGCCGCACCGAACTCCACGGCGCCTTCATCTCCTTCGCCTGCCGCCTCATCTGCTGGCGACACCTCAAACGAGCCCAGCCGTGATCGCGTTACGAGCTCGTAGTTCAGAGAACACGTGAACACCCTGCTGCTGCGGGAGGTGCTGGCCGAGCCGAAGTGGGTGGAGCGCCTCGGCGAGGCATTGGTAGCGCTGAACGCCGTGGTGCTGTTCAACAGCCTCTACATCGACGCCGCCGTCAAGCAGCTCGCGGCCGACCGCTTTCCCGTCACCGACGAGTTGCTCGCCCGGCTGTCCGCGCTCCAGTACGACCACATCAACTTCCTCGGCCGCTATGCCTTCACCCGGTCGCCGGCGCCGGGCCTGCGGCGGCTGCGTGACCGTACAGAGACGACGAGACGGGCGACGGAGAGGATGGATAGCCGCGGGCCCCTTGCTCGGGGTGCCCACCGCATTCATGCCACGTTCTCCTGGCCTGGGAAGCTCCCGTCGTCGGTTGCGGCGGCGTGGTCGGCGGGCGCGGTGAGGTGCCTGGTGGCGTCCAGGGTTTCCCGAATGTGCTGGGCGAGGGTGTGCTGGTCGGGGTCGTTGATCCAGCGTTCGAAGGCGACCTTGAACGCGGCGATCCCCATTTCGGCCGCGAGTGCTGCGGTGGTGGCCTCCAGACCGCGTTCCCGAAGCGCGTGGGCGAGGGCGGAGACAAGTGAGGCCAGTTTCGCCAGTTCACGTTCCTGCAGTTCGGGATTGGCGGCGATGACGGTCTGGCGCTGCCGTACCAGTTCTGCGCGTTCTTCGAAGACCGGAGCGGCTTCGGTCAGGGCGTAGGCGATCACCTCCAGCGGCGCCAGAGGGGCGGAGGTGGCCGTGGCGTGCGCGAGGACGTCAGCGAGCGCGTTGGGCTGGAAGAGGACTTCCCGTTTGTCGACGAAGTGCCGGTAGAAGGTGCGCTCGGTGACCTCGGCCCGCGCGGCGATCTCCGCCACGGTGGTGGCCTCGAAGCCCTTGTCGTTGTAGAGCTCCATCGCCGCCTTCTCCAGGCGGCCTCGTGCATCGGGTTTCCATCGGCTCATGCCCCGATCCTACACACCGATGACAGAATCTGACATCGGAGTGATGACAGGATCTGACATGGGTACTACGGTGATGTCACGAACTGACATCACGGCTCTCCGCCCCCGATGGGGAGCCCGCAGCAGGAAGGCGCACGCCATGCGCGTATTCGTCACCGGAGCCTCCGGACACGTCGGCTCCGCCGTCATCCCCGAACTCCTCGAAGCGGGACACCGGGTCGTCGGCCTGGCCCGCTCGGACAGGTCCGCCGCCGCGTTGACGGCCGCCGGTGCCCAGGTGCACCGAGGCGACCTCGACGATCCCGACGGCCTCGCCGCGGCCGCCGCCGCAGCCGACGGCGTCATCCACCTGGCCTTCAAACACGACGCCATGTTCGCCGGCGACTTCGACAGCGCGGTCACAGCGGATCTGCGCGCCATCGACACGCTCGGGGACGCGCTCGCCGGCACCGGCAAGCCTCTGGTGACCGCGTCGGGAACGATGCTGCTCGCCTTCTCGGGGCTGGAAGACGCCGCCACCGAAGCCGACGTGATCGACGCGGGGCCGCGGATCGACGCCGAGAACGCGGTGGTCGCACTCGCGCAACGCGGCATCCGCTCGTCCGTCGTCCGGCTTGCTCCGACCGTGCACAGCACGCTCGACCACAACGGCTTCATCCCGACCCTGATCTCCATCGCCCGGTCCAAGGGCGTCGCCGCCTACGTCGGCGACGGGGCCAACCGCTGGCCCGCCGTGCACACGCTCGACGCGGCGCGCCTGTACCGGCTGGCGCTGGAATCCGCACCGGCGGGGTCACGGCTGCACGCCGTCGACGACGAGGGGATCACCTTCCGTCAGATCGCCGAGGGCATCGGCCGCGGGCTGAACCTGCCCGTCGTCAGCATCGCGCCGACCGAGGCCGAGGCGCACTTCGGCTTCCTGAGCGCCCACGCCCAGGCCGACAACCCGTCCTCGAGCACGCTGACCCGCGACCTCCTGGGCTGGAAGCCCGTCCGGCCCGGCCTCATCGACGACCTCGGCCAGGGCCACTACTTCGACGCCCCCGCAACCACCCCGCGCTGAGCCCCCCTTATCCATCCCGGTCCGGCCGCCGCGCCCATCCAGACGGCCCGGCGGACCCGGCCCGAACGACCCACCATCCCCTGCATGACCCAGCTGCCGCGCAGCCGAGAGGAAACGAACGACATGAACACCAAGAACGCACACGAGCGGATCGACCCCGAACTCGCCGAGGCCCTCAAGGCGGTGCCGATGACCGAGGCGGGGGTGTTCGACCTCACCGACCTGGAGGGCACGCGAGCCGGCGTCCGCGCCTTCGCCGAGGCGATCGCGGCCCAGATCCCGGATGAGCCGTCCGTGTCGGTCGAAGAGGTCGCCGTGGTCCGCCCGGACGGATCCGCCCTCCCCATCCGGCTGCTGCGGCCCACCGAGGCAGCCGGGCCGCTTCCGGTGCTGCTCTGGTTCCACGGCGGCGGGCAGGTCCTCGGGTACGCGGCCCAGGACGATCCCACCCTCAAGCACCTGGTCCTGGCGGTCGGCTGCGCCGTCGCCTCCGTCGACTACCGGCTCGCGCCGGAGGCTCCCGCCCCGGCCGCCGCGGAGGACGGACTGCTCGCCTACCGCTGGCTTCGCCGCGAGGCGGCCGCGCTCGGCATCGACGAGAACCGCGTCGCCCTGGCCGGGCAGAGCGGCGGCGGCGGTATAGCCGCAGCCACCGCGCTCATGATCCGCGACCAGGGCGAACCGGCGCCGCTGTTCCAGGCGCTGAGCTACCCGATGCTCGACGACCGCAACACCACCGCGTCCAGTCACGAGGTCACCGACATCGGCATCTGGGACCGCGCGACCAACATCCTGGCCTGGAACCTGATCCTCGGGGACCGCGCCGGCGCCGACGAGGTGCACCCGTACAGCGCACCCGCGCGCGCGAGGGACCTCACCGGCCTGCCGCCCACCTTCATCGCGGCCGCCGAACTCGACGTCTTCCGCGACGAGGACCTGAACTACGCGACGCGGCTCCAGGCCGGCGGTGTGCCTGTCGAACTGCATCTGTACCCCGGCGCCTACCACGCCTGGGAGCTCTTCGCCCCCGAAGCCACGGTCAGCGTCGAGTACGTCCACGCCTGGCACGGATACCTGCGCCGCCAGTTCACTGCCCGTCAGTCCTGAGCGTCCGTCCGCGCGGTGATTGACCGCCAGGCCCCCCACACGGACCTGCTGACAGCCGATAACCCGCCGAGGAAGCCGGCAACCACTTCGGCTTCCTCGGCCCCACGCTCTGGCTCCGTAACCCGAGGGCCAGTTCGGGACCGCCCCACCTCCTCAACCCGGCCTCGCGCGGCCCGGCACTGGCAGCACCAATGCCCTCGCCCGCTCTCGCCCACATGCGAACCGCGCCCGCGCCCCAACTCTGCTTCCGCTACTGCGAATCCCCCTGAGGAAAACCCCCATGCCAACGCCAACGGCCACACGGCCACACCCCCCAGCCACAAGAAAGGCCTGGCAGACCGCCCTGCTGCTCCCTGTGCTCTGCGGCGTGCAGTTCATCGACGCCTTCGACGTGGCGGCAATGGGCCCCGCACTGCCCAAGATCCAGCAGGCGCTCGGCATGACACCACAGACGCTCCAGTGGGTGGTGACCGCCTACGTCCTGGGGTACGGCGGGTTCCTGCTCCTGGGCGGCCGACTGGCCGACCTGTTCGACCGCAAAGCTGCTGCTGGTCGCGCTGGCCGTGTTCGTCCTGCCAGCCTCGTGGGCGGCTTCGCCACCAGCGCCGCGGTGCTGATCGCGGCCCGCCTCGTCAAGGGCGTCACCGCTGCCTTCACCGAACCCGCGGCCCTGTCGATCCTGCTGCACACCTACGACGACGAAGCCAAGCGGCACAAGGCCCTCGGGATTTCGTGTCGATCTCGGCGATCGGTTTCACCGGCGGCCTGGTTCTCGGCGGTCTGATGGCGGCCGGCACCTGGCGGCTGGTCCTGCTCGTGCCCGCCGTTCTCGCGCTGGTCCTGCTGATCTTGGCCCCCATGGTCATCCCCGCCCCGAGGCGCATGCCGAGCGCCAGCGCGTCGACGTACTCGGGGCGCTGACAGTCACCACGGCCCTGATGGCCCTCGTCTACGGCGTCTCGCTGAGCTCCAGCCACGGCTGGGGCAGCGGCCTCACGATCGGCTCCCTCGCGACGGCCGCCGTTCTCGGTGCCGCCTTCGTCCAGATGCAGCGGGTGTGTCGCTCTCCGCTCGTCCTGCTGGCGATCCTCCGCAGGCCTGGTCTCGCCCGCGGCAACATCACCATCCTCCTGCTCCAGGGCAGTTACATCGCCTGGCAGTTCGTCGCCACGCTCTGCCTCCAGAACGCCCACGGCTGGTCCCCCCTCGAAGTCGGGCTCATCTTCGCCCCCGGCGGATTCCTCACCCTGCTGACCGCGCAGCGCTGGGCCGGGCAGGTCATGTGACGCGGCGCCTGGCCGATCGCGACCGCGGGCATGGCCCTCATGCTCTTCGGCATCCTGTGGACCGAGACGCTCGGATCGCTCGACAGCATCCTGGTCTTCGGCATCGCCACCGTCGTCATGGGGCTGGGCTGCCCCATGAGCTACGTCGGCGCGACCATCAGCGCGATCGCCGGAGCCCGCCCCCAGGAACACGGCCTCGCCTCCGGCCTGTTCATCGCCTCCGCGCAGGTCGGCAGCGGAGTCGTCCTCGGCGTCGTGGCCACCGTCTTCGGCCACGCTGTCCATGCCGACGTGGCGGACTACCGCGCCGGGCTTGCCGTCGCCCTCGCCGCCGCCGTGCTGGCCACTGCGGCCTGCCTGACCGGGCTGCGCCGAGGCACCGCCGCGGCCGCTCCGGACCAGGCGTCCCCGGCGTCCGAGACGATGGACGCCTGACGGCGGTGCAGCGTCCGGCCCCTGCAGCGCCTGGAAAGTTCGGCCCAGGGCGTTACGCCAGACCTGCAGGAGACCGGCTGAACACCACACCCGCCGAACAACCCGCATCCGCACTTCTTTCCGACGAGAGGCCCCGCCCTGGGCGGGGCCTCTCGCAAACGACCCATTACGGGAGCAAGATCGGAAAGGGTCGCCGGGGGCGGCCCGGGCGCCCGATCGGTTCTCAGAACTCGTTCTCACTCAAATGGCGTCGGACCCCTGTTCTGGGAGTGGTTTGTGAGAGGTTTCCGGGCGTGACGGACCCTCAGCACACCACCGCGAGCGCCACGACTGCCCGCGCTGCGGCGTCCAGCCCGGCTCGCCCTGCCGATCCCGCTCGGGCGCCGTCGCCGGCATCTACCACACCGGCCGCTTCAAGAAGGTGGCCCGGCTCGCCAAGCTGCTGCGAGTGCCGACCCCGGCCGACCGCGGCCCCGGCCAGCCCTGGCGGGCCGGCACCCCGCCGCCGGCCGCGCCCGAGACCGGTACCCCCGGGGCGGACATCCGCATCGGGTACGCCCGCTGCAGCCACCTCACCCAGGAGCTGCAGTCGCAGCTGGACGCCCTGGCCGCGCACGGCATCCCCCGGGGCAAGGTCTTCTCCGAGAAGATCAGCAGCCGGGTCCGGGTCCGCCCCCAGTTCGAGGCCGCGCTCGCCCTCGCCCGCGAGATCAAGGCGCACGCCCCGCACTGCCGGGTGCTGTTCACCGTGTACGAGATGAAGCGGCTCGGCCGGGACGCCGCCGATCTCACCGCGCTGGCCGACCACCTGACCGCCCACGGCCTGGTCCTGGAGATGCTGGCCGGCCCGCTGCCCGGCATCTACGACCCGTCCGGCCCCGGCCGGATGCTGTTCGGGTTCTTCGTCGCGATGGCGGAGACCGAGCGCGAAAGCATCCGCGAGGCCACCCTCGAAGGGCTCGATGCCGCAGCCCGCAAGGGCAAGCACGGAGGCCGCCCACCGGTCATCACCGACGACATGCTCCACACCGTGCTCCGCCGCCGGGCGGCAGGCGAGTCCGTCGAGAAGATCCGGCCCGACCTGATCATCCCCACCGGCAAGCGCAAGGGGCGGAACCCGGGCCTGGCCAGCATCTACCGCGCGCTCGCCGAACACGAGAAGGCCCAGGCGTACCCCGAAGCCGTCGAAGTGGCCTGCGCCGACTTCGCCGCCCTCCAGGCCGAAGGCTCCGACCGGTCACTCTGAGCTACTTGTCACTTCGCCGGAGCTTGGGGAGGACAGGGCCCACTGGTGCGGGGCCGGGGAGGGGAAGGGGCATGGACATCGGCCCGCTCATGGACAGCCATCCGGTTCCGGCGGCAACGCGCGAGGTCATCAGCGACATCGTCGCCGCTGTCCGCGCCGGCGACGAAGGTCGGTGACGATGCCCTGCACCGTGCGTTCGGTGATGTGCCCGGCCGCTGATGGCGATATGTGAGTGAATCTCCCCACCAGGCGCTCGAGGCGACCTCAGAGCTGCTCGGCTTGATTCTCCAGGTAGACCACGCTGATCTGCGGACGGGGCCACAAGAGATTCGGCCAAGGTAAGCAAGGGGGCAGTGGGATGATCTCAGAGTGCTGAAGCCGTGCGGTCCGCCTTCGATGGCTGCGATGGCGGGCTGTACGGGCCGGGCGGTCAGCGGGCGCGCACCTCGAACCCGAGGGTGGCCAGGGCTTCTTCGGCTGCCTGCTGGTCCTGCTCGTAGCTGCCGCCAGAGATTCCGAGACCTCCGACGCACTGGCCGTTGTCGATGATCGGGTAGCCGCCGCCGACCGCCATCAGACGCGGGTGGCCGCCCAGCGGCGCGATGCTCGGATCTGCGAGGTAGTCGTTCCATGCGTGGGTGGGGGTGTGGAAAGAGGCTGCGGTCCAGGCTTTGTCGACGGCGACCTCGGTGGTGAGGAAGGGCGCGTCATCGGCGCGGTCGAACGCCTTGAGGTGCCCGCCCGGGTCGGTGACGGCGACAGCCGCCGCGAAGCCGATCCGGGCGGCGGCCGTGTGCACCGCTGCGATCAGTGCGGCTGCTGCGGCCTGGGTGATCGAGTAGGCGGGGGAGGACATTGCGAGTGTGTCAGTGTTCATGAGTGGTCCCTTTGTGGCTGTGCTGTGCGGGTGGCGCCGTTTAAGGGCGCAAGTGGTGGGGCCGGGTCACCGCAGTGGTGAGGCGGGGGTGGGGACCACGCGGGTGACGGCGGTCTCCTCGGGGATCAGCAGACCGTAGACGACCGGCCCGATCTCGTTCTTCCAGCGGTCGTGCTGGTAGACGGCCGCGTAGAGGGCCTCGCTCTGGGCCTCGTCCTCGAACCGGCGGATCCACACGTAGCCGTCCTCGTCCTGGGCGTCGACGAAGGAGGCGGTCACGTCCATGCCCAGCGAGGCCTGGAACGGGATGACCACGTCCTCCATGTAGCGCACCCACTCCTCACGGCGTCCGGGCTGCGCCTGGTAGCGGCGGATCTCGTAGTACACGGTGCTGCTCCTGACTGCTTGCAGGGATGGTCAGTCGGTCACGGTGAGGACGACCTTGCCGCGGGTGCGGCCGGCCTCGACGCGGGCGTGGGCCGCGCCGGCCTGCTCCAGCGGGAGGGTCTCCTCCACCTCGACGGCGACTTCGCCCTCGTCGATCAGGTCTGCGATCGTGGTCAGCGCCGCGCCGTCCGGCTCGACCAGGTACGGGGTGACCCGCACCCCGGCCGCCTCGGCGGCCGTGGCCAGTTCCGGGGAGACCCCGGCCGGGACGGCGACCAGCAGGCCACCCGGGCGCAGGACCTTCAGCGAGCGGGTGCTGGTGTTGTCGTGGGCGTCGCCCACCAGGTCGATGACGACGTCGATGTCCTTGGTGACGTCCTCGAAGCGGGTGGTGGTGTAGTCGATCGTCTCGTCGGCGCCGAGTTCCTTGAGCCAGGGGTGGCGTGCGGCGCCGGCGGTGGCGATCACGTGGGCGCCCAGGTGCCGGGCGAACTGCACCGCGAAGTGGCCCACCCCGCCGGCGGCGGCCGTGATCAGGACGCGCTGGCCGGCCTGCACGTGGGCGGTGTCGACCACGGTCTGCCAGGCGGTCAGCGCCGCCAGCGGCACGGCGGCCGCGTGCACGTGGTCCAGGGTGGCCGGCTTGCGGGCCCACTGGCGGGCCGGCGCGGTCACGTACTCGGCGTAGCCGCCGGCGGCGCGCGGGAACCACGGCATGCCGTGCACCTCGTCGCCGACCCTCAGGGTGGTGACGCCGAAGCCGACCTCCTCGACGACACCGGACACGTCCCAGCCCAGGATCAGCGGGAACGTCTGCAGCCCCGCCATGCCCTGACCTTCGCGGGTCTTCCAGTCCACCGGGTTGACCCCGGCGGCGTGCACACGCACCAGCACCTCGGTCGGCAGCGGCACCGGGCGCGCGACCTCCTCGACGGTCAGCACCTCCGCTCCGCCGAACTCGCTGATGGTGACTGCCCGCATGGTGTTCTCGCTCACGATGTCCTCGCTCATGTCTGTCTTGCTCTTCCTTCAGCGGGGACCGCGTCCCCGCTGAAGGAAGAGTGGCGTGTGCTCGCGGAGGCGGGTGAGTGGCCGGGGGGACATCTGTCGTACCATTCCGGCCATGACGCATCGGGTTGTCGTTCTCGCCCTCGACGGAGTCCTGCCGCTGGACCTGGGCATCCCGGCCCGGGTGTTCAACGAGGCCTGCGAACCGGATGGGACCCGTCTGTACTCCGTCAGCACCTGTTCCCTCGGCGGCCGGCCGGTGCGCACGCACGAGGACTACCGGATCGTCGTCGACCACGACGAGTCGGTGCTGGAGACCGCGGACACCGTCGTTCTCGCCACGCAGGAGCCCAGCGAGCAGCTGCTCGCGACCGGCGCGCTCCCCGAGGAACTCGCCGCGGCGCTGGACCGGATAGGGCCGCAAACCCGCATCGTCAGCCTGTGCACCTCGGCCTTCCTGCTCGCGGCGGCCGGTCTGCTGGACGGTCAGCGGGCCACCACGCACTGGGGGCTGTGTGACGCGCTGGCACGGCTGTTCCCCGACGTCGAGGTCGATCCGGACGTATTGTTCGTCGACAACGGACGCATCCTGACGTCCGCCGGCGGAGCGGCCGGCATCGACCTGTGCCTGCACCTGGTCCGTCTGGACCACGGGGCGGCGGTGGCCTCGGCCGCCGCGCGGCGCTGCGTCGTGGCGCCGTGGCGCGAGGGCGGGCAGGCGCAGTTCATCGAGCACCCGGTTCCGCAGGACACCGACCGTTCCACTTCGGCGACCCGGCAGTGGGCGCTGGACCGGCTGGCCGAGCCGGTCACACTGGAGGACATGGCCCGGCACGCGCACATGAGCGTGCGCACCTTCACCCGGCGGTTCCGCAGTGAGGTGGGCAGCAGCCCGCTGAAGTGGCTGGCGCAGCGGCGGCTGGCGCACGCGCGCCTGCTGCTGGAGTCCACCGACCTGACCGTCGCACTGATCGCCACCGTCTGCGGCTTCGGCGACCCCGTCGCCCTGCGCAAGCAGTTCCACACGTACCTGGGCCTGTCACCACTGGCCTACCGTCGCGCCCACAACGCACCGGAACCGATGACGGCACGGTGACCACCCAGCCGGGTCAGGGCTGCGACAACGCCCCACCCATCACCCGGCGCGTCGAGTGGCTCCTGCCGCCCTCTACGGGGTATCGCCGACGTGAGCCCAGAAGACGCCAATAGTTGATCTTGGAAGGGTCAGCGCTTCCGGCGGGCGGCTGGGTCGCGTACGGCGACGTGTCGGGCGACGGCGTCGACGCCGGGGCGGGCGTACCGCTCCAGGGAGCGGACGGAGGCATGGCGGGACCGGGCCAGCAGCATCGGGGTGGAGGTGCCACCCTCCGCGTCGTGCGTAGGCGCGGAGTGCAGCAGCCGGTGCAGGGTCCAGCCGTCCAGGTCCTCGATGTCCTCGGGTGAGGCGAGGGGGTTGGCCAGCAGCCGAGTGTTCTCCTCGAAGATCTCCTCGGCCCGGCGGTAGGAGAGCCGGGACCGGCCGGTCTCCGGGCACACGTCGAGTGCGGCCAGTTGGTGATCGGTTCGCCGCATGCCGTCAACCGGGGTGGCCCAGCCGACGATTGGCATCACCGGAATCAGTCCGTCGTCGGGGCATTTGATCGCCACTCGCCACCCCTCCGGGGCGGCAGCAAAAGGGAACGGGACTGCGGTCATGACGGCAGACTCTAACCCGCGTGTCGCTGGGCGCCGACACCGACAAGACTGCGGGCTTCTTCGCGTGCGACATGCTCGGCAACACGCTCACGGCCATCGGGCTTCCCGCGAGCGCCGGGCGGTGAGGGAGTGTTCTGTACGGGCGATGCGTCAGCGCACGCCTGCCGTGTCGAGCAGGGTGGTCACCGTGGGTGCGATGAGCCCGGTCAGGTTGTCGGCCTGGATTCCCGCGCGGGCGCTGGCGCCGTCGAAGACCAGGCTGAGCTGCCGGGCCAGAAGATCGGGATCGCCCGCCCCGCCCTGTTCGGCCTCGGCGCGGAAGAAGGCGGTCAGGTTCGCCTTGACCTGATGGGCGACCCGGCTCGCGGGGTGACTCTGGTCCTTGAGTTCGATCTGCACGGCCAGGTACCGGCAGCCGCGGAACTCGGGGGCGCCGGCCTGTGATTCCACCTGCTCGAAGACGTGCTGGATCCGCTCGCGGGGGGAGCGGCCGTCGTCCGCCGCAGGCAGGAGAGTCGCCGCGTAGGCGGAGGCACGCTCCTTCAGGCTCACTGCCAGCAGTTCGTCCTTGCTCTCGAACAACTGGTACATGGAGCGCTTCGACACCCCCGCCGCCTTGCACAGCGCCTCGACGCCGATGCTGACGCCGTCTCGGTAAGTGAGCGTGGCCGCCGCCTCCAGCAGCCGCTCCCTGGAGCTCAGTTTCACTTCGGTGGTCATACCGCGAGGTTAACCCGAAACAGAGAAAAAGAAAACCGATCGGTTTCCAGGAGGCTTCGGGCAGAGGCTCGGCGACGGCCTGGGGGAAGACCGTCGCCGAGCCATGATGGTGTGCGCGCCTGTCGTCCCCGGCAGGGCGACACACACACCGGGGCCACTCCGAGCAATGACCCCGTCCTGGGTGACCTGCCGCTATGCCGGGGCGGCGGTCTTGCCGGGCGTCGTCTCCGCTGGGATGCGGTGCAGTCCCTTGCGGTCGTACCACCCCAGTACGCCGAAGCCGAACAGCGCGGCCGCCACGAGTCCGGCCCCCATCATCACCCAGCCCCGCGTCAGACCCGCGTCGCCCTGGGCGTCGCAGTAGAGGATCGAGCGGATCCCGCCGGTGATCTGCCGCAGCGGCTCGAACTCCGCAAGGAACCGGTAGAAGCCGGGCAGTGCCTCGATGGGGGTGGTGGCCCCGGCCGTCGGCACCGCCATCCCGATGAACACCAGCGTGACCACCAGCATGCCCGGCGTGCCGAAGACGGCGAGGAGCGTGAGCGCGCCGATCCCGGTGACGGCGATGGCGCACACCGAGTACGGCCAGAGGAGGGACAGGTGGGCGGCGTCCATGCCCATGATGCCGACCGCGCCGGCCATGACCACGGTGCCCATCAGCAGGGACAGGCCGGTCATGAGGGTGCCGCTGATGGCGAGGGTCTGGACCCGGGCCGCCCGGATCAGCGGGCGGTGCAGGCGCAGTGGGCCCATGTCGTTGTGGGTGTAGCCGAGGGCGTGGTCGACCTGGCCGCTGATGACGTTGGCGGAGAGCATGCCGACGACCACCAGGGTGAGCGCGTAGTAGAACGCCGTCAGGCCCAGGCCGCTGTGCGAGTCGAGCGGATGGCCGTCCTCGACTGTGACGGCGGCCGGGTCGGCGAGCAGGACGCGTGCCGCGGTGGGCAGCTTCGCCTGTGCGGTCCCGATCTCGGCTGCCAGCTCCTTGCCCATCTGGAGCGAGGCATTCCCGGCCGCCCGGGTCGTCGCCGTCCGGGCCAGGCCGGAGCCGATGCCGCCGGCGGACTGGTTGGTCAGCACCGTCAGTGTCGGGCGGGCCGGGTTCCTGGTGGGCGCGGTGGCGGTCAGTGCGGTGGCGGAGGAGGTGAAGTCGGCGGGCACGAGGAGCGCGCCGAACAGCTTGCTTCGCCGGAAGCCTGGGGGCCGGGGTCGTCGGTTGCCCCTCGGTGTCGCGCGCGGAAGTCATCCGTACTCCTGGGGATTCGGGCTCGAGAGTCGCCTTCACAGCGAGAAACCGAACAGTTTCATCACCGTAAACTGATCGGTTTCCGGACGCAAGCCCGGGCGGCGAAGCCCCCCTTCGACCTGCCGATCAAGCTCCTCGCGGATGTGGGCGTCGTTCGCCAGGCGATCAGAGCCCCGCCCCGCGAGTCCGTCCGGACCGGCTGAATGCCCGTCAGGCCGTGCACCTGCCACCAAGGGCCGATGTCGGCCCGCAGATCCAGCACATCGACGGAGCGCCCGGCTCGACGTCCACACTGCGAGGCGACCGCATCACCATGTACGTCGAGAGCCTTACGGACCCCCTCTCCGGCGTCGAAGGCATCCCACCACCCCCAGCCCTCCGCCTCCACCTCACGCCCGACATCGCCCCGGAGTGGCTCTACGGCATGGTCGGGAAACTCGGCCTCAAGCCCCAACCCGGCTTGGACGACGCCGACATCGACCAGGCCGGACAGACAGATGGAGAGCTCGTCACCCCAGGGGTCCACGGGTACGGAACGCCCCGGTGAAGCCGGGGTCCCGCCGGGCTTGCGCCTGAAAACCGATCGGTTTACTCTTTGGGGAAACCGATCGGTTTCTCATTCTGTGGAGAGAGTCATGACCGCTTTGAAGGGCGCCAACGTGTTCGTCACCGGCGGCAGCCGCGGCATAGGCAAGGCGCTGGTGGAGGAGCTGTACACGCGCGGCGCCGGCAAGGTCTACGCCACGGCCCGCGACCCGCGCACCGTGACGCACCCCGACGCCGTCCCGGTGGCGCTGGAGGTCACCGACCCGGCCTCCGTGGCCGCGGCCGCCGCCCAGGCGCAAGACGTCACCGTGCTGATCAACAACGCCGGTGCCTCGGTCGGCGCGTCCTTCCTCGACTCCCCGGTCGACGACGTACGCCAGGAGTTCGAGACCAACTTCTACGGCCCGCTGCTCCTCACCCGCGCCTTCGTGCCGGTCATCGAGCGCAACGGCGGCGGCCACCTCCTCAACGTGCACTCCGTGCTCTCCTGGATCGCGCTCGGCGGCTCCTACAGCGCCTCCAAGGCCGCCCTGTGGTCACAGACCAACTCCCTGCGCCTGGAACTGCAGCCGCGCGGCATCACGGTCACCGGACTGCACGTCGGCTACGTCGACACGGACCTCGCGGCCGGCGTCGACGCACCCAAGTCCAACCCCCGAGACGTCGCCGCACTCGCTCTCGACGGCATCGAGGCCGGCGCCCACGAAATCCTCGCCGACGCCATCTCACGCCAGGTCAAAACGGGCCTCGCCGGCGACCTCACGACGCTGTATCCCCAACTGGCCGAGTAAGCCCCCACACACCGGAAGACGGCGATATGTCCACCCAAGACTCACGTCCCACGATTCACATTCCGGGGACCACCAGCCACACCATCGCTCCCCGTGCAGGCCGCAGCCGCGAGGGCACCCTCCGCTACCTCAAAGCGGGCACCGGCGCCCCCCTGGTCCTGCTGCACACCGTGCGCACCCAGGCCGAGCACTTCCGCCACCTCATCCCGCTGATCGCGGACCATTACACCGTCTACGCCCTGGATCTGCCGGGGATGGGCTACTCCGAGATCGTGCCCGGCGCGTCGTACGACGAGCCGGGCATGCGCACGGGCGTCGAGAGGCTCCTCACCGAACTCGACCTCCACGACGTGACGCTGGTCGGGGAGTCCATGGGGGCGGTGCTCGCCCTGACCACCGCGGCCGATCTGCCGGAGCGGGTCCGGCGCGTCGTCGCGGTGAACGCGTACGACTTCCGCGGCGGGATCGCCCGGTCCTCGCTCCTCGCCCGCGTGGTGGTCAGCGGCGTCCTCACGCCCGGTGTGGGCCCGGTGATCGCCGGGGTGGAGCCCAAGCCTGCCTTCAGCAAGATCCTGCAGGGCGGCCTCGGCGACAGGACCGCGCTGCGGGAGGACTACATCGACGAGCTCCTCCAGGTGGGCGGCCGCCCCGGCTACCCGACCGTGGCCCGAGCCGTGTACCAGGCCCTGCCCAGCCTCATCGCGGCCCGCTCCCGCTACCCCGAGGTCACGGCCCCCATCCATCTCGTCTACGGCGAGAAGGACTGGTCCCGGCCCTCCGACCGGGAAGCCAACAAGAAGCTGCTGCCCGCCGCCGACTTCACGCAGGTCCCGAAGGCGGGCCACTTCATCGCCCTGGAACGGCCCGACGTCCTGGCCGGCCTGCTGGCCGCCCTGGCGTGAGCGCCCCGAGAGGGCCATGGCCACCCCCGTTCGGGTGTAAGTGCCTCACGGGGACCGGGTTCGACCATGTCGCGTGACAGTGTCATCGCACGCCTGTTCCTTCTCCGATCATGACCTGGCGGGACCAAGATGCCGGTGACGTGGCGGGCGACGAAGTCGTGCAGGTCGGCGGCGATCACCAGGCGCTCCTCGCGGCGGGTCTCGCTGCCCGCCTTCCCCGGCCCCGGTCGGTCAAGCCGGCCAGCGCTGCGGGTGCCTGCGGACTGTGCGGCGACGGATACAACGTCGGCGATCTGATCGGCCGGACGCCGTCGCCGGAGGAACTCCCCTACATCCCGATGGGCTGGCTGTGCCGGCACTGCCTGGTGCAGCGGCGCCAGCAGCCGCGCCGTCGTGACGTGCTGCTGCGCTGCGCGGCCCGGACTGTGGTGGCCCGGACCGTGGTCGGCCGAACGGACCCGCCGGGGAGGCGGGCGGCCCGCTGGGCGGCCGACCGCCCTAAATGGCCACCGGCTCCCCGTCCGCCGACGCCCCCGCGAGGTACTCCTCGCTGATCTCCTTCGGCCCGAACGGCCACACCTTCTCCAGCCGGGCCCACACCACGAACGCCACGATGCCCAGCCCAAGCCACGTCAGCGACCACTCGATGGGGTGGCGACCCGGGGAGTTCTTGTCGGCGTAGCCGTAGATGACCAGCCAGCCCACCAGGGCGACGATGCTCGGGACGGGGTAGAGCCACATCCTGTACGGGCGGCGCAGTCCGGCCTGGCGCTTGCGCAGGACCGTCAGGGCCGCTATCTGCGCCAGGGCCTGGACGATCACCATCACAGTGGTGAGGAGCTGGATCAGGGTCGCCAGATCCGTGTGGCGGCCGATGAGGAAGCCGATGGCCGTGATCACGCCCATGGTCGCCAGACCCAGCATCGGAAAGCGGTGGCGTGGGTGCAGCTTCCCGTACGGGCGGAAGAACACCCGGTCCTTGGCCGCGTCGTAGGGGACCCGCGAGCCGCCGAGCAGCCCGGTGAACACCGAGGCGAACGCCGTGATGAGGATCAGCACCGTGACGGTGTCGGCCGCTGCCTTGCCCCAGGTCTTCTCCAGGACCGCCGAGGCCACGGACGTGGAGGCGATGTCGTCCGGGTTGGTCATCCGGTGCCAGTCGATGACGCCGAGCGTGCCGATCTGCAGCAGGAGATAGATCGCCATGATGCCGAGGATCGAGAAGATGATGGAGCGGGGCAGGGTGCGCCCCGGATCTTTGATCTCGGCGCCCATGTACGCGGTGGTGTTGTAGCCGAGGTAGTCGTAGATGCCGATGGTCAGGCCCGCGGCGAAGCCGATCCAGAAGTGGTTGCTGGTCAGCTCGAAGGCGTGCGCGGGGTAGGTGAAGGCCAGGTGCGGGCTGAAGTCGCTGGCCGCGGCCACGATCACCATCAGCACCGCGGCGATCATCACGGTCCACATCACGGCGGTGATCCGCGCGATGTGCTCGATCCCCCGCCACAGCAGCGCGATCACCAGGACGATGACGCCGAGGCCGATCAGGTCGCCGCCCGTCTGCCCCAGATCCGGCGCCAGATAGCCGAGGTACTGGACGAAGCCGACGACACCGGTGGACATGATCAGCGGGATGAAGAGCGTCGCCGTCCACACGAACAGGAACGGCATCAGACGGCCCGTGCGGTACTGGAAAGCCTGGCGCAGATAGACGTAACTGCCGCCGGAGCCGGGCATCGCGGCGCCGAGTTCGGCCCAGATGAGCCCGTCGGCGAGTGCCAGGATTGCTCCGGCGATGAAGCCGATGACCGCCTGCGGGCCGCCGAACGCGGCGACCATCAGCGGGATCGTCACAAAGGGCCCGATGCCGCACATCTGGCTCATGTTGATGGCCGTGGCCTGGAACAGCCCGACGCGGCGGACGAAGCCGCCCTCGGGGGGCGGGCTACCGGACATGGGACCTCCTGAAGCAAGCGGGACGCGGGGAGATGCGCGGGATGGCGGGATGTACGGAGTGAGGGCCGACGTCCGTTGGCGGCCGACGAATCAAGGGCGGCGGGTATCCGACCGGTGCTGGGCTCCCCTTGGCTCGCCCGGCAAGGCTGACTGGGCGATAAAGTTAAGGACCCTTACTAGATGCGTCAAGAGGCTGTCCCCGATGGGTGAGAATGGTGCGATGTCCGACCGGGTCGTCGCAGAGCAGCCCTGGAGTCGGCAGCGGCTGCGCAGCACCAACGAACGGCTGCTGCTCGACCGGCTGCGCACCTCCGGCGCCGCGTCGCGCGCCCAGCTCGCGCGCGAGACGGGCCTGTCCAAGCCGACCGTGTCCAGCGCGCTGGCCGCCCTGGCGGATGCCGGGCTGGTTCACGAGGTGGGCACCCACGCCCCGGAGCGCGGCCGGATCGCCGTGCTCTACGCTCCCGACCCCGCCGCCGGCTATGCGCTGGGCATCGACATCGGCCGCAGCTGGCTCAGGGTCGCCGTAGCCGATCTGGACGGCGAGGTGGTCTCGCGCACCGACGTACGCAACCGTGCCCGCACCTCCGGTGCCATGGCCGACCTGGTGGTGGCCACCGCGCTCCAGGTGGTAGCCGGCTCCGGTGTCGACCCGGCCGAGGTGGCGCACGCCGTGGTGGGCACGCCGGGGGTGTACGACGAGAAGCAGCGGCGGGTGCGGTATGCGATACATCTGCCGGGCTGGGGCCGGGCCGGACTCTTCGACCGGATGCGGGAGGGGCTCGGTATTCCGCTGGAGGTCCACAACGACGCCAATCTGGCCGCGCTCGGCGAGTACACCTACGGCGTGGGCGCGGGCAGCCGACTCTTCGCGTACATCATGATCGGCACCGGGCTCGGCATGGGCGTGGTCAGCGAAGGGCGGCTGTTCACCGGGGCCCACGGGGGCGCGGGCGAGATCGGTTTTCTGCCCTGGCCCGGGCGGCAGAAGCCGGAAACGCTGGAGGACGCGGTCTCCGGGGAGGCGGTCGTCGAGTCGGCGCGCTCGTTCGGCATGAGCGGGCAGCTCACCGCGAAGGCGGTCTTCGACGCGGCACGGTCCGGAAATCCCGCCGCGGTCAAGGCGGTTCAGCTGGAGGGCGAGCGGATCGCGCACACCGTGGCCGCTGCCGCCGCGGTGCTCGACCCCGATCTCGTGGTGCTCGGCGGGGGCGTCGGGCACAGCGTAGACCTGCTGCTGTCTCCCGTACGGGAGACGCTGCGCGAGCTGACACCGTTGCGGCCGAAGATCGCACCCAGCCGGCTCGGGGAGGACGCGGTGCTGATGGGTGCGGTGGCCACGGCGCTGGGGACGGCACGGGACGTGGTGTTCGAGCGCCGGTCGGCATCCTAGGCCGACGCCCTCGATCCGGCGTTCTGATCGGTCGTTCCCGGCAGGTCGCCGCCCATTCGCCCGACGGCCGGTTCCCCTCCCCGCAGTCCCGACTCCCCCGCGCCCCGTCACGCTCCTCCGCGGTCCCGTCACACACACAACGGTGATTGACACGCATTGCTCGACCTCCTAGCCTGGTGGGCCAGTTAGTAAAGTTTCCTAACTTTAGTTGCGGTCCCGCAGTGCTCCAAGCGCGGATGCTCCACCGAGCCCCCGAGGAGATCACCGTGTTCCACCGCTCCGCCCTCACCCGGCGAAGGCCCGTCGCCACCGCGGCCATCGCCCTGGGCCTGCTCTGCACCCTGTCCACGAGCGCGTGGGCCGCCGCTCACGCGCCCTCGCCCACCGCGCCGCCCGGGTCCGCGCCGCACCGTACGGTGGTGCCGCACCGGACCTCCGTGCCGTCTGCGGCCGGCAGTGCCACCGCGGTCTCCTGGTATGCGATCCAGTCGTCGGCGAAGGTCACCGACTCGGCGACCGATGTCTCCACCCCCGGCTATCCGGCGAGCGGCTGGTACCCGGCGGGCTCCCGCTCCACGGTCCTCGCGGCGCTGCTCGCGGACGGCAAGTACGCCGACCCGTTCTACTCGACCAACCAGCAGTCGATTCCCAAGGCCGACTTCCAGGTGCCCTGGTGGTACCGCTCGGACTTCACGGTCGCCGACACCTCCGAGCGTACGTATCTGGACTTCAGCGGGGTCGTCTCTGCGGCGGACGTCTACGTGAACGGCACCCAGGTCGCCAAGGCCGCCGATGTGGCGGGCGCCTATACGCACCACGAGCTGGACGTGACCTCACTGGTGCGCAACGGCACAAACACGGTCGCCTTCCGCATTCAGCCCAACGACCCGAACAAGAACCTCACCATGGGCTGGATCGACTGGCTGCAGCCGCCGCCCGACCAGAACATGGGCATCGTCCGTGATGTGCTCATACGCCGTGGCGGCCCGGTCGCGCTGCGGGACGCGCATGTCGTGACCAAGCTCGACACGCCGTCGCTCGCCACCGCGGATCTGACCGTCAAGGCGACGGTGCGCAACGACTCAGGCTCCGCCGTCACCACCACGGTCTCCGGCAGCGTCGGCGCGGTCTCCTTCAGCCGTCAGGTGTCCCTGGCGGCGCACGAGACGAAGTCCGTCGCCTTCGCGCCGGCCGACGTCCCGGGACTGCATCTCACCTCACCGAAGGTGTGGTGGCCCGCGGGCATGGGCGCACAGCCGATGTACGGGCTCGACCTGACCGCCTCCGTATCCGGCACCGCCTCGGACACGGCGCACGAGAACTTCGGCATCCGCGATGTGAAAGCCCCGTTGAACGGCGACGGCGCGCGGCAGTACAGCGTCAACGGCCGCAAGCTGCTCATCAAGGGCGGCGGCTGGTCCCCGGACGAATTCCTGCGCTGGGACAAGACCTATGTCGAGGACCGGCTCAAGTACGCCCTCGACCTGGGGCTCAACACCATCCGGCTGGAAGGGCACATCGAGCCCGACGAGTTCTTCGACCTCGCGGACCGGTACGGCATCCTGACGCTGCCAGGCTGGGAGTGCTGCGACAAATGGGAGGGGAACGTCAACGGCAGCGAGTCCGGTGACAAGTGGACCGCCGCCGACTATCCGGTCGCCAAGGCGTCGATGGCGGCCGAGGCGGCGCGGCTGCGCGACCACCCCAGTGTCATCTCCTTCCTCATCGGCAGCGACTTCGCCCCGGACGCGACGATCGAGAAGAACTACCTCGACGCACTCACCGCGGCCGACTGGCCGACTCCGGTGATCGCCGCCGCCTCGAACAACTCCTCGCCGGTTTCCGGCAGTTCGGGCATGAAGATGACCGGCCCCTACGACTGGATCCCGCCGAACTACTGGTACGAGAAGCGCGAGGGCGGAGCCACCGGCTTCAACTCCGAGACCAGCGCCGGGCCCGACATCCCCACACTTGACACGCTGAAGCGCATGATGACCCCGGCCGAGCTGGACACGCTCTGGAAGGACCCGAGCGCCAAGCAGTACCACCGCTCACCGTCCTCGACCTTCGGCAACCTCAAGCTCTACGACAACGCACTGACCGGGCGCTACGGCGCGCCCTCCGGCCTCACCGACTACGTACGCAAGGCACAGCTCGCCCAGTACGAGAACGTACGCGCGCAGTACGAGGCGTACGGCCGCAACGCCACCGACTCCTCGAAGCCGTCGACGGGTGTCATCTACTGGATGTTCAACAGCGGCTGGACCTCGCTGCACTGGCAGCTGATGGACCGTTACCTCGACCAGGGGGGCGCGTACTTCGGCGCGAAGAAGGCCAATGAGCCGCTGCACATCCAGTACTCGTACGACAACCGCTCGGTCGTGGTGGTGAACAAGCGCCATGCGTCGGCTTCCGGACTGACCGCCCGGGTCACGCTCTTCAACACCGACGGCACCCAGAAGTACGACAAGACCACGACGGACATGAGCGTGGGCGGCGACGGCGCCCGCACAACCGCGCTGACCGTGCCCTCGTCCGTGAGCGGCCTGTCGACGACGTATCTGGCGCGGCTGGTCCTGACCGACTCGACGGGCAAGGAGGTGAGCCGCAACGTCTACTGGCTCTCCACCAAGCCGGACACCCTCGACTGGGCGAACACCGACTGGTACTACACGCCGACGACAAGCTACGCCGACCTCAAGGGCCTGAGCTCGATGGCGCAGGCGCCGGTTTCAGCTTCGGCGTCGACCACGACGGGCCAGGACGGCACGTCCACGACGACGGTCACGGTACGCAACACGGGCACGGGCAACGTCCCGTCGCTGCTCACCGACGTCCATCTCGTGGACTCGGACGGCAAGCCGGTGCTGCCGGTTCAGTGGTCCGACAACCAGGTCAGCCTGTGGCCGGGCGAGTCGGCGACCCTGACGGCCACCTATCGGACGGCCGATCTGCACGGGTCCGCGCCCGGTCTGCGGATCTCGGGCTGGAACACCGCGGAGAAGACGATCCCCGCAATGCGGTGACCGTAAGCGGGTATTCTGAGATGCTTCGTCGGGTTTCAGCTTGAGTTGGTGTCCGGGGTGGCCGGTGCCGGCGGGGTGAGGGCGAACAGGCCGGGGCCCCGGGGTCGGGCTCGGCGAGGATGCCGCGGTCGACCAGGCGTTTCAGCTTGGCGCGGACGCTCTCGGTGTGCCGCGGTTCGGTGCCGATGCCCAGCGACTCGCAGACCTCCTTCGCGCGGAGCCCGTGCCCGGCCCGCTCGAAGGCGGCGAGGACCTCGCGGTAACCAGGCGGCAGTGGCGTGGCAGGCTCAATGCCGTCCTCGGCAGCCAGGTCCAGCATCGTCTCGCGGGTGATCTCCAGGCGTTCCAGGATGCGTTCGGCGGCGAGCTGCTCGGTGAGGAGCGCGATCTGCTCAGCTTGTCCTACCTTCCAAGTGTGGGTCCGAGCTGGTCATTCGTAAGATCGGCGGACCCGGGGTTCTGGGTATGGCTGTGAGCTTGTCGCCGTTG
>NZ_JBEOWF010000063.1:0-54813 GCF_040295925.1 Streptomyces sp. NPDC002588
GATGTGGAGGAGGTCGCCGTTGGGGAGGCGGTGGCCGGGGTTGTTGTAGTAGTCCTGGACGCCTTGGGCGAGTTTGGCGTGGACGGCGGTGCTGTCGCCGTCGCCGCGGTAGGCGATGGTGACGGTGAGGTCGGTGATCGTGTCGCCTTCGTGGCGGAAGCGGCGGACGTCGAAGCCTGACGGGACGGTGAAGCGGGGCGTGTGGTCCAGGCGCATCCGGGGCCGTGTGGACGGTCCGGCCTCGGCGGCCGTGTCGTCCTGACCGGACGCGGGCTGTGTTTCCGCCAGGGCGAGTTCGACCTCGCGCAGGGCCTCGGCGAGGACGGCGGCCTGCCGGTCCAGCTCCTCCCTGAGCTCGAACTCCCTCCGGCGGTACTCCTGTTCCTCCTGCGCCGCCCTGGTGAGGTCCGACGCCTCGGTGTGGAACCGCTGCCATGCGGTCGTCGCCTCCGGGTCGAGTCCCGAAGGCTGCCCGGCGGCGTCGAAGTTCCAGAAGTGGATCGTGCCGTCCTCGTACCGTACGGCCAACTCGACCGGCTTCTCGGCCGTGGCCGCGGTCTGCGACGCGGCGAACAGAGCGCGGCCCAGCTCCTGCGGATCCGGCCGGACGGGAGTCCCGTCCCCGGTCGCCGGGTCGGCGCCGATCGCCAGCCACAGCTGGGCCTCCGGGTCGGCGGGGTCGATCTGTGCCGCCAGCAGATCGGGCAGGGCGTCCAGCGGATGCGTGCGCCAGTCCCTCAGGTCCGCGGCGGCTCCCGCGGTCGACACCGCCAGGTCGGCGCCGGCCTGCACCATGGAGGCTAGGTCGTAGACCTGCGGATGGGTGCGGGGCGGGGTGATGCCGTGGCCGAGAACGTCCCGTTCCGCGACGCGCACGGTGGCGGTGCCGGTGACGTGCCGGGTTCCCTCCGGCCCCCGCACGGTCAGATGGGTGTCGACCAGCGCCTCATAGGTACGGGTGCCGTGCGAACCGTCCGCGGGGGCCGTCGTCGTCCCCGTCTTCAGCCATTCGCGGCGTCCCCCGGACGCACCGGTCGTGCTGCCCGTCGTCTGGGGCTGGCGGGCCAGGACCGGGATCGTGGCTCCGCCGGCCGCCTGGTTGTCGTCGTCGTGGCTGTAGACGGCCTGGAAGCTGATCCCGCCCGTCGTCGCGCCGTTGGACGCGGAGCCGCCTCCGGTGTTGCTGACGCGGAGCCGGTCCAGGGTCACGTCGGACGCCTCGGTGACCCGGCGCGGGTTGTGCAGGGTGACCGACAGGGAGGGAGGGGTGTCGGGGGCCGACTCGAACGGATAGGCGCCGGGCATGCTGTCCGTCAGCCCGGCCGCGGTGCGCGGGTGGTCCAGGCTGATCTCGCCGGCCTGGATCAGCTCGCCGATCCGGACCGCTGTGCTCTCGGCGGACGTGGACGTCTCCAGCGACCGCCAGGTGCGGTTCTGTCCGGGGGCGACGGTGTTCAACGCGGTGGTCAGCTCCGGCCAGGCGTTGAAGTCGAAGACGGGGGCCGGTCCGGTCGGGACGTAGCGGTTGCCCTTCATGACGGGCGGGGTCTGCGAGACCTCGGGCGGGAGCGGCGGGTCCACCTCCTGGCCCTCGGCGGCCTCGCTGCCGGTGAACCGGAGCGTCACCCGGGCGGGCACGACGGCCGAGCGGGCGGGGCGGTCGCCGAGCGTGCGGCTGATCCAGCCGCCGACCCCGGATCCCGATCCCGTGTCCGGCTCGCCGGCCGACGGCAGGAACCAGCCCTGCACCATGCCGCCCAGCACGTTCGGCGGCCAGTCCGCGACCAGCTCGGAGCGGACCCCGACCTGGTAGTCGTACTCCAGGTCGAAGTCGGCGACGCTGTCGGTGCGCAGCCAGAACCGGTCCTCGTCGGCGGCGGTGGACTTCGTGCCGTGGCTGCGGGCGGTGGCGGCGCTCAGCGCCGGGCCGCTGCGGTCGGTACGGGTGTCGTGGCCGGGCTGCGGATAGCGGGTGGTGGGGTTGAAGGCGAGGGTGTGCTGGGCGGTGTCCGTCGTCCCGGTGGCGACCCCCGCCGGCTGGTGCGCGTGGTACTGCTCGAGTCCGGTGCCCGCACCGGCGTTCCGCCCGCGGATGGTGCGCCGTTCCTCGGCGTCGGCGCGCGGTCCGGCGGACAGGGTGACCTCGACCAGCCGGGCGCCGCCCTTGGCCAGATGCCGGAAGTGGAAGCGCTGCACGCCCCTCGGGCCGCGTCCGGGCAGGGCGCGCAGACCGGTGGGGGAGGTGTAGTCGGCGATCCGGGACGCCACGCCGGGAAGGTAGGAGGCGTGGCCCGGCTGGGTGACGCCGGGGGCCTCCGCCTCGACCAGCGCGATCAGCTCGTCGTAGAGGCGATTGCGGCGTTCCACCGGCTTCGGTGGGGCCGGGCGGTCGCCGGACTCCGCGGGAACGGGGTCGCCTGTGGCTGCGGGGGCGTCGGAGCGCGCGTCGGACGGGGTGTCGGACGGGGGTGTCGCGGTCGGGTCTGCCGGGGTGTCCGCCGTTGGCGTGGGGCCTGTCGGCTCGTCGTCCAGGGCGTCGCCCGGGGCGTTCTGCGGGGCGCCGAGCTGGGTGACGGACAGTACGCCGGCCAGGCCCGGCTCTCCCGTGCGGGCGAAGCGGCCGGGCAGGGGCACGTCCTCCTCCGCCTGCTGCGGGCGGGGAAGACCTTCGACGCCGGTGAACCACTCCTGATGGCGGGCGAGTTGGCCGTCCGTCATCAGGAACTGCACGGCCTGCGGCAGTTCCACGGCAATGGTGACCGGCTGCCCGCTGCCCAGGCCGAGGGTGTTGCCGACCACGTTGCGGGTGCCGCCGCGCACGGTGACCAGGAGCAACGCGTCGGCGTTGATGCGGTGTTCGTCGCCGCTCTCGGTGCTCGTGCGGTTCACGGCGGTCACGGTGGACAGGGTGGCCGAGTCCTCCGACTTCGCGGTGTACGTGTACTTCGCGGACGGCCCGAAGACGTCCGGCCGCTTCGGCGGGGCGACGGCGGGATCGGCCGACTTGGCCACCGCGGGCGTCCTGGTGCCGGTCAGGGCCGCCCCGCCCTGGTGGGAGCCGGCGACGGACTTCTGCTGGGCGGCGGTGTCGGAGGAGGAGACGCCGGTCTCCAGATACTGCTTGGCGCTGTGCATCAGCCGGGGGTTGCGCAGCACGCCGCTGATCTCCAGGGAGTACTCCTGGTCGGCGCCGAGGCCGGGCAGGGTGACCCCCTCGATCACATAGCTGCCCTTGAAGATCTGGTGCCCGCGCGCGGTGAGGTTCGCCGGGGAGAGAGCCGCCTGCCGCACCTCGGCGGCGAGCGTGGTCGGGTCGGCGGCGCTCTGGCCCGCCGCGGCGGCGGCCACCAGGGACGCCGCCGACTTCAGGATGTCCGGGCTCATACCGCTGACGGCGGCGCCCAGGCTGGTCGCCCAGCCGGGCTGCGGACGGCCGGGATGGGTGCCCGCCGCTATCCGGCGCACCGCCTCCTGGAGGTCGCCGGAGCCGTGGAACACGTCCAGGACCGCGTCGTCCGGCAGTTTGACGATCCCCGCCAGCGGGCGGCCGTCGGGCCCGGTCGTGGCCAGCGCCGCCCGGTCGTCCTCGGTCGCCTCGCGGATCTGCGCGTCCTGCGGGCGCGGGGCCGGTTCCGCGGCGGCCGCGAGGGTGCGGTGGTGCGGTACGGCGACCCTGACCGTGCCGGTGACGGCCGTCGGCGGGGGACCGGCCGGGGGCGGGGTCTCGCCCGGTGCGACGTACGAGGCGGCGGCGGTGTGCTCGGCGAAGCGCACTGCGGGCTCCGCGCCCGGGCCGTCGTACAGGTCGAGCGTGAACCGCGCCGGGATGTCGAAGACCTCGCTGCCCTGGTTCGAGCCGATGAAGAACTGGTCGTGGTTGAGGCCCGCGCCGACGGTGCCGGTGTGGGAGATCTGGCCGGCGTAGGCGTAGTCGGCGCCGGCGCCGAGGGTGCCCGAGCCGCCGCCGGGGGAGCCCACGGGGCCGCTGACGCTGCCGCCGGGACCGGCCGTCCAGCCGTAGCCGGAGGACTGCTGTTCCGTGCCGCTCATGCCGAAGGAGGTCAGGCCGATGTTCTGGACGGCGGGCAGGGTGCGCATATGCCGCGCGGGCGGCGGGCCCGAGGGGCGCGCCGGCGCCTCGGCCGGGCCGGGGTCCGCGGGGGCCGGCTGCGGCGTCGTGTCACGGGCGGCGTTCAGGTCGAGCCGGATACGACGGGTCCCGGTCGGGGTGGGCTTGTCCATCCACAGGGCGTGACCGCCGTCGACCATCGCGTCGGCGGCGGCCCGCAGCCCGACGTCCGAGCGGGCCTGCTCGAACCGGCGCAGGTTGTTCAACTGGGCCTGGGTCAGGGCTTCGTCGGGCAGCACCGTGGTGCGGCTCGTCGTGGTCGTGGACGCCGGCAGGAACCCGTTCGCCCGCAGCCAGACCTCGGCGTGGGCGAACAGCTGTTGCGGACCGTCGACGGCCAGCGGGGCCGCGGTGATGCCGATGCTCTGCAGATGCTCCAACTCCGGTGGCAGCGAACGGAGTTCCTCGCCCTCCGGGACCTTCCCCGCGGCATCGGACTTGGCCAGCAGGCGCAGCTGCATGCCCTCGGCCCAGGGCCCGAACTCCTGAGGGCTCTCCCCGCCGCCGGGGCGCACGAGGGTGACGGTGTGCCGCACCTCCGCGGGCGTCAGCAGGTGGCTGCGGTTGCTGCGCAGGGCGTGCAGGACGGACGCGCTGCCCCCGTTGTTGAGGGTGTCGCTGGTCTGCCAGCGCACCCCGCCCTTGCCCATGACGGAGCCCGCGACCTTGCCGGAGGCGTCGGGATGTCCCGCCGCGCGGCTGCCGGTGAACGCCGGTCCCACGCCGAGGTCGACGCCCACGGCGTTGGTGACCTTGGCCTGCCCGTCCACCTTGACCGTGTTGACGAGATGACTCTCCAGGTTGATCTTGGTGTCCTGGCTCTGGTGCGTGGGCGTGCCCGGGGTGACCTCCGTGGTCACCTTCAGCATGCCGACGGCCCGTCCGCGCGAGTCCAGCAGCAGCGGCGAGAAGATGCCGCCCGACCGTTGCATGGGCAGCGTGCCGCGCAGCACCGGCTCGGAGAGGAACGCCTCCAGCGCCTCCGCGGACGAGTCGGAGAGGGTGGCGAGATCGTCGTGGAAGGCGCTGTTCACCATCTCCAGGAGCTGGTGCGGCTCCTTGACGGTGTCCACGCCCCATACCGGCAGCTCGTCCAGATCGGCGGGCTGCGGCAGCGGCTCGTCGGTCTCCCGCTGCGCGGCCAGATGCTCCGGGAACCAGACGGTGACCGGCCCGAGTTCGGACGCGGGGCCCCAGTTGTCGGTCGGCGCCATGCGCGGGGTGTCGACCCGCGCCTGCCAGCTCGATCCGTAACTGAAGGCGTGCGACAGCTCGTTGCTGCGCTGGGCCGTCGTCGTCTGCACGGTCTGGGTGACCGACGTCGACAGCGACAGCTGATTGTGCGTCAGAGCAAGTGACGGGCCGAAGTCCACCCCGCGCACCGGCCCGGCGGCCGGGATCGGCAACGTCGCCGACCAGGGCACCGACAGCGTCCGGACGGTTCCCGAGGACTCCGTGTCGCCGGACTCCTGCGCGCCGACCCCGCGCCGTTCGACGCGCACGTCCGGGTCCGAGGGGTCCCGCGTGCCCTGGCGGGGCGAGGGCGCCGGGCCGTGCAGGGACAGCCGTACGTCGACGGTCCGCCGCCGCCCGCCGACGTCCACGGTCAGACGGTGCCCCATGCTGCTCAGCAGATAGGGCAGGTTGAGCACCAGCTGCTCGCCGCCGAGGTCACGGCGCAACTGCTCGCGCACGGGGTGCGTCGCCTGCTGCTCCGCCGGAACGCCCAGCAGGTTCAGCACATGCTGGTGCAGGCCCTCCACGATCCGCGCCGGCAGCGGCTCCACCTGGACCAGTCCCACGTTGCCGTCGCGTCGGCTGCCGTAGGTCTGGACGTACGACGACGGGACGACCGGCGCGAGCGGGTCGGCGCCCTGGGACCGGGCGCGCCGGGGCATCGAGCCGACCGGGTCGTCGGGGCCGCCGACGAGGGCGCTGAGCAGGGAGAGGTGGCGGGGGCGCAGACCGCCCTGGGCGTAACTTCCCTGCTGTTCCTCGGGGACGTCCTCGGCGACGGGGCGCTGGTGGACGCCCATCAGGCTGCCGTCGACGTGGGGGCGCTGCGGCGCGGTGGCGTCGCGGTTCTCGTCGCGCAGACCGAGCTGGTGGCCGATCTCGTGGGCGAGGTCCTGTGCGGTGGCGTCGGAGCGCCAGGTGTGCTGTGAGGTGCGCGGCCCGGGGTCGGAGCCCGTCAACTCCACCGTCAGATGCGGCTGCCGGCCGGCGACCGCGGGCACCACGGTGACGTGCAGGCGTTCTCCGGTGGCGAGGCGGTGGCCCGGATCGTTGAACGTCTGCTGCACTCCGGCCGTCATCCGGTCCCACAGCGCCCGGCTCTCGGCGTCGGTGACCGTGTCGGCGCCGGTGAGGGCGAGCTCGACGGTGAGGTCCACGACCGTCTCGCCGTCATGGGTGAAGCGGCGGACGTCGAAGGAGGAGTCGACGGTGTAGCGGGTGGGCCGGTCGTCGGCGGTCAGGGGCGTGGAGACCGGGTCCGTCCAGGTGTGACTGCGGGTGACGGGCGGCACGGCGGACCGTGCGGCGTCCCAATCCGAAGTCTTCGGGGCGGACTTGGTCGGTACGGGGGAGGCCGGGGCGGGCTCGGCCGACGCGGACCGCGTTGGCGTCGGGCTCTTGGCCGCGGGACTCTTCGGCGCTGGACTCTCGGGCGCCGACAGCTTTGGTGCGGATGTGGTCGCGAGGGGCGTCGGCGGAGCGAAGGACGAGGACGTCGTCACCGGGTCCGCGGCGGTGTCGGAGGTCGTCGGTGAACTCTCCGCCTCGGACGACGTGGTGACCGTGTCCGCGGCAGCTGGCCCTTCGGTGGGCGCGGCCGATTCGGACCGTGTGCGGACGGGCGTGGGGGCGGCTGTGGAGGCGGAGTCCTCGCCGGGGTCGCCCTCGGTCCCGGAACGGCGTGGTCCGGCGCCGGGGCGTGCCGGCTGCGGGCTGGTCCGGGACGGCTCAGGCGAGGGCGCGGCCGAACGCGGCATGTCCCGGCCCTCGGCACTGGTCGTCGGCGGAGCGGTGGCCGGCCCGGGCTCCGTCTCCTGGACGACGTCCGCGGCGCCGTTCGTGTCGCCGTTCGTGTCGGACCCGCTGATCTCCGACGGGGACGTCGTCGTGGTCGTGGACGTCGTCTCGGGCCGGGCCGCGGACGCGGGGGAGGAGTCGGGCGTGGACCCGGCCGCCGACTCGGTGTCGGAGGCGTCCCTCATGCCCTTGTTCGCGCGCTGCGGCGAGGCCGTGCCGCTCGCCGGACTTGCCTGCCCCGTTCCGTGCCCCTGCGCCGAGCCTGCGCCGCTGGGCGTGCCGGAGGTCGTGGCGATGGGCGGGGCGGCAGTCGTGCCGACGGTCGGAATCGCCCCGTCGCTCCCCGCGGAGGCGGCCTCCTGAGTGCTGGTGCCGGTGCCGGTGGCTGTGTCTTGTCGGCTGGAGTCGGCGCCCCCGCCGGTCGTCTCCTGCGTCGGCGCGGTCTCGCCCGTGCTCTGGTCTGTGCTCTCGTCCGCGCTTTCGTCCGTGCCGGAGGCCGCCGGATCTTCCTGTGCCGCGTCGGAGTCGTCGTCGCGCTGCTGGGCGCCGGTGGTCGTGCCGGGCCGGGCGCCGCCGCTCTGCGGAGTACCGCTGCCGCTGCCGGTCGTCGGGGGCGCGGAGGTGGAGGAGGAGGTGGGGACCGTGCCGGTGCCCGCGCCGCCCCCGCGGGGAGTGGTGACGGTCGACGTCGAGAGGTTCGGCGTGCCCGTTCCCGACGGGTCGGCGGAGGACGTCGTCGGCACCGTCTCCCGTGCGCGGTCGTCGTCGCTCTCGTCCCGCCCGGCGTTCTGCCTGCCGGTCGCGGAGTCGTCGTCGCCGGTGACCGGCAGGACGTTGACACTGCCGAAGTCGAACCCGGACCCGAACGCGCCGCCGAACTTCCCGGCCGCCGCGAACAGCGCCGATCCGACCACGGAGCTGACGCCCGCGCCGATGAACGTGTCCGCGCTGCCCTCCCACTTCCCGTGCAGCACGCCGTTGACGACGATCTCGGCCACGGCCTCCGAACCGCCCGCCACCAGGAACTCGTTGGCGCCGTCGCCGGTCCCCCGGACGAACCGGTCGCCGGCGGACCGAGTCGGCGGCGGATCGTCGAACTTGGAGGTGACGTCGTCGGTGATGTTCTTGGTGTTGTTCTTGCCGAACCGGCTTCCGTCCGGCCCGTCCAGGATGTTGCGGAAGCCCTTGCCGAGGTTCTTGGTCAGGGACTCGAACGCGCCGTGGAACATGCTGGTCACGGCGCCGAAGAAGCCGTCCTCGACGATCTGCTTCCAGTCGAAGCCGTCGGGCCTGCGGCCGGGCGGGGCCAGGGTCATCATGGCGAGCCGGACCACGAAGGTCTGGAACGCCTCGTCGAACGCCTCCGACAGGCTCGGCAGCAGATGCGTCCGCTTGAGCAGCTGGTCCAGGGTGGCGAGGATCGTCACCCGGCTGCGGGCCTTGGCGGTCGCGGCCTGGCTGGACGAGGCCCCGCCGGTGAAGAACGACAGCGCCGCGATGATGGCCAACTCGATGAGCAGGCGAACCAGTTCGGCGATGATCGACCACTTGGCCTCCATGATGTCCATGGAGATCTTGATCCGGCCGTCGCCGACGTCGTCCAACTGCCTGGCGAACTCCCGCAGGTAGTTCGTTCCGCCGTTGTCCACGAACAGCCGCATGGCCCGGACGTACTGCTGGCCGACCTGCGGGGGCAGTGCCTGGCCCACGCCGAAGACCGACTGTTCGATCAGATCGGACAGTTCGCGGACGTTCTTGCCGAGCCGCTTGTAGGGCTGGTGGCTCCGGTAGGCCAGGTCCTCGTCCGCTTGCATCATCTTCTCGCCGATGAGCACGAAGAGCAGGTTGTTGAGTTGGGGCGAGACGATGATGCTCATCGCAGTGTCAGTGCTTTCCGCGGCGGGCCGAGTTGATCGAGTCGAGCACGCCGCTCTGGGTGGTGCGGATGTTGTCCAGGTTGGCCAGCGTGCCGTCGGCGACCCCGGTCACCGCCTCGACCAGCGAGGTCCCGGTGTCCACCGCCATCGTGCGCTCGCGCCTCTCCTGCGGGATCACCTCCTCGGCGAAGCTGTCGTCGTGGCCGGGCCAGCCGACCGTGGCGTTGAGGCCCATGGTGAAGTCGCGGAGCATCTCGTGGGCGAGCGTGCTGATCTGGTCGATCTGGCGCACACCGGCCGCCAGTCGGTCGGGCTCGGCGTAGTACGCGTTTCCTTCGCTCATCGCTGATCAGTCCTCCTGGTCCTCGTGGATCTCGTCGAGCAGTCGGCGCGACGAGGCATGGCGGTCCCCGCCCGAGGGGCCGTCGAGGACCCCCGGGCCGAAAATCTTTTTCCAGTCGATGTTCACGCCCGGCAGTTCGGGCACGGACTCGTGCGGCCGGGTGAACGGCTCGAAGGTCTCCATCACCCGGCGGGCCATGACCGCCCGCGCCTCCTGGGCGGCCTCCAGCACGCTCGCGGCCAGTTGTCCGGCCGGCATGGTGCGGTACTTGCCCTCCAGGAAGCGCACGTCGGTCAGATCGCCCTGCGCGCTGACGGTCACCTCGACCGACCGGTCCTGGGAGCGGATCGTGCAGCTGGCGTGGCTCAGCTCCGCCTCCGCCTCCGCCACCGCCGCCGTGGTGGTCTCCAGGTCCGCCATGGCGCGGGCGAGCCGCTGCTCGATCGTCTCCTTCATGTCGCTCATGCCTGTGCCGTCCTTCCCGTCTCCCGCACCGTGCTCAGCGCCCGATCACGGCGGGCGCGCCGCCCTCGTCGGTTCCCCACACGTCCTCGTCCTCCTCCGTCCAGCTGACGCGGGCCCGGTCGCCGCTCTCGGTGGAGCGGCCGTTCTGGCCCGCGCCCGCCGGGTAGACGGATCCGGCGGCGGTGCCGGTCGTCGCGGTCCGGCCCCGCGTCACCACCACGTCCTCGTCCTCGTCCGCGGCCTTCCGGGTCCGGGACCGGCCACGGCCGGCCGCCCCCGGTCCCGCGTCGGTCAGCACGTTGCGGACGCGTTCCCCGTTGTTGCCGTTGCCGCCGCCGGCCCCCGATCCCATGCCGCCCATCCCGCCCATGCCGCCCATGCCCGGGAACAGCGGGCTGCCGCTCCCGCCGGCCGCCGAGTCCGACTCGCCGGTCGCCGCGGCCGTCCCGGCCGACAGATCGGTGCTCCCGGGCGCGCGCACCGTCCCGCCGGACAGCAGCTCCGCCGAACCGGCGTCGTCGTAGTCGGCGTAGCCGGAGTCCCCGTACCCGCCGCTGTCGAGCAGGGAGGAGCCGCTGCCCAGGGTGAGGCCGTCGCCGAGAGCGCCGCCGGAGGAGAGGTTCGACGTCAGGCCGTCCAGGTCCAGGCTGCTGCTCGTGGTCGGCGTCGTGGAGGGGTCGGCGAGGTCGAGGTCGCCGAGGGAGTCGCCGAGACCGCTGCCGATGTTCCCCGTGGTGACCGTGCCGTCGGGGGCGCGGGTGGTGAGCTGTCCGGTCTCCGGGTCGATGGTGGTGGTCGTCCCGTCGGGGAACGTGGTGGTGAGGGTGCCGTCCGGGTTGAGCGTGGTGGTGCTGCCGTCGGGGTTGAGGTGTCCGCCGGGGACGGTCAGGTCGCCGGTGGTGACGGTTCCGTCGGGGGACGTCGTCTTGACGATGCCCGTCTCCGGGTCGAGCAGCTGGGTGGTGCCGTCCGGGTAGCGGGTGGTGAGGGTGCCGTCCGGGTTGAGCGTCGTGGTGCTGCCGTCGGGGTTGGTGAGCGTGGACCCCTTGGTCTTGTCGTTGCCGTCGTCGCTGCCGTTCAGCAGGTTGCCGAGACCGGTGCCCAGGCCGATGCTCCCGGTGCCGCCGAGTCCGTCGCCCAGCCCGTCGCCCAGTCCGCCGCCGAGGTCGCTGAGGCTGTCGCCGAGTCCGTCGCCGAGATCGCTGAAGCTGTCGCCGAGTCCGTCCCCGAAGTCGCTGAGGCTGTCGCCGAGTCCGTCCCCGAGGCTGCTGAAGTTGGCGCCGAGCCCGTCGCCCAGGTTGTTCAGCCCGTCGCCCAGGTTGTCGCCGAGGTCGTTCAGCCCGTCGCCGAGGTTGTCGCCCAGGTTGGTGAGGTTGTTGCCGAGGTTGTTCAGCGCGTTGTTGTACTCCTCCTGCTGCCGGTTCGCCTCGTCCTCGGCGATCTGGCGCCGGTCGTCCTCGTACGACTCGGTCAGCGTCGAGGTGTCCTTGGTACGGATCTCACTGAAGGCGTCCGAGACATCGCTCCACGCCGTCTTGAGCGTGGTGAGCGAGACCTGGGCCGCGGCGACGAGGACGTCCTCCACGTGCTTGTTCCACCGGGTCACGGCCTCGTCGCCGATCTTCACCCAGGTGGCCATGTCGCGGAGGTTGCCGTAGGTGGGATGGTGCTGGACGAACCCGGCGTCGGTGTTGTAGTCCGCCCCCGCCTCGCTGGAGGTCACCGTGGTGTGTCTGATCTGGTTGTCCAGCACCCACACGGAGACCTCCTGGAGGACCTCCATCAGGATCTGGTGCGGATCGTGCCTGCCGTTGGTCGCCCAGGTGTCCCAGGCGTCGCTGAGCGCCTTGGCCTCCGTCATGAGGGCCGTCTGGGCGGTCGCCAGCGCCCGGGCGAGCTTCGACTTCGGCACATGACCGTTGAGCATGGCCGCCGCGGTCCCTGTGCTGTCCTCGGTGAGCTGTTCGACATAGCTGTCGTAGTTCTTGTGGAGCTGGTGGACCAGCTGCCAGAACAGGCCGGCCGCCTGGCCGTGCCAGGCGGCGTTCTCCTCCCCGAGGGACGTCTCCCACTGCTTCAGGATCGCCGCGTGGTCCTCGAAGAACTTCAGCCCCCGGTCGTAGGCCATTGCGGTGCGCTCGAAGGAGTCGACGTCGACGGCCTCGGTGTCCTGGACGCTCAGGCCGCTGAACTCGAAGTGCCGGGTGGTGCGGTCGGCGCGCAGCGCGTTGATCGCGGCCTTCGACCCGCTCTGGTACTGCTGGAGCAGGCTCAGGTCCCACTCGTTGCCCAGGACGCCGGTGAACTTTCCGGCGCTCCACAGCTCGCCCGCATGGAGCAGCCGTCCGGTGCCGTCTTCGTCGGGTATGCCGATGAAGACGATGGTCGCCTGGTACAGGGTGCCGCCGGAGCGCTTGCCGTCGCCGCCCGCCTCGACGAACGCCAGGTCGTAGTCCTCGCCCTTCTGGGTGTGCCAGCCCACCAGGGCGGTGAAGTTGTTCACGGTCAGCTCGGTCGACGCCAGGATCTCGAAGCCCAGCCGCATCAACGGCACGCCCTCACTGCTCTTGAGGGTGTCGAACAGCTTCTTGCGACTGGGGACGTTGTACCCGGTGTAGAGGGTGACCGCCTGGCCCCAGTAGTCGCCGGGATCGGAGGTGACTGGCATGACGGGACTCCGCTGGGTGGAGGGAGGCGGGCGTGCAGGAGGGGGCGCCGGCGGCGCAGTGCCGGGGGAGGCCGCGGCTCAGTCTTCGGAGTCCGACGAGCCTTCGAGGTCTTCGTCGACCCCGGACCAGACGTCCAGGAACTTCTCCCCGCTGATGTTCTCCAGGGAGGAGCCCTGGGTGTTCAGCAGGGTGGTGATGGTGGTCTCCAGGCTGTCGTCGATGTCGTCGAAGAGGAGGCCCTGGTCGCCGAAGACGTCGTCGATCGACTTCGCCGACTTGAGCGCGGCGTCCACCAGCGTCTTGCCGTACACCGTGTCGTCGCCCGTCATCAGACCGATGCCGAGCACCGAGTTCTCCCCGATGTACTGCGAGGGGATCGTGCCCCTGACGATGCTGTGCAGCGCGAGGACCCCGTTGGGGTCGTCCTTGACGATGTTCTTCAGATCGGTGATGAACGTCGCCAGGTCGTGCTCACGGAACTGCTTGAGCTGCTGTCCGTTCAGATGGGTCAGGTCCGCCATGGCGTGGTCCTCGTGGGTGCTCGGTCGGCGAAGGGACGGGGAGAGGGGCTGGGGGAGGAGGCGCGCGGTGGCAGGGGAACCGGACGGGCGGCGCCCTGGTGGCCGTCTGCCCGGTTCACCGGAGGCTCCGTTCCGCGACGCCCCTCGGTCAGCGGCCGATGCGTACTTCGGACCACATCTGGGAGAGCGAGTTCTCGCTGTAGCGGTAGTTGTCGGAGATGTCCGTCAGCAGCGCGGAGTGCGAGGTCAGCAGGTTCTCCATGTTCTTCACCGCCTGGTCCCACGCCGCCTGCTTCTGGCGGTAGACGTCGGCGTCCTCGCCGTACCAGGACTTGACCAGCTCGTTCAGCTCCGCCTCCAGCGACGCCAGCGTGTTCGCTATCGCCTTGGTCTGCTGGACCATGTCGTCGGCGGCGTTGTTCATGTGGTTGTAGTCGACGTAGATGTAACCGTCGGTCAGATTGTCGGGCATGAGGCCTCCTGCTCGATGGGGACCGCGCCACGCGGGCTGCGCGATGGGGACGGTGCGGTAGGGATCCGGACTCCGGGGAAGCGGCTCGCTCAGCCGATGAGCTGGTCGTAGGCCGCCTGCGCCTGGTTGTAGGCCGAGTTGATCGCCTCGTTCGAGGAGCCCTGCGTCTTGCCGTGCTGGGTGAGGCTCTGGTTCAGCTTGTCGACCATGTCCTCGAGACTGCGCAGAATGCTGTCGCACTGCTCGTCCCACTGCTTGAGGAGACCGCCGAACTGGCCGCCGTCACTGCCCTGGTAGCCCGTGGACAGGGTGGCGCGGGTGTTGTCCACGTCCTGCCGGGACTTCAGGATGCCACTGAAAGCGCTCTCCAGGGCCTGGATCCCGTTCCGGGTCGCCTGTTCGTTTGACTGCTGACCTGTTCCTGCCATGGGTCCGCCTTTCGAGAACTGGGTGCCGACACAACTGCGGCACCAGCGAGCCTAGGCTCGCCGGGGAGAAGCGTGCAATGCGAAGCGATCGGCGCGTCGACGTATTGGCGAATCGTCAACTTCCTTTACGTGCTTGCAACTTGTCGTCACCGGCGGCTGTCCCGGTCTGTGCCCCGGGTCCGTCCGCGGCGTCGGCAAAGGCTCCCGCGCAGGTTCGCGCCGACGACGCGGGCGCCGCGCCGGTCGCCGCCTGCGGGCTCAGGTCCGGGCCGGTCGGCACCATCGCCAACAGCGGGGAGGGCAGCCCCTGTACGTCGGACTCCGTCCAACCGAGCGCCGCGAGCCCCTCCTTCGAGCCGACCCGGTACTTCACCCCGTCGTCGGCCACGAAGTACGTGGTGGCGCCGACCGTCCCGCCGCCCGCGCCGAGCGCCCGCGCCAGCACGCCGTGACCGGGCCGGATCACCACCGCGTCCACCGGCAGACAGGCTTGCGCCACCGCGTCGCCGCTGTGCTGGGCGACCGGGGTCAGCGCGCCGGCGGGCACCAGCACCGAGCTGACGCGGACGCCGTCGTCGCCGGGCTGCACCCGTGCGCACGCCGCCCGGCCGTCGGGCACCCGGGCCGCCCGGGGCGGCCTGTCCGGCAGCCCGGCCACCGACGGGTCACGACCGGTGGTGCCCGGCGCCTGGTGGTCCTTGAGCAGGTCCGTGCCGATGGGCAGCGCCGTCGGCGACGCGCCGCCGTACGCCTTCGACCGCACGGCCGGATCGCCCAGCAGCAGCGCCACCGCGGTCGGGGTCACCGGGACCAGGCCGGAGTCCCGCAGCAGGAAGTACTGGACGTCGTCCGGCTCGCCGGAGCCCGTCGCCGTGCCGCCCGGCACCGTCACCTGGAAGACCTGGCCGATTTTGGTCGCCGTGCCGCCCAGCGAGGGACCCTGCTTCCCCAGACCCGTCACCGACGGCGGCGTCAGGGCCGGACCGGGCACGAACGCGTCCAGGAACGCGGCCGACACCGGGCGGGGCGCCACCGAGCTGTAGCCCAGCGAGAGCAGCGCCCCGGACGCGGTGTCGAGCGGCAGCCGACTGCCCTGCCAGATCAGGTACTTCTTCTTGTCCGGGCCGCTGACCAGCAGCGCCTCGTCCGCCCCGAGCGCGGTCGAGTCCAGGGGCGTGCCCGCGGCCAGCGCGGTCAGCGCCCGCGTCGCCGCCCCGTCGCTCCCGGCGTCGCCGGACGTCGTGGCCGTCGCCGAGCAGACCGCCCACGCGTCCGACTCCAGGTCGCCCGCGGAGGGCACCGAGTCCGGCGCCCCCGGGATGCCGACCGCGGCGCCCACCGGGGTGCCCCGCAGCGAGGCCGTCCCCACGTCCGTGGTCTCCAGGTCCGCGCCGCCGATGAGCAGCGCGGAGGAGTAGTTGCGGACCGGCCGCAGCCGTCCGTCGAGGTACAGGTAGCGGGCCCCGGTGTCCCGGTTGACGATCAGGTTCTTCCCGCTGCGCCAGGAGTCGTTGCCGCCCGGCGAGATCAGCCCGAACACCACCGCCCCCGCGGAGATCAGCACCGCGATCACCACGCCGATGCCCGCCCCGCGCGTGGTGCGCCCCAGCGGGCTCTCGGGGGCGTCCGGGTCGGCGAGCAGCATGCCCGAAGTGAGGCGGCCCATGACGAAGGCGTGCGCCTGCACCTGGTCGCGCTTGGATTGCATGAACCGCGGTCCTTCCGGTCAGCCGGTCCGCACCGGCCCCCGCAGTGCGGGGCCGTTCGCGTCGAAGTGGTCCTGCACGTCGTTCCCGTGGCCCGGGTCAGCCGTTGATGGCGCGCAGCGCGGCGAAGACGCCGAGCACCCACAGCGCCAGCGGCAGCAGGGCGATGGCCAGCAGCGACTGCAGCAGCTCCGCAGCCCTGCCCCAGTAGGGCAGCATCCGCCGGCCCGGCACCGTCCAGGAGGCGACCGCCAGCACGGTGGCCGACGCCAGCAGCCCGGCCACCACCGCGGGCCGGTCGGCCGCGGCGGTGTCGGACGTCAGGGCGAACACCAGCAGGGCCACCCCCCAGACGCCGGGCAGCACCAGCGCCAGCCGCTGCCACACGTTGACCATGCCCCGGCCGTGCACCAGCAGCAGCAGGGCGAGCACCGAGGCGGTCAGCGCCTCCGGAAGCGCCGGGTTGCGGGCCAGCGGCGCCAGGCAGCCCGCGCACAGGATGCCCGAGGCGGCGTAGAGGGCGGTCATCCAGCCGCTCGCCAGCTCGGTGCGGGTCGTCACGTCCTCGCCCCGGTAGGGCTCGATGCCCTCCTGGAGCTGCTGCGGGTTGGTCGGCAGGGCCGGCATGCGCATCCCGGCCAGCCGGAACGACAGGGCGGGCACGAAGCCGCCCAGCAGCACGGCCAGCGAGGCCACGGCCGCCGCCGCACCGTCCACGCTCAGGTCGAACAGGCTCATCAGGACGCCGGCGCCCACCCCGGCCAGCGACACCAGCGCCGAGGCCACGAACAGCGGTGTGCGCACGGCCGTCAGGGCGAGGGCGAGCACCGCTCCGCCCGCACAGGCGGCGGCCGCGGCCAGCAGCCGGGCGCCCAGCACCTGGTGGGCCTGGGGGCCCGCGATCTCGCCGCCCGGCTGCAGCCAGCCGGCCAGCGCCAGGAAGGGTCCGGCCATGAACCCGAGCGCGGCGCCGGCCGCCGCGTCGCCGACCGCGCGGCTCGCGGAGGCGGCCCCGGCGAGCAGCAGCAGCCCGGCCACGCCGGCGACGGCGATCCGCGGCCCGGCCGGACCGCCGGGCCACGCCAGCACCGCCAGGGCCAGCGTCAGGGCGGCCACCGCCATGCCGAGCAGCAGTCGCCGGCCGGCCGCCGCGTCCCAGCTGTGCAGCCGGTCCCGGGTCACCGTCGCCATGCCGTCCACCAGGTCGTCGAGCCGGACCTCCGGCAGCGACTCGGTCTGCGGCCGCAGGTACAGGACCTCGCCGTCCTTGAGGTCCAGGGCGGCCAGGGTGGCCTCGTCGTCCAGCGCGGCCCCGCCGAGGCGTTGCAGCACCCAGCCGTCGTGCTCCAGACCGTTCTCCTCGGCCTCCTCGCCCGCGTACTGCAGGACGGTGGGCAGCAGATCGGCCACGGGCACGTCCGAGGGCACGGCCAGGTCGATGGTCCTGGCCGGGGCCCGGACGGTGAGGCGGCACAGGCCCGCAACGGAGCTGTCGGTCATCGTGGGTCTCACGTCTCCATGAGTCGAGCCGGGCGAGGCCGGAGGTCGGGTGCCGAACTGGCAGGGCTCCGACGGGAGTTGGGCCGGTGGCTGCTTGGACGTACGTGTCGTCGCCATGCAGACTACCGATGGGCAGTCGAACAGAATTATGGGCCCCGAACCGACGGCGTGTCACAACGCCGGGGGATCAGCGCCCCGTTCTGCGGCGCGAAGCCCCGATCCCTCTAAGGAGCAGTTGCGTTGAGCGTGGTTCTCTTCCGCAGGCCGGCCCGTCGTCGAGGCCCCGACATGCCCGAGGGCGAGCTGAGCCTGCAGGAACCCCCGACGCTCCCGGAGACCGTGCCGGACAGCTCGGCGGTCTGGACATACCTGCCCATGGCCATGATGTCCGTGTCCATGATGCTGATCTTCATCAGGCCGGGCGGCGGCAACAGCTCCTTCACCTACATCGCGCTGGGCATGATGGTGCTGGCCTCAGGGGCCATGATGGTCGGCCAGGTCATGCGCAAGGCCGGCGAGCGCAAGCAGCGGCTGCGCGGCGAACGCCGGGACTATCTGCGCTATCTCACCCAGATCCGGCGCCAGGTCCACCGGGCCGTCGTCGAACAGCAACTGGCCCTCGCCTGGCGGCATCCGCACCCCCGGACGCTGCGCACGATGGTGCGCACCACCCGGCTGTGGGAACGGCGGGTCAAGGACGAGGACTTCGGCGAGGTCCGGATAGCCGTCGGCGAACAGCAGTTCGCGATGCGGCTCAACCCGCTGTCCACCAAGCCCGTCGAGGACCTGGAGCCGCTCAGCGCGCACGCCCTGCGCCGTTTCATCCGCGCCTACAGCACCGTCCCCGGCCAGCCCATCGCGCTCTATCTGCGGTCCTGGTCGCGGGTGCTGACCCGCGGTGACGAGCCCGCCGCCCGCGCCATGGTCCGCGCGGCGCTGTGCCAGCTCGCCGTGTTCCACCCGCCGGAGGAGCTGTGGATCGCGCTGTGCGTCTCGGACGAGCGGCGCGCGGACTGGGAATGGGTCAAGTGGCTGCCCCACAACCTGCATCCACAGGAGCAGGACGGCGCCGGCGCCGCCCGCATGGTGGCCGGCACCTTCAACGACCTGGAGGACCTGCTGGGCGCCGAGTTCACCGAGCGCCCCGTCTTCGACCCGGACGCGGCGCCGGGCCGGGACGAGCCCTACACCGTGATCGTGGTCGACGGCGTCACCGTGCCCGCCGGTCACCGCCTGGACGGCCCCGGCTTCCGCAACACCGTCGTGCTGGACCTCTCCGGAGCCTTCGCCTGGCGTCCCGGCCGCACCACTCTGCGCCTCGACGTGGCCCCGGCGGCGGTCCGCCTGGTGCGCACCGACCGCAGCCGCAAGGAGCAGACCACCCTCCTCGGCCGTCCCGACCAGGTCGGACCCGTCGCAGCCGAGGCGCTGGCCCGGCTGCTCGCCCCGTACCGCATGAGCCTGGCCGTGGACGTCGCCGAACCCCTCAGCGCCGACGTGCAGCTGACCACCCTGCTCGGCATCCCCGACCTCTACCGGCACACTCCCGACACCCTCTGGAAGCGCCACACGGGGGCCGCCCGGCTACGGGTCCCCGTGGCGGTCGGCGCCGACGGCACACCCGTGGAACTCGACATCAAGGAGTCCGCGCAGGGCGGCATGGGCCCGCACGGCATGCTCATCGGCGCCACCGGCTCCGGCAAGAGCGAGCTGCTGCGCACCCTGGTCCTCGGACTGGCCCTCACCAACTCCTCCGAGACGCTGAACTTCATCCTGGTCGACTTCAAGGGCGGGGCGACCTTCCTCGGCCTGGACGAACTCCCGCACACCTCCGCCGTCATCACCAACCTCGCGGACGAAGTCGCCCTGGTGGAACGCATGCAGGACGCCCTGCACGGCGAACTCATGCGACGCCAGGAGCTGCTGCGCGCGGCCGGCAACTACACCTCCGCCCTGGAGTACGAGAAGGCCCGCACCTCCGGCACCCCGCTGGCGCCGCTGCCCAGCCTCTTCGTCGTCGTCGACGAGTTCAGCGAACTCCTGGCCGCACACCGGGAGTTCATGGACCTCTTCGTGATGATCGGCCGCCTCGGCCGGTCGCTGGGCGTGCATCTGCTGCTCGCCTCCCAGCGCCTGGACGAAGGGCGCATGCACCAGCTGGAGAGCCATCTGTCCTACCGGATCGGCCTGCGCACCTTCTCCGCCATGGAGAGCCGCGGGGTGCTCGGCGTCCCCGACGCCTACCAGCTGCCCTCGCAGCCCGGCGCCGGCTATCTCAAGAGCGGGGTGGAGGCGCTGACCCGGTTCCGCGCCGCCTACGTCTCGGGGCCCTACCGGCGCCGCCGCGGCGCGGCCGTGCAGGCCAGGGTCGCCAGCCAGGTCGTGCCCTGGACGGCCGGCTGGGTGGTCCCGCGGACCTCCGCCGCCCCCGCCCCCCAGCCGGAGGAGGAGACGGAGTCCGCCGAGAGCCTGCTGGCCGTGGCCGTCGACCGGCTGCGCGACTCCGGCCCCGAAGCCCACCAGGTCTGGCTGCCGCCGCTCGACGAGCCGCCCACCCTGGACGCCCTGCTCCCCGGCCTCGAACCCACCGCCGACCGGGGCCTGAGCGCCACCCGCTGGCCCGGCGCCGGCCGGCTCCGCGTCCCCGTCGGCCTGGTCGACAAGCCCTTCGACCAGCGACGCGAGCCGCTGGTGCTGGACCTGTCCGCGGGCGGTGGCCATGTCGCCATCGCCGGCGGCTCGCAGAGCGGCAAGTCCACCGTGCTGCGCGCTCTCCTCGCCTCCCTGGCCCTCACCCACACCCCGGCCGAAGTGCAGTTCTACTGCCTCGACTTCGGCGGCGGCACGCTCTCCTCGCTCGCCGGGCTGCCGCACGTCGGCGGGGTCGCCTCCCGGCTCGACAGCGAGCGGATCAGCCGCACAGTGGCCGAGGTCACCGCCGTCCTCAACCACCGCGAGCAGTTCTTCCTCGACCACGGGATCGACTCCATGGCCGGCTACCGGCGGCGGCGCGCGGCCGGGGAGTTCGCCGACGAGACGCACGGGGACGTCTTCCTGGTGGTGGACGGCTGGGCACAGGTCAAGCAGAACTTCGACCATCTGCTGCCCACCTTCAACCAGCTCGCCACCGGCGGTCTCAACTACGGCATCCACCTGGTCGTCACCACCACCCGCTGGGTGGAACTGAGCGCGCAGGTCCGCGACCAGAGCGCGACCCGGCTGGAGCTGCGGCTCGGCGACCCCATGGACTCCGTGGTGGACGTGCGCAAGGCCGCCGTCGTGCCCCGGCTGCCGGGACGCGGCCTCACGGTCGACGGCAAACTCCACTTCCTCACCGCGCTGCCCCGGCTCGACGGCGTCAGCACCACGGAGGACCTCGTCGACGGCGTCACCGCCCTGGTGGAGAGGACCGCCGCGCACTGGCCGGGCGAGCCCGCGCCCGCCGTGCGGATGCTGCCGCACCGGCTGCCGGCCTCGACGCTGCCCGCCCCCGAGCTGGGCGACGGGCTGCGGCTGCCGCTGGGCCAGGACGAGGAGAAGCTCTCCACGGTGTGGCACGACTTCAGCCGTACCCCGCACCTGGTGGCGGTCGGCGACACCGAGAGCGGCAAGACCAACCTGCTGCGGCTCGTCGCGCAGGCCGTCACCGCCCGCTACGCTCCCAGCGAGGCGCGGGTCCTGGTCGTCGACTACCGGCGCGAGCTCGTGGACGCCGTCCCGCCGGAGTACCAGCTCGGCCACGCCGTCTCCGTCGACGCCCTGAAGGAACTCGTCGCCGGCTCGGCGCGCGCGCTCAAGACCCGGCTGCCGGGGCCGGACATCACCCCCGCCCGGATGCGTCTCGCCGACTGGTGGCAGGGGCCCCGGCTGTTCGTGCTGGTCGACGACTACGACATGGTGGTCGGCAGCAACAACTTCGACCACCCCTTCGCCCCGCTCTTCGACCACCTGGCCCTGGGGCACGAGCTGGGACTGCACGTCGTCGCGGTCCGCTCCGCCACCGGCGCCGGCCGCGGCCTCAACGACCAGCTGCTGCGCCGTCTGGACGAGGTCAACACCCCGGGGGTGCTGCTGTCCTGCCCGCCGTCGGAGGGCTATGTCTTCGGCAACATCAAGCCGCGCAACCTGCCGGCGGGCCGTGCGCAGTACATCGCCCGGCGCAAGGCGAACCTGATCCAGACGGCGCTGGCGCAGCCGGCGGAGCCCGCCGGGGACGGGGAAGGGGAAGGGGAGGGCGGGAACGCCTGACGGAGGGCGCCCGGGGGGCGGGCGTCGTCCGCCCCTCGCCCCCGGGCGTCCGGGCGTCGGCTCCGCCCCTCAACTCCGGGCGCCGCCGGGCTCGTCGGCGCCCGGAGCGCCGGCCGGCCGCCAGTTGCGGGTGCGGGCTCGGGGGAGGGCCAGGGCGGCCCAGACCACCAGGAGGACCAGGGCCGCGCCCGCCGCCGCGAACAGCCCGGCCCGGCGGATCGGCCGGGCCGCGTCGTCCCCGGGCAGCTGCACCGGTGCCTGCGGCTCGGGGGCCGCAGCCCGGCCGGGCGTCTCCGGCGCCACCTCGGTCACGGCCGCGAACGGGTCGAGCCGGGGGACGTCGTCGGGGTAGGCGCTCGAGGTGAGACGGGCGGCCGTCTGCGCGGCCGTGAGGTCCGGGTGGGAGGAGCGCACCAGCGCCGCGGTCCCGGCCGCGTACGCGGCGGCGAAGGAGGCCCCCGAGCCGATGAAGTGCCCGCTGCCGCGCGGACCGATCCCGACCACCCCGTCGCCGGGGGCCGCCAGGTCGGCGGCGCGCGGCAGCAGGGCGTCGTCCGCACGCTGTCCCTGCGCGTCCACGTCAAGCACCGACAGCACACCGGACTGCGCGGCGGGCCAGTACGCCTGCGGGGTCGGCTCCTCGTCCCGGGCCGAGGACCCGGTCGGAGGGTCGGGCACGGCCGCCGCCACCACCAGCACGTCCTTCGCCAGGGCCGCCTCGACGGCCTTCGTCAGCCCGGTCGACCCCTGCGTCAGGGCCGACGAGACGGTGATCACGTCGGCGCCGGCCGCCGTCGCCTCGGCGATCCCCGACGCGACGCTCTGCGCCGTGGCCGCGCCCCGTTCGTCCGTGCCGCGCACCGCGAGGATCCTCGCCCGCTGTGCGACCCCCGCGAACCGCACGCCGTCGACCGTGGCGGCCGCGACCAGCCCCGCGACGAACGTCCCGTGCCCCACGCAGTCCTGGCCCGCCGCCCCCACCGCGGCGACCCGGCCGGACAGGGCGGGCGCCGTCGTGGACACGCCGGTGTCCACCACCGCCACCGTCACCCCGGAGCCGTCCGAGAACGGCCAGGTGCCCGTCAGCTGGAGGCTCCCCTGCTCCCAGGGCACGGTGGTGGCCCGCTGGGCGGAGGCCCCGGTGCAGGCGGCGTCCGCGTCCAGTCGAGCGGGCATCACGGGCAGCCGTACCGGAGCGCCGTCCGCGGCGGCGGCCTCGGGCCCGCTCACCAGCGGGAGCAGGGCTCCCAGGCACAAGGAGACGGTCAACATCCCTGCCGTGCAAGGGAGATGGGCCAGTCGAGGGCGGCGAGACATGTCCCGCATCCTACGGGCAGCCGTCACCCGCGAGCGGCCCTCCCCGCAGCCGTCCGGTCGGCACTCCGGTCAGCTCTCCGGGGCCGGCGTCCGCACCCCCGGCACGTCGGCGGGCAGCAGCAGCCGCAGGTCGTCCAGGCCCGGTGCGGCCATGGCGCTGACCCGGCCGGCCTGCCGGGTCATCATGGACTCCAGCACCTGCCGGGCCAGCCGCCCGTTGCCGAAGAAGCGGTCGCGCGGCAGGGAGTCGAAGTACTCGCGCAGCAGCGCGCCGACCCCGGGCCCGCACTCGTAGCCCGAACCGTCCGCGTGCATCCGGACGATGGTGACCAGCTCGTCGGAGGTGTAGTCGGCGAACTCCACGCGTCGTGAGAACCGCGAAGACAGGCCCGAGTTGGACGCCAGGAAGGACTCCATCTCCCGGGTGTAGCCGGCCACGATGACGACCACCTCGTCGCGGTGGTCCTCCATCAGCTTCAGCAGGGTGTCGACCGCCTCCTGGCCGAAGTCGGAGCCGGAGGAGCCGCCCGCAGGCGTGAGCGTGTAGGCCTCATCGACGAACAGCACGCCGCCGCGGGCCCGTTCGAAGACCTCGCGGGTCAACTGCGCGGTGTGGCCGACGTAGCGGCCCACCAGGTCGGCCCGCGCCACCTCGACGAGTTGGCCCTGCGGCAGCACCCCGAGCGAGACGAGCAGTTCGCCGTAGAGCCGGGCCACGGTGGTCTTGCCGGTGCCCGGCGGGCCGGTGAAGACCAGATGGTGGCTGACCCGGGGGCTCGGCAGCCCGGCGGCCTCCCGCCGTCGGGCGGTCGACAGCAGGTTGACCAGATCGGTGACGTCGCGCTTCACGGCCGCCAGCCCCACCATCGCGCCGAGCCGGGACAGGGCGTCGCCGCGCTCGGGCTCGTCCGCGTCCCCGTGCGGGCCGGCCGGGACCTGCGCCCCGGTGTCCTCGGCGAGCAGCAGACTCAGGTCCCGTTCGCTCACCTCGGCCTGACTGGCCAGCCGTACGGCCTGCCGGTCGACCATCTCCTCGAACACCTGGCGGGCGGCGCGGCCGTTGCCGAACGCGGCGTCCTTGGGCATGCGGTCGAAGTGCACGGCGAGCGCGGCGCCGGCGCCCTCGCCCAGCTCGTACTGGTGCCGGGCGCACATGCTCTCCACGATGGCCACCAGCTCGTGCACCGCGTAGTTCTCGAACTCCACGGTCCGCGAGAAGCGGGATGCCAGCCCGGGGTTGCTGTTGAGGAAGGACTGCATCTCGCCCGAGTAGCCGGCCGCGACGACCACCACGTCCTCGCGGTGGTCCTCCATCAGCTTCAGCAGGGTGTCCACGGCCTCCCGTCCGAAGTCGGGTCCCGAACGTCCGCTGTCGGCGGTCAGGGTGTAGGCCTCGTCGATGAACAGCACCCCGCCCAGCGCCCTGTTGAAGGTCTCGGTGGTCTTGATGGCGGTACCGCCGATGACCTGGGCGACCAGATCGGCGCGCGAGACCTCGACCAGGTGCCCGGAGCGCAGCGCGCCCAGCTGGGCCAGGACGGTGCCGTAGAGGCGTGCGACGGTGGTCTTGCCGGTGCCGGGCGGTCCGGAGAACACCAGATGGCGGCTCATCGGCGGCGCCGACATGCCCAACTGGGCCCGACGTTGGGCGAGTTGGGTGAGGTTGACGAGGGTGCGGACCTGCTGCTTGACGTTGGACAGCCCGATCAGCGCCTCCAGCTCGGCGAGCGGACCGCTCTGCTCGGGCGCGTCCGCGCCGTCCGGCGCGGTGCCCGCCGGGTCGGTGCCCTCGGCGTCGCCGTATCCCCAGGCGTCGCGACGGCCGTTGCCGCTGGTGGTGAGGCCTTCGACCGCCAGCCGGTCGCCGGGCTGGGACTGGACCAGGCCGCTGCCCGCGTTGTCGCGGACCGTGCAGTTGACGACGGACACCGGCAGGGTGGTCTCCACCCGCAGTCCGTCCTTGCCGCTGCCGGCCAGGGTGCACCCGTTGAGCGCGGCCCGCCCGCCCTGCCGGATCACGGCGCCGCACTCCGGGGCGCCGACGACCTGGAGCCGGGCGCCGGTCAGTTCGCCGTCCGCCTCGACGACCACGCCGTCGGCGCCGGCCTCGCGAATCTCGCAGTCGCGGGCCGTGACGGTCCCGTCCGTGCCCACGGACAGGCCCGCGGCGGTCGGCGCGAGCACGGTGGTGCCGCCGACGTAGAGGTTGCCCGCGCTCTCCACATGGATGCCCGCCGCGCCGGTCCGGGCGATCTCGCTGTCCTCCAGCCGGCCCCGGCCGTCCTTGACGACCTCGACGCCGTTGCCGCCCGCGCCGCTGATCCGGGCGCGGCGGATCATCGGGTTGGCGCCGGTCGCGATCCGGATCCCGGCCCCCGCGGCGTCGACCACCTCCACCCGGTCGAGCTCGGCGGTGGACTCCTCCTCCAGCAGCAGGGCGGCCGGGGCGGCGCAGTCCCGCACCGTCAGGGAGGCCAGCGACGGCGAGCCGGAGCCGGCCACCCGCAGCGCGGGCGCCTGGGAGGAGTCCAGCCAGCAGTCCTCGTAGGTGCCGCGCCCCCGGTCGGTGACCAGCAGGCCGTTGCCCGTCGTGCGGGCCGTGCGGCAGCGACGCAGCAGCGGGTCGCTGCCCTGCGACACGACGAAGGCCGGACCGGTGGTCGCGGTGACCCTGATGTCCTCCAGCACGGTGCGGGAGGCACTGCTCACCAGCACCCCGATCGCCACGTCGTGGACGACCGTGCGCAGCACGCGGGTGGTGCAGCGGCCCTCCAGCGCCACGGCCGGCTGGTCGGTGGAGGAGATGTCGCAGTCCTCGACGGACCCCTGGGCGTCGCCGTTGGCCAGGATCCCGTTGGACCGCGCGTCGCGCACGGTGCAGCCGCGCACCGTGACCCGGCCGCGTTCGCCGATGACCACGCCGGACGTGCCCAGATGCTCCAAGGTGCAGGACTCGAGCGAGCTCTCCACCGCCGAGGTGACGACCACCCCGGCCCCCGCGCCGTTGCTGATCCGGCAGTCGCGCATGGCCAGCGAACCGGTCTCCCGGGCGAGGACGGCCGTCCACGCGGAGCCGGTCACGTCGCAGCCCTCCATCGCCGCCTGGCCGCGGACCGCGTCCACGACGGGCAGGTCCTCGTCCCGGCCGCGCAGCACCAGGTCGGTGAGCATCACCGCGTCGGCGCGCAGGCTGACCGCGCTGCCGCGCCGGGGGCGTATCTCCACCGTCCCCCGCGACTGTTCGGCGACGATGGTCACCCGGGTGCCGACGACGAGGCTCTCCTCGTAGGTCCCGGGCCCCACGCTGATCACCGCACCGCTGCGCGCCCCCGCGAGCGCTTCACCGATCGTGCGGAAGCCGCCGGATCCGTCGGGACGGACCGTCAGTACCTGGCGTGACACGCGCTCTCCATCTCTCGCAGCCTCTCACGGCGCTGGTCGCCCTGTGGCAGGGTGCCGACGGCCCCATCATGCCTGCCGACAAGCGGTGTTGACACGTCGGCCCGAGTCCCTCGGGGGCGGAGACGGCGGAGATGCCGGAGTGCCGAACAGCGGGTCTGCCGGAGACGGCAGGCCCGCTTTCCTTGTCGACCGGTCGTCCGACGGGGTCGGTCAGCCCTTGCCGAGGCCCATCATGATGCAGCCGTTCACCGAGAGAACGACAGCCGATGCCGTTGACGCGTTCGCGCCAGAAATAGTTCGGAGCCGCGCAGCACCTCGGCCCGGGGGCGCCACGGCCACACCCCGCGCGGATGGGCCTTCTCGATTCCGCGGGCTTCCAGGTGCGTGCCGCCAGTGGTTTCGGCCGATGCGGAGCCCGTGCCTGTGACCGGCGGGAGGGCCGCTCACAGGTGCTTGTGCAGCCGGTCCTGGCTGTTGGTGGGGCGGTGGTCGTGCTGGTGGCCTTCATGGCCGCTGTGCTGGTCGTGGCCGTCGCCTCCGTGCATGCCGCGCATCATGAACATCATCATCAGCGGGCAGGCGGCGAAGACCGCCAGGAACAGCAGGGAGCTCAGGGATGTCCCCAGCGCGACGAGTCCCACGACGAGGATTGCCGCGGCGATCGCGTACGGGGCGTAGTTCTTGCGCTGCATGGTTTCCTCCTTCGATGCCTTTTGGCGGATGGTTTGTATACCCCCACCGGGTATTGGTGGGTACTGTCGATACTGCTCCCCGGCCGACCGCACGGGCAGGGGCCGGCGGGGTATGGAGAGGGCCAGGAGTCCCTGATCGCGCAGGCCGTTCGGCCCCGTCCCGGCAGCCGCCCGCGCTTGTGCGGTCCCTGTCATGCGTCGGCGCCGTCGTGTGCGGGTTCCGGCTTGTCGGGGCCGGGTGCGCCGGGGGCCGGGGGCGCGCCTGGCGCGAGGATGACAGCGGTCTGCCGGGCTCGGCGGTTGCGGGCCAGGGAGGACAGGAAGGCGGCGAGGATGAAGGCGACGCCGATGGCGCTGGTGACCGCTTGGGGGACGTCGTAGCGGATGGAGACGATGAGGATGCCGCCGAGTGCGCCGATGGCGTAGTGGGCGCCGTGTTCCAGGTAGACGTAGTTGTCCAGGGTGCCCTGGCGCACCAGATGGACCGTCAGAGAGCGGATGTACATGGCGCCGATGCCCAGGCCGAGGGCGATCTGGAAGATGTTCTGGCTGATGGCGAACGCGCCGACCACACCGTCGAAGGAGAACGAGGCGTCGAGGACTTCCAGGTACAGGAAGAGGAAGAACGCCGCCCTGCCGCGGGCCGGCGGGCGGGGACCGGGCGTGGCCTGTTCGGGCTCGGTACCAGCCGGCCCGTCGCCCTCGCGCTGGAAGAGCTGGGACAGGCCGTCGACGGCCAGGTACGTGGCCAGCCCGAGTACCCCGGCGAGCAGGACGGTGCTCTGCTTCGGGCCCGCCAGCACTTGGGCGGTGGTGGCGAGCACAGCCAGGGCGGCCAGGACGGAGAGCCTCTCCAGCCGCGCGGCGCGGGCGAGGGCCCCCTCGACGAGCCGCAGCCAGCGGACCTCACGCTCCTCGTCCAGGAAGAAGTCCAGGGCGATCATCAGCAGGAAGGTCCCGCCGAAGGCGGCGATCGCGGGGTGGGCGTGTTCCAGGTGTTCGGCGTAGGCGTCGGGGCGGTTGAGGGCCATGTCCAGGACGGCGGCCGGGGTGCCGCCGGTGGTGGCGGCCACGACCAGGAGTGGGAAGAGCAGCCGCATGCCGAAGACGGCGATGAGGATGCCGACGGAGAGGAACATCTTCTGCCAGAAGGCGTTCATCCGGCGCAGCACGGTGGCGTTGACGACGGCGTTGTCGAAGGAGAGCGACACCTCCAGCACGGCCAGGACGCCCACGGCGGCTAGGCCCGCCGGGCCCCAGGTCAGTAAGGCGCCTGCCAGACCGAGTGCGGTGGCGCCGAAGGGCCAGCCGAACGTTTGCAGGGTCTTCATCGGGAACCTTCCCTTGACGGGCGGCGGGGCGCGCGAAGGCTGCCCCGTGAAGGAGGTCTGGCGGTCACTACCAGGAGGCCGTCGGCCGGAAGGGCCTCCGGGTGCACCAAGCAGGCTGGGCGGGGCTGCTTGCGGCGCCTGTGCGGCGGGTGGCGTTGTCGACCGCTCAGGCGCTGTGGGCGGTTTTCGGTGCCACGGGGGTACGCGGCGCGGCTTCGGCGGGCGAGGCCGGCGCTGCGGGCAGCCGGAGGCGTTTGAGGGCGAGGGCGTTGACGGCGACGATGATGCTGGAGCCGGACATGGACAGGGCGGCGATCTCGGGGCGCAGGACGAGGCCGAGGGCGGGTTCGAAGACGCCGGCGGCGATGGGCAGGGCGATGGAGTTGTAGCCGATGGCCCAGCCGAGGTTCTGGCGCATCTTGCGCAGGGTGCCGCGGCCGATGCGCAGGGCGGTGGGGACGTCGAGGGGGTCGGAGCGCATCAGCACCAGGTCGGCTGTTTCGATGGCGACGTCGGTGCCGGCGCCGATGGCGATGCCCAGGTCGGCCTGGGCCAGGGCGGGGGCGTCGTTGACGCCGTCGCCGACCATGGCGACCTTGCGGCCTTCGGCCTGCAGTTCGGCGACTTTGGCGGCCTTGTCTCCGGGCAGGACCTCGGCGATCACGGTGTCGATGCCGAGCTGTTCGGCGATGCGGTCGGCGGTGGCCTGGTTGTCGCCGGTGAGCATGACCACCTCGACGCCGAGGGCGTGCAGTTCGGCGACGGCCTCGGCGGAGGTTTCCCGGGGTGCGTCGGCGATGCCGATCAGGCCGGCGGCGTGTCCGTCGACGGCGGCGAGGACGACGGTGCGGCCGGTGGTGGCCAACTCCTCGCGCAGCTGGGCCAGTTCACCCAGGTCGATCGCTTCCCGCTCGGCCAGGCGGTGGTTGCCGACCACGACCCGGTGCCCCTCGACGTCGGCGATCGCGCCGTGCCCGGGCACGTTCTCGAAGCTCGCGGCGCGCACCGCGCCCACTCCCTGAGCGTCGGCGTGGTGGACGACGGCCTCGGCCAGCGGGTGCTCGGACTCTCGCTCCACCGCGGCCACCAGGCGCAGGAGTTCGGCCTCGGACATGCCGTCGGCGGTGATCACGTCGGTGACCTCCGGTTCGCCCTTGGTCAGGGTGCCGGTCTTGTCCATGACGACGGTCTGGATGCGGGCGGAGGCCTCCAGGCCGACGGCGTTCTTGAACAGCACACCGCGTTTCGCGCCCAGCCCGGTGCCGACCATGATGGCGGTGGGGGTGGCCAGGCCCAGGGCGTCGGGGCAGGTGACGACCACGACCGTGATGGCGAACAGCATGGCGGCGCCCAGCGAGCGGTCGGTGGCCAGCAGCCAGACGGCCAGCGTCGCGGCCCCGCCGATCAGGGCGACGAAGACCAGCCAGAACGCGGCCCGGTCGGCGAGGCGCTGTCCGGGGGCCTTGGAGTTCTGGGCCTGCTGGACGAGCTGGACGATCTGGGCCAGGGCGGTGTCGGCGCCGACCTTGGTGGCGCGGATGCGCAGGGTGCCGTTGGCGTTGATGGTCGCGCCGACGACCTGGGAGCCGACGGTCTTGTGCACGGGCAGGCTCTCGCCGGTGACCATCGACTCGTCGACGTCGCTCTCGCCGTCCTCCACGACGCCGTCGACGGCGATCTTGGCTCCGGGGCGGACCAGCAGGAGGTCGCCCACCATCACCTCGGCGGTGGGGACCTCGACCGGCTCGCCGTCGCGCACCACCAGCGCCTTGGGCGGGGCGAGGTCGAGAAGGGTGCGGATGGCGTCGTTGGCGCCGCCGCGGGCGCGCATCTCGAACCAGTGACCGAGCAGCACGAACGAAGCGAGCACGGTGGCCGCCTCGTAGAAGACGTCACCGCCCCCGGTGAGGGTGACGATCAGGGAGTACGTCCACCCCGAACCGACGGCGACCGCGACCAGCACCATCATGTCCAAGGTGCGGGCACGCAGCGCGCGCAGCGCGCCGTCGAAGAAGATCGTGCACGAGTAGAAGATCACCGGCAGGCTCAGCAGCAGCGCCCACACGTCCTCGCGCAGGCCGAAGGGGACCGGGACGTCCAGGCCGAAGGCGTCCTCGCCGATCGGCGACCAGATGACGATGGGTATGGAGAACAGCACGGCCACGAGGAAGCGGTTGCGCATGTCCGCCACCATCTGCGCCATGGACATGCCCGCGTGTCCGCCGTGGCCCATCACCTCGTGCGGAGAGGGCATCGCCTCCGGTGCGGCGTGCGCGGCATGTCCCGCATGTCCCGCATGGGCATCCGGGACTGGTGCCTCGGCGACCGCCGTGTGTCCTTCGTGGCCGACGTGCCCGTGCGTCGTGCCGGCGCGCGGCGGATCCGGCTCGGCCATCGGGTCGCACAGGTGGGCAGGGACGGACTGGCCCGCGCAGTGGTAGCCGCATTCCTCCACCCAGCGGCGCAGCTCGGCCAGCGAGGTGAGGTCCGGGTCGAAGACCACGGTCGCCGTCTCGGCCACCGGGTTGACCTCGACCTCCAGTACTCCCGGCCGACGCCCGAGGACGGCGGCGGCGACGTTCTGCTGGGACGCCCAGCGAAGCCCGCCCAGTTCGAGCACGGCGGTACTGCGCTCCTTGCGGTGCCTGATCGTGTGATCTGTGTGGTGCTGCACGGGCGCCCCTCCTTCGGATGACGGGTGTGCGTGGTGAGCATCGACCGCAGCCCTTGCCAACAAACTAACGACCTTAGTATTTCTGTGCGAGTGCGGGGGTGTCCCGCTTTCCGCCGCCTGCGTCGCCGCCGGGGCCGGGAGCGGGGCTGTTCACCCGCACGTTCACGGTGATCGCGAGCAGCGCGAGGAGCACCACGACAGCCGTTGCGGTGGCCAACCTCCGCTCCCGCCACCGGCGTTTGGGCCGCGGTCGAGAAACGGCACCAGGAACAGCAGACCGAACACGCCGGCGATGACGAAGGTGATCGACGCGACCCCGATCCACTCCTCCATGGGGAAGAACCGCCAGAACATCCAGAGCGGACGGGTGACCTCGATCCCCCCACCGGGGTCGGCCCGATCACCGGTGGCAGCAGGACGGACAGTGCGGACGGCACGCCGAGCAGGACATGCCGGCGCGACCCTGGTGCAGGCCCGGGTTGTGAGTTCCGGAGAATCCCATGCTCTGCGCGCAGTCCCGCGCGTGCCGGCCGAACCGGGCATCCGGAGCCGCCGGAACGTCTGCCCCGGCGGTCGCCGGATGCGAGGGCCACGGCGGCCAGAGCTGCGAGAGCGACGCCGATTCGCGCGATCACCCGCATGGGGCTTTCTCCCCTCTGAGGCGAGCCGGTCCAGTCCCTGGCAGTGCTCTGGTCACTGCTTGGTCAGGGTGGGCCCGCCGGTGCGCAGCACCTCCAGTCGGCGCCGGTACTCCTCCTCGTCGATCTCGCCGCGGGCGAACCGCTCGGCGAGCAGCTGCTCCGGGGTGGCGGACGCGGGGGGAGCAGGCGGCGGGGTGGAGGTGCCGGGGTCCTCGGGGGGCCGGTTCAGGGTGCGGAAGAGCAGCATGAAGGCGGTGATGATGAGGCCCCAGAAGACAACCATGCCGAGGGACATGCCGAACCACCCCCAGCCGCTGACGCCGTGGTCGTTGTACCAGAACATCACGGTGATCCCTTCTCTCTGTGCTAGGGCGGAAGGACTCCGTCTCCCCGCCGCGATGGCGGGGTGCTACCAATCTCCTTCGTAGCAGCGGCGGGCGCAGGGGCCGGTCGGCCCTAATGGGCGGGACAGGTGACCCCTACGTGGTGGGGGTACCCGCGGCCAGGGTGGAAGGCGTATCGCTCGCCGGCCTTGAGGAGTCCGTCATGGGTGTGGCCGATCTGGTCGTCGAACCGGCGGCCGGCGGCGCGGAAACGGACAGGGGACCGACCGCCACGGCGGAGGGGCCGGCCGTAGCCGCGGGGCCGAGCGAGGCGGCCGCAGCCGAGGAGGAGGGGGCGCAGGCCGCCGAGCGGCGCACAGAAATCGCGGACCTGACCCGGCGGGTGGCCTTCGGCACGGTGCTGACCCTGCCGGTGCTCTTCGCGGTGATGGCCCACGAACTCTTCGGTGCCGACTGGGTCCCGGGCTGGATGCTCACGGAGTCATGAGCCGGGCGAGGCGACCGTATGGGGAGCGGGCCACGCCGTCCGCCGGCATCGGCTTTCCGGCACGGGGCTTCGCGCCGTGCGGCGGCCTCGGCTCAGTACCTGCTCCATGCCACCAGTTCCGTGCCTGCTCGTCAGTTACCGGATCGGGGCGCGCGCCCCCTGCTCGAGCGGGGTCGGGAGCCTGGGGCGGGCGTTCCCTCGCCCGGCGGTTGCTCCATATTCCAGGGTGTCGGCCTGCTGGTCCACGGCCCGACCGCATTTGATCTGCGGATCGGCGCGGCGCGCCGATGGGGGGCGGGAGTCCGGGTGGGCAGGGCAGGGCGTTGCGCGTGCGGCCAGGCCCGTGAAGCCGAGCAGGATACGGCTGCTGGGGTCGTGGAACTGGTCGGTGCCGACCCGGAGTCGCGTTGCCGGGGAGGCTGCTTGGGGAGGGCACCGGCATGCCGGGATGGTCGCGAGCAGGCTCGGCGGTGAGGAGCGTCTACGACTTGGAGTCCATCACGCCGGCCCGCCACAGTCCGATGGCCGCCGCAACCATGCCGCCTGCCAGATAGAGGACGGAGTGGCCGCCGGGGAGTACCTCCAGGTTGCTGAACTCCTCGATCCAGTTCACCACGACGACCACGGCGGCCAGCCAGAACAGGGACCATCCGAAGATCCTGTTCGGCACGGACCGGGTGTGCAGTTTTCCGACCTTGAGCTTGTTGTACTTGACGTTGTTGCCGCTCATGCGCTCGCCTTCTCCGTCTCGGGGGCGACCGCCCCACTGTCGTCCTGTGCGATGTCCTCCACGCCCGGGCGCCGCCGCGCCGAGACCACCAGGTGGGCGACCGCACCGGCGAACACCACGATCGAGGTCCAGTCGTTCAGCCGCAGGCCCAGGAACCGGTGCGCCTCGTCGATCCGCAGGTACTCGATCCAGAACCGGCCCACCGTGTACGCGGCCACGTAGAGCGCGAAGGTCCGCCCGTGGCCCAGGGCGAAGCGCGAGCCCGCCCAGATGACCAGCACCGCGACGCCCACGTCCCACAGCGACTCGTACAGGAAGGTCGGGTGGAACGTCGCCACGTCCGCATAGCCGGCGGGCCGGTTGTCCGTAGAGATCTCCAGGCCCCAGGGGAGCGTCGTCGGGCGGCCGAACAGTTCCTGGTTGAACCAGTTGCCCCAGCGTCCGATCGCCTGCGCGAGCGCGATGCCGGGTGCGACCGTGTCCGCGAACGCCGGGAACGGGACACCGTGCCGACGGCACCCGATCCAGGCGCCGAATCCGCCCAGCGCGATGGCGCCCCAGATGCCGAGGCCGCCCTCCCAGATGTAGAGGGCCTTGACGGGCTCGCCGCCTGCGCCGAAGTACGCGTCCGGGCTGGTGATCACGTGGTAGAGGCGGCCGCCGACGATTCCGAAGGGCACGGCCCAGACGGCGATGTCGGCGATCGTCTCCTTCTTGCCGCCGCGTGCCACCCAGCGCCGTGTGCCGAGCCGGACGGCGACGAAGACGCCCGCGATGATGCAGAAGGCGTATGCCCTCAGCGGGATCGGCCCCAGGTCGAGGACCCCGGTGGAGGGGCTGGGCAGTGCGGCGAGTTCCATACCCGCACTATATGGGATTCAGCTAAGTAGCTTAGTAAATGGCTGGCCATGCTAGGGGCGGCCGACAGGCGCTTCAGGCTGGACGTCAGGGCGGCGGGTGCGCCGAAGGGGCAGTGCGAGCCCGACCGGCACGGGAGCGCCCACCAGCACTTCGGGCCACACGCCGAGCCGCTCGGACAGGGTGCGCCCGAAGCCGGCGGTACCCGCTCCACCAGACGCCCGTAGCGCCAGGCTCCCCAGTCGGTCCAGGACCCGGCCGTCCGGCGTGACGTGCGCTCACGTTCGACATTGCCCTGGACGACGGCGACCACCGCCCTGGGCCCGGATGTCCCCGCATCGGGGATGACGAGCGGCGCCGTGATCAGCACGGCAGTGCCGAGGCGCACGGCCGCGCCGGCCCGGAGACGGCCGCCGCGCCGCGCCGGCACGCCGTACATCGGCAGCGACCCCAGGAGCGCGACGGTGAAGGACAGGGCTGGGCAGCCGCCGACCGCGGCCCAGCCGGCACAGGGGGCATTCGCCTGGCCGAAGGCGAGCCGGCCCCAGGAGAAGCCGCCGAGCCGAGCCCGGCCGCGTACCGCCTCCAGGGCCACCCACCGCACCGCGGCGTACAGCGGCCACTCGCGCAGGGCGAGCAGGCGGGGCAGTGGAGTCGAGGCGAGCGCGAAGACCAGAGCCTGCACCGCCGTGAGGGCGAGCCAGGGCGCTGCGCCGAGGTTCACCGGCCAGACGGTCAGCGGGGTGAGAAAAGTCAGCGGGGTGAGAAAAGCCGTACCGAAGATGCCGCCCGCCGCGAAGGCGGACCGGGCCCGCCGGCCGCGGACCGCAAGGATCAGCAGAGCCGGGCCGAGCGGGGCCGGGAACCACAGGCCGACCGGCGGGAACGCGGCATGCGCGGGAGCGCGGCATACAGGGGGAGACCGCCGGTGGCGGCGGGCGCCCAGGACGCAGCGTGGCCGGGCCGGGGCGTGCGGCACGCAGGGGGCCGGTCCTCACGAGGCGACTTGGCAGACGGTTGCGGTGCGCAGCCGCCGCACGAGCGCGTGGACCAGCAGGGCCACGGAGGCCAGCGCAAGCACCGGCTGCACCGGCGCGAAGTACGACAGGGCTCCGCTGACGCCGATGGCCAGCACCACGAGCTTGTTGCAGATCGGGCAGCCGACCGCGAAGGCGGACAGCAGCCCCGCACCGAGGGCCCGGGCGGTGCGGGGCTGCCCGGTGGGCGCGGCCTCTGGGGCTTCGGCCCGGCCGACGCGCACGTACGTGGCCACGAGGAGCCCCTCGAGCACGGAGCTGACCAGCCACACCGGGTAGTTCCACCACAGAACCGGCGTCATGCGCGTGTAGAAGGGAGTCGGCACCACGCCAGTCGGGACGCCGATGACAAGGGCCGCGATCACGGCGACCGCTGCTGCCGCAGCCCATCTGCGGGCGGGCCAGGTGCGCATGGAGCTGCTCCTCGTGGTCAGGCCGTCGGCCGGCACACCTGGCGACGGGGGGACGCCATGCGGTGGCGGCCGGCGACCTGCCGCCACCCTAATCCGCTAACTGGCTTAGTAGCAATGGCGGCTGGACCTCCTGACCGGCGGGGCCGCTCGACGCGGGGCGACCCGGGCGAGACCGCTCATCCGCTGCCGGTAGGGGCGTGCGTCGATGGGTCCGTGAAGCAGCAGGCCGGCGCACCACCGCTCCTCGGCCTCCAGTGCCGCGCGCCGTCCCCGGAGCCGGGCGAGCGGGGGCAGGAGGGGCTGGCGCGCAGTGACGAGGCGTGCGCTGTCGTAGAGTGCGGCTGCGAAGAGCAGGGCTGCGCGCAGGACTGCCGCCGCGGCTGTCGGGCTGTCGGTCTCCGGCTCAAGGGTCAAGCCCCCTTTGCGAAGACAAGCACCTCCGTGGAGGCGACGCCCATGGGCGCCAGGAAGCTGGCTTCCAGGTTGCAGCCGAGGGTCGCGAAGAGGTCCACGCATGTCCGGCGAGGCATGGCGGCTGGGTAGGAGTCGTGCCCCGCGCCGCCCTGCGAAGCCCAGGCGCGTACAGCGGCCGGGTCCAGGCAGGTCTCCGTCATGACGTCGAAGACGATCCGACCGCCGGGTCGTGTGACGCGTGCCATCTCGAAGAAGTAGCGGGAGGCGCAGAGGAAGGTCACGGTGTTGAAGACCTTATGGGCCTGAACGAGGTCGATGCTGCCGTCGGGTGTCGGGGCGAGACTGCATCCTGCGGTCGGTTGGGCGACCACGCTGAATGTGTCCACCAGGTAGTTTGCCCAGGGCGCTGCCGTCTCGTAGATCTCGTAGCGGTCTGGTGAACACTCCTTCAGTGTCTTCTCCAGGTACCGTCCGGACCCGGGGCCGATCTCCAGCACCGTGTTCGGGTTGGCGGCGAAGACGCCGAGAGCGCGTAGTTCATCGATGGTGGACTGGGTGGCGCCAGGCGTCCTGTTCATGACCTCGTCGATGTGGTCGCCGACCGACAGACCGGCCGCCCGTGCAGCCCGCATCGTCGCCTCGAACGGGATGAAGTCGTCCACGCCCCCCAGGTTGTTGGTGCTGCGCACGATGTCGAATCCAGCACGTCCCAAGAGCCGCTTGACCCCCGACTTAAACACCGACGTTCTCCCGTCCGCTGCCCTCATCAGGCATACCCCCTCAGGTCCTCTCCACACGATCACGTTCGGAAAGTGGAAGCCTTCTCAGTTCCGCAGCGGTTGGCCGGTGTCCTCGCGGGCGGCGCGCAGCTCGGCGAGTTCCCTGCGCAGCTCGTCCAGTTCTGCCTGGGTGGCGGACGATTGGGTCCGCCGCGAGGTGTGTGAGCCGCCGCGCAGCATCAGCCAGGTCATCAGGCCCGTACTGAGCGGGCAGGCCAGCAGCAGCAGCGGATACAGGAGCTGAGGCATGTGGGACCTCCCGGTGGGCGGCAGAGGGGAGCGCGTGGACCCGCCGAACGACTCTTCTACTAAGTAATTTAGATTATCCCGTCAGTCGGTGCCACCCTGAGCAGGGCGGCGCGCGGTTCACAGCGGCAGCTGGAAACCGGTGATGAGCGTCTGGAGCCGCACGATCAGCTGCCCCCACCAGCCGGTCACCTGCATGACCCCACCGCGACCAGCAGCACTCCGCCGAAGCGCATCACCGCCCTGGGGTGTCGTCGCGCCCAGGTGAAGCGCCGCAATCGCGCCGCCGGACGATGCCGCCGCGAGCAGAAACGGAATACCCGGTCCGAGGCTGTACGTGAACGACAAAGCCGCCCCGCGCCCCGCACTGTCCGCCGCCAACGGCGGAACGGCCGCGAGGACAGGGCTCCGGCGGCCAGGGCCGGCAGGAGCGCGAGGCTCAGCGGGCCGGCCATCACTGTTTCGCCGACACCGGCGGCGAGCGTCACTTGGCCGCACCCCCGCTGCCGTTTCCGGCCTTCTCCGCGGCGAGATCCTGCACCAGTCCGCTCATTGTGGGGTATGTGGTCGCGCCGATGATGCGGGCGGCGATCCTTCCGAAGCAGGGGTGGGGTGTCGTACTCCGTGTCCAGGATCTGCGGCGGGGCCCTTCCTGTCGTGGTGGACCCCGCCGCGCTCAGGTCGGCTCAGCGACCGGTGTACTCGAAGATGTAGAGCCCGAAGTCCCGGTCGGACGCCGCCACGTACTCCTTTCCGAAGGAGTTGAAGGTCTGCACGCCCCAGAAGTTGTTGCCGCCCTCGTCGATGAAGCGGCCGACCTCCACCAGCCTGTTGTTCTTGATCTTGGTGACCCGGAAGCCGCCCGCGTAATAGGCGAAGTACGCCAGGTCGGGGCGGACACCGGAGGCCGCCACCTCGTGGACGGTCAGGTCACCGAAGCCGGAGGCGTACGCGGGGTCCTGGCCCTCCGCGATGGCGTACGTGTCCAGCTCCGTCATTTTGCCGCTCTGGTTGCGGTAGAGGTGCGCGTAGCCCCAGCCGTCGAAGTATGACGAGAAGGTGAGCCGGTCGCCCTTGGCGCCGATCTCCACCGGCAGGGTGGCGGGTCCGGTGCCGGCGAGGCACTCGGCGTCGCTGTAGGGCTGGTCGAAGGCGGCGAAGCCCTGGCTGCGCGGTGCGACACCGAAGGTCGGCAGGGTGCCCTCGACGGTCATGCCGCTCTGTGCGCCGCAGGCGTCCGAGCCGGTGCGGTTGAAGACGAGTACGGCGTCGTAGCCGCCGGCCGCCTCGACGTTGGCGACCTTCTCAGTGAACGTGCAGGTGCCGCGTTCGACGACGGCGACGTCCACGGCGGCCGGGTCGCCCGCGGGGACGGCGGGGCCGCCGTCGCAGGCCAGGCCGACGTACACCGAGCCGCCGGTGATGGTCTTGCCCGCCTCCAGGGGGATGCCCTGACCGGCGGTGACGGCGGCGTCGTCGTCGAGGTTGCGAGCGGAGAGGGCGTATGGGCCGAAGTCCTCATCGGCGCCGATCATATACCGGTTGTCGAGGGTGAACTCCGCCTCGTGGCCGTTGCCCTCCGGGGGCACGCTGCGGCCCCTCTCGGCGCCCTCGGGGTCGGGGTCCGTGAAGTCGGTGTCACCGATGTACGTGATGTTCTTCGGGTCGGTCACGTCGAGGGCGACGTAGCCCGCGTCCCAGTAGGAGGCCAGCATGACCTGGCGGCCGCGGATGCTCTTGACCACCATGTCGTGGAGGAAGATCTCGGTGAGGTTCCCTGGGGCCGCCTGGACGATCTGGGGGAACGTCTGGTCGAGGTCGTACTCGGCGACGAGCTGCGGCTCGGCCGGGTCGGTGATGTCCATGATGTCGACGTCGGTGCCCTCCTCGTTGTCGACGATCACGGCGTACGCCTTGCGGCCCGCGTCCCACGCGAACACGCTGTGGATCTGCCGGGCGCTCTGCGTCGGCTCGCCGTCGAGGGTGAAGTCGCCGACGCCCTCGGCGAGCGTCCTCGGCCTGGTGGGGTCGGTGACGTCGTAGATGTTCATGCCGCCGACGCCGTTGTCGCCGCAGATCTCGTTGTTGCTGACGAGGACGTCACCGGTGAAGGACGGCGTGGACAGGTGCACCGTCTGGATGCCCTCGCCGGGAGCGCTGCCGGCCGGGGCCGGGATGAAGCCGACCTCCTTGGGCTTGCTGGGCTTGCGGATGTCGACGACGTGAACGCCGGTGTTGTCGCAGCCGACGCCTCCCCAGGAGGCCAGGTAGGCGTAGCCCTTGTAGACGCCGACGTCGGCGATCTTCCCTTCGGCGACGTTGCTCAGCTTGAGTTTGCTGACCAGACGGACGTTCTTCCGGGTGGCCGGCAGATGCCCCTCGCTGCCGCCGTGCTGGTCGTGGCCATGGGTGGCCGCGGCGTTGTCGATGACGCCGTCGGTTGCCGAGACACCGTCATGTGCTTGTGCGGAGCCGGCGAGAGCGGTCGTGGCGAAGAGCATCGCCGCGAACACACCCACGCCGGCGCGTCTGTGGGTCCTGCGCATACATGACCTCCACTCGTGCGGCCGGGGTCTCCGGCCCATGACGAGGTGACGCCGGTCACCAACTGACCGGCTTCGCGAAGGTACTTAGTGGATTCATGGACCGAAAGGCTTTTACAAGACCGTATTTTGCCGGGACTTGATGCGAGCAGTGTGATGGCGCGGCGCGGCCGCTTGCGGCCATGTGAGGAGGCGGCGCTCCTGGCCGTCGGCGCCCAAGCGGACGGTCGGTCTCCGCGCACCGGCCCCCGGCTGGGCCGGCGGACGCGGATCGGCGTGACCGCGGGCCGGGTCTCCGGCGTGGAGTTGCGTACACTCCCGTCAGGACCTCCGAGGTAATACCCTTAGGGGGTATGGAACGGCTGGAGCAGGTCGAGGCCAGGCAGGCGCCACCGGGATACCACGGCGACAAAGAGGCCGTCCTCAAGCGACTCCGTCGCATCGAGGGTCAGGTGCCTGGCCTGCAGCGCGCCATCGGTGCCGCGGTCAGCGGCGCCGGCACCCACGCCCTGCCGCGCCGCGGGCCGCCCACTGACCTCAGCGTCAACTCCGGCCGAGCTACGGCTGATCCGGCTTCCCCGCGTCGTGTCCTGGCCCGCCTGTGGGCAGCGGCCCAGGGCATCGGCACGTGGATGCGAGCACCCATTAAGAAGGTTAGTATTGCGGCCGCAGGAATGCGCGCACGGGCGGGGGAGGCTGACACGTCCTTCAAGATGGCCTGCCCGTGTGCGCGTCCCTCGGGAGGTCGGCAGCGAGATGGCCGGTGCCAGCGCCGCCCTTCCATACCTACGCACCTTTGAGTACGCGGACGACCGCTAATCCCCCCACGCAAGGGCCGGCGAACCCACCGACTGGTCAGTGCGGGATGGAACTCTTCCCTGTACGGCCCGTCACCTCCGATATGTCGACCACGGCTCGGGCGGAGACGTTCGTCCTCGTCCAATGCCGAGGTGGGGCGTTCCCTGGACCCGCTTCGCGACTTGGCGGCTGGACGGACGCAGCCACCCAACGCCGATGCGCCCGGCCGAAGAGGCCGGGCGCATCGGTCAACACGCCTGTTCCGGTGCCTACTTGAAGGACCGCAGCCGCAGGCTGTTGGTCACCACGAACACTGACGAGAACGCCATCGCGGCACCGGCGATCATCGGGTTGAGCATGCCGAAGGCCGCCAGCGGCAGCGCGGCGACGTTGTAGCCGAAGGCCCAGAAGAGGTTGCCCTTGATGGTGGCGAGCGTCCGGCGGGAGAGCCGGATGGCGTCCGCGGCCACCCGCAAGTCGCCGCGGACGAGCGTCAGGTCTCCCGCCTCGATCGCCGCGTCGGTCCCGGTGCCCATCGCCAGGCCCAGATCGGCGGTGGCAAGGGCGGCCGCATCGTTGACGCCGTCGCCGACCATCGCGACCGTACGGCCCTGGTTCTGCAGCCGCTTGACCACGTCCACCTTGTCCTGGGGGAGGACCTCGGCGATGACCTCGTCGATGCCGACGGCCCTTGCCACCGACTCGGCGACGAGCTGGTTGTCACCGGTCAGCAGGATGGGCTTCAGCCCCAGTCGGCGCAGTTCGGCCACGGCCTCGGCGCTGGTCTCCTTGACGGCGTCGGCGACGGTGAGGACACCGCGCGCCTCGCCGTCCCACGCGACGGCGACCGCAGTACGGCCCTCCGCCTCCGCGGCGGCCTTGGCCTCGGCCAGTTCCGTGGGCAGCTCGATCGCCCACTCCTTCAGGAGCTTCTCGCGCCCGACGAGGACGGCGTGACCGTCGACGACACCCTGGACGCCGAGGCCGGCGACGTTCTCGAAGTTCTCCGGCACCGGCAGGCTGCCGACCCTCCCCCAGCCTTCGGCCGGGGGGACCCCCATCTCGCTTCGCTCGGCGGCCCCGGCCGCGATGGCCCGGGCGATCGGGTGCTCGGAGGCGTACTCCAATGCGCCTGCCAGCCGCAGCAGTTCGTCCTTGTCCACGCCCGATGCAGGGAGAGCGTCCTGGAGCTGCATGCGGCCCGTGGTCACCGTGCCGGTCTTGTCGAGGACGACGGTGTCGACGCGGCGGGTGGACTCCAGGACCTCGGGGCCCTTGATGAGGATGCCGAGCTGGGCGCCGCGACCGGTGCCGACCATCAGGGCGGTCGGAGTGGCCAGCCCCAGCGCGCACGGGCAGGCGATGATCAGTACGGCGATGGCGGCGGTGAAGGCGGCCACGGTGTCGCCCGTGGCCCCGAGCCATACGCCGAACGTGGCGAGGGCGAGGAGGATGACCACGGGGACGAAGATCCCGGAGATGCGGTCGGCGAGCCGCTGCACCTCGGCCTTGCCGTTCTGCGCGTCCTCCACCAGCCGTGCCATGCGCGCGAGCTGGGTGTCCGCTCCGACGCGGGTGGCCTCGACGACCAGCCGGCCGCCGGCGTTCACGGTCGCCCCGGTCACGGCGTCGCCGACACCCACGTCCACCGGCACGGACTCGCCGGTGAGCATGGAGGCGTCCACCGCGGACGCGCCCTCGACGACGGTGCCGTCGGTGGCGATCTTCTCGCCGGGCCGTACGACGAAGCGGTCACCCGCCGCCAACTGGGCGACGGGGATGCGTACTTCCTTGCCCCCGCGCAGCACCGAGACGTCCTTGGCGCCCAGTTCCATGAGCGCGCGCAGTGCCGCACCCGCCTTGCGCTTGGACTTGGCCTCCAGATAGCGCCCGGCGAGAATGAACGTCGTCACCCCGGCCGCGGCCTCCAGGTAGATGGAGGAGGAGCCGTCTCCACGGGAGATGGTGAACTCGAAGCCGTGCCGCATGCCCGGCATGCCGGCGTGCCCCCAGAACAGCGCCCACACCGACCAGCCGAGTGCGGCGAGGGTACCGATGGACACCAGGGTGTCCATGGTGGCGGCGCCGTGCCGGGCGTTGGTGAACGCGGCCTTGTGGAAGGGGAAGGCGCCCCAGACCACGACAGGCGACGCGAGGGTCAGCGACAGCCACTGCCAGTTGTCGAACTGGAGGGCCGGGACCATCGCCATCGCCACGACGGGCACGCTGAGGGCCAGAGAGATGTAAAGCCGCTGGCGCAGGGACAGCAGTTCGCCGTCGGCCGCCGGGGCGGCTTCGTCCTCGCTCCCGGAAGCGGTGGCGGACGCGGGCGGGGGCGGCTCCTCGGCGGTGTAGCCGGTCTTCTCGACGGTGGCGACGAGGTCGGCGACCTCGACGCCGTTCGGGTACGAGACCTTCGCCTTCTCGGTGGCGAAGTTGACGGTCGCGGTGACGCCGTCCATGCGGTTGAGCTTTTTCTCGATACGGGCCGCGCACGAGGCGCAGGTCATGCCGCCGATGGAGAGCTCGACCTCGTGGGAGGGGTCGGTCGCTGGGCCGGGTACTGCCTTCTCGGGAGCCATGCTGGTCATGTGGCGTATCTCCAGGGGGAGGCCGGGACGTACGGCGTCCGTATCAGCGGAGCGATACGTCCCGGCGCGGGGAGGAACTCGCGGAGTCGGGGCCGCTGGGCCCGCGGAGCCGTCAGGCGCGGCCGATGAGCTCGTAGCCGGCCTCGTCGACGGCGGCGCGGACGGCCTCCTCGTCGAGCGTGGCGGTGGAGGTGACGGTTACCTCGCCGGTCTTGGCGACCGCGGTGACCGCGGTGACGCCGTCCAGCGCGGAGATCTCCTTCGAGACCGAGCCCTCGCAGTGGCCGCAGGTCATGCCGGACACCTTGTAGACGGTGGTGGTCGCGCCGGTGCCCTGGATCTGGACGTCGGACGTGGTGCCGGAGCCGCAGGAACCGCCGCCGCAGCAGGAGCTCGTGCTGGTGTTCGTCTCGGTGGTCATGGCTTCTTCCTCGGATCTGGGTGCGTGGGGTCGCTTCGCCGGGAGAGAGGCTGGTCGCCTGCCTCCTGCGAACGACAACAATATACCCCCTAGGGGTATTCCACTACCCTGTGGCGCCGGTCACCGGATCTGTCTGGAACGAGCCCCGCCAGCTAATTTACTTAGTAGGTGTCGCGACCTGCGGCGACAACTTCACATCGAGGCCGGAAGGCTCATGAAGATCTCGGGTTCTGGCCCTGCCGCGTCAGCGGCGGGGCCGGACTCGTCATGTGGCGATGGGTGAGTGGGTCGGCGAGATGACCGGGCCGGACGTGTGGGAGACGTGCCGGGATCTGATTCCGGCCGGGAGTGTGTTCGCGTTTCCGGCCGAGCATCGTGGCGAACTGTTCCCGGCTGAGATGTTCGCGGACATGTGTCCGTCGGCGAACGGACGGCCGGGCATGCCGCCGCAGGTCCTGGCCGCCGCGATCACCTTGCAGGCCCCGCACGGGCTGTCGGACTTCGAGACGGTCCAGGAGCTACGGTGCGAACCAGGGACCTCTCCCGCAGTCAGAGCACCGATGGCAGTGGCGGCGGCCCCGCTGTTCCGCACCGACGGCAAAGCCTCGCCCGCCACCCGACCCACGACATCTGCCGGGAGACCGGTCGGGCCCGCCTCTCGTGCCTGCGGGCAGTGCAGAGCTTCAATCAGATTTCTCAGGGCCCGACCGTCACGCGGTCATCATCAGCAGCATCGCGGACATGGTCCCGCCCATACCGATATGCGCCGCCAGCGCCGCGTCCGGGGCGGCCCCGAGCTTCCGGCGTCGACCGTGGCCCTGCGGCTGCGCCATCCTGGTCTTGTCCCATACCGAGATCGTCAGCGACGCCAGGAAGACGAGCACCGTGTCCGGCATGGCGAGCAGCCAGCGGCCCAGGCTGAACCTGGTGCCGGCCCTCGCACCGCTGCCGCCCGTGCCGCGGATCCTGGCCCACAGAGATGCGCCGATCGACAGCAGGAAGTACACGGCGAGCGCAGCGATCACGTACCGCCACATCGAACCGGACCCCGTGGAGGAGGATCCCGCGTCGGCCGCGGCGTTCGTCATGCCCGACATGTCCATCCCGGGCATGGAGCCCATCCCCTCCATGGACTCCATGCCGGCCATGTCATGGGTTGCCGTCGTACTCGCCATGTTCTCCATGCCTGGCATGTTGGCCATGGAGGAGCCGCCCAGGGCAAGCACCGGCCCGGACGACGTACTCGTCATGGCGAGCGTCATGATCACCATGCCGGCGCTGCCGACTATCAGGTGCACCCAGTGGCGGCCGTGTTCCCACCCGCACGTGCGCGTGTGCTTGACCGCCATGGCCGCACCCCCGAGCCCGAGGACGCCGAAGGCCACCGCCCACCACATGCCGTAGCCCGCGTACCAGCCGACCGTCGCCGGCAGTGCCATGGCGGCCATACACAGCCCCATCAGCAGGTCACCGCCCGCCGCGAACCGGTTCTCACCGCTGGTGGTCGCGACCCGGACCGCGCTGACGGCGGCCACCAGAGCGGCCACCAGAGCGATGACCCAACTGAGCGCCAGAGTTCCCATCTTCACCTTCCCGATCGTCCGAGCACGGCGGGTCCGCACTGTCGGCACCGCGCGTCGTACGGGGCGCCACGAGGCGCCGCGTGGGCATTGACTGCTATTGCCCTTAGTACGTTTCGGGGAGGGAGGGTGTTCACGTGCCCGGTGGATTCCCGTCCGACGGACCTCCTGAGGGTCCTCAGGAGTACCGGGCCGCCGGCCGCCGGGCCGGCCTCGGCCGAAGTCGCTGACCTGGTCGACCGACGCAGGAGTGGTGGCGTGCCCCTGCTGCGAGCTCAAGAGGCGGTTCCCGCGCGAAGGCCCTGGCTGCGGATCCTGCCCCTCGCCCACCATGCGGTTCCGGCGAGGGTCACCGCGAGAGAGCCGTGGAGCAGCATGTGCGGTGCGCTCCAGAAGGGGTCACGGCCCACATCGGTGTGCAGGGAATCGTCCCAGTGCATGCCGAACAGGGCCAGCAGGCCGCCGGCTGCCGCGGTGGGGTATCTCGAAACCGGTGTCTCAGTCCAGGGAGCTGCCCTGCTTCCAGGTCTCCCAGCCCACGTTCCAGTCGCCGTAGCCGTTGTTCGTCGCCACGGTGTCGACGGAGTTGACGACCGTGACCGGGTCGCCGAGGTGGACCTGGTCGTAGAACCACTTCGCGTCGCTCGTGCTCATTCCGATGCAGCCGTGGCTGCCGTTGACGACGCCGAACTTGCCCTCGTTCCAGGGCGCTGCGTGCGCGTAGGTGCCGGACGGGGTGAGCTGGACGTCCCACTTCACCGCGCCGAGGTCGTAGGCCTCGGGGCCGAAGATGCCGACGGACGAGGAGGTCATGCGGATGCTGGGCACCTTGCTCAGGACGACCATCGTGCCGTTCCAGGTCTCGAACCCCTCCTTCCCGGTGGAGACCTTCAACGTCCGCAGCGTCTTCCCGTTCTTCGCCACCGAAATGGTCTTCTTCTTGGTGTCGACGGTGCTGGTCACGGCGTCGCCGATGGTGAAGTTCACAACGCGCTGCTGGGTGCCGTACACACCGCCGCCCGCGTCGACGCCCGCCAGGTCCATGCGCAGGGTGACGGCTGTGCCGGTCTTCCAGTACTTCTGGGGGCGGTAGTCGATGCGGTCCTTGCCGTCGCGGTCCTTCATCCAGCTCCAGGCACCCTCGACCGCCGGGGAGGCGGTGACCTTGAGCTTGCGTTCGACCGCCGCCTTGTCCTGGACCGGCTTGTTGAACGTGATCGACACAGGCATCGCGACACCGACCTTGGCGCCCTTGTCCGGGTAGTACTCGCCGACGAATGTGTTCTTCGCCGCCTCGGTGGTGAAGGCGCCCGTCTTGTCGAGGGCCGAACCGCCGGACGTCTCACCCTTCGCCCTGACCGTGTAGGTGGCGCCCGGGGCGAGCGGCGTGGTGGACGTCCACACGGACTTGTCCTTCGACCAGGTGCCGGAGAGTCTGCCCGGCCCCGGAGAGCTCACCTCGACGGAGGTCAGGGAGCCGCCCTGGGCGCGCACGGTCACCTTGCGGCCGACCGGCACCTTCTCGCTGTCCGCGCCCGGCGTCACGACTATCGCGGCCGTCCCGCCGTTCTTGCCGTCGTCGGCGGCCGTGTCCGAGCCGCTGTCCGCCTTGCCGCCGGTGCTGCAGGCGGCAAGGGCGACGGCCGCGACCGTCGTGAGAGCGAGCGGCTGTGCGATCCGGCGGCCCAGCCGTGATGTCAGGCGCTGTCGCATGAGAGCGTCTCCATTCCCAAAGAGCTAAGTGACTTCGTAGACGATCGATGCAGCATCCTGGTTCCCGCGCCCGCACGTGCTGGGGGGCGGTTACGGCAGGGATTTTTCCGTGTGTGAGACTCCATCCGTGACTACTAATAGTTTTAGTAGTCTTGCGGATCGGTGCCCACGAAAGCGATACCCCTACGAGCCAAGACGCGCCGCAGGCAGGCGAACCCGAGAGGCTCGGGCCGGTCGGCCGGTTGCGCTGGTGCCGGCGTTCACTGACGTCGACGCGTACGGCGCTCGTCCCGCTGCTCCTGCTCCTGCTCGCGCTCGCAGCCGTTCCCGGTTCCCTGGTACCCCAGTGCGGCAGCCCGTCCAGGCCGCGGACTTCCGCAAGCGCAACCCGGAACTCGTGCGTTCCACACGGCTGCCGTGGTCAGCGTCCTGTACCTGGTGCGCGACCGCCGGGAGCGCGCGGTCACGGAAGGCGGGGACGGGGCCGGATGGCGGAAGTGTGGCGCCGGTTGCCGTACGGGTCCGCACTCCTGCGGAAGCTGCTGACCAAGCAAGAACGGCATCAGTCAGCCACGCCCTCGAATACCCATCGGGGGTATAGTGGGCCGACCTCGGTGAAGACATGCGACAAGGTGAGCGAATGACGATACGGACAGCTCGCGGCGGCGATACGACCGTCCGCTGGGTGTACGGGGCGTTCATCGCCCTGTGCGCCGCGCTGGCCGTGCTCGTCCATCACGAGACGGCCGCGATGGGCGCCTCGCCCGTACCGGGTGCTTCGTCGACGATGGATGCCGCCTCCATGTCGGCCATGGGCGCGTCGCCCATGGCGGGTGCTGCCCATGCCGGCCACGTCATGCCGGACGAGGGGAATCCGACCAGCTGGGGACCCTCCTCCCCGAACACCGATGACACAGGCGGTTGTGCCGCACCCGGCATGCAGCACTGCTCTACGACGACTGTCGACTCCGTGCAGCTCGCCGCCCCCGGCGAGAACGAGGTCACTCCGCTCGCGGATCTTCGTGAGGCCGCCGCCGGGCGTACCCCCGCCACTGCGGTCGGCCGTGCCCCGCCCGATCTGTCCGTCCTCTCGCAACTGCGCATATAGGCGGCGCCGGCCGGCACGTGATGTGCCGTCCCTCCGCGACCGCATCGCCAGTTACGACACAGAGGACAACAACACGATGAACAGCATCAACCGTCGCTCCGTCCTGCTCGCCGGCCTGGGAGTCGCCGGCGCCGGCGCGCTCGCCGCGTGCAGCAGCGGAAGCGGCTCCGGCAGCGGCAATGTCCTGGTCAACCCCTCGGGCTCGGCGGTCGCCGCCGTGGAGAAGAAGCGAAAGGGCACCGGGCGCCAGCAGAAGATCACTCTGACCGCGGCCCCCGCGATGATCGACCTGGGCGGCGGCGTCATGCCGAAGACCTGGGCCTTCGACGGCCGCACCCCGGGCAAGGAGGTCCGGCTCTCCGTCGGCGACACCCTGGTCGCCGAGCTGTCCAACCAGCTCCCGGACAAGACCACCACGTCGATCCACTGGCACGGCATCGCGCTGCGCAACGACATGGACGGCGTGCCGCCCGCCGTCCAGAGCGCCGTCCGGGCCGGCTCCACCTTCACCTACCGGTTCATCGCCGACGCCCCCGGCACGTACTTCTTCCACCCGCACGTCGGCGTCCAGCTCGACCGCGGCCTGTACGCCCCGCTCATCGTCGAGGACCCCAAGGAGACCCTCGCCTACGACGACGAGTGGGTCGTCCTCCTCGACGACTGGGTCGACGGCGTCACCGGCACCCCCGACGAGGTCTTCGCCGAACTCAAGCAGGGCATGGGCGGCATGAGCGGCATGGACATGGGCACCAGCGCGAGCCCCAGCAGCTCGGACGACGGCATGGGGGACATGGGGGACATGGGCGGGATGGACATGGGCGACTCGGCGTCCCCGTCCGCCTCGGCCTCCTCGGCCGGCGGCATGTCGATGAAGTTCATGCTCATGGGCGCCACCAGCAAGCTGCTCGGCGGCGACGCCGGCGACGTGAAGTACCCCCATCACCTGATCAACGGCCGCGTGGCGAGCGACCCGGACGTCTACACCGGCAAGCCCGGTAAGAAGGTGCGCCTGCGGATCATCAACGCGGGCGGGGACACCGCCTACCGGGTGGCCCTCGGCGGCCACAGGCTGACCATCACCCACACCGACGGCTTCCCGGTCGACCATCAGGAGGTCGACGCGCTGCTGGTGGGCATGGGCGAGCGGTACGACGTCCTGGTCACCCTGGGCGACGGAGTGTTCCCGCTGGTCGCCCTGGCCGAGGGCAAGAACGCGAACGGCCTCGCGCTGGTGCGCACGGGTTCGGGGAGCAAGCCGTCCGCGACCGTCCGACCGAAGGAACTCGACGGCATGATCATGACGGCGTCCCAGCTGCGGGCCCCCGAAGACGTGCGCCTGAAGTCCGCCGGGACCGACGTCACCCACCAGATCAAGCTGACCGGTGGCATGGCCAAGTACAACTGGGCCGTCAACGGCACGCCGTTCGACATGAAGGATCCCGAGGCGAACCCCATCGTCATCGAGGAGGGCCAGCGGGTGCGGCTCGACTTCGTCAACGACACCGACATGTGGCACCCGATGCACCTGCACGGCCACACCTACCAGCTCGGCGCCTCCGGCCCCCGCAAGGACACCGCGATCGTCCTGCCCAAGAAGAAGCTGTCCGTCTTCTTCGACGCCGACAACCCGGGCCAGTGGATGCTGCACTGCCACAACGCCTACCACGGCGAGGCCGGGATGATGGCGAACGTGGCCTACAAGGCCTGACGTCCGACACGCTCCTTGCGATGTCCGGGCGGGCCCGTCGGCTGTCGATGAGCTCGCCCGGACCGGTGCGCATCAGCCTGGCTGAGCCACGTCCCGGGATGGTGGGTGCCAACGGTCCGCATGAAGCGTGTGGACGGGCGCGATATCGGCTGATGACGCCGGACGTCATCGACCTGGGCCGGGCATGCGCGAGGGCCACTTCCTTGTCCAGAGCCTGTCCGGGGAAAGCGGCCCTCTGCCGACACCACCGCGCGTCAGAGCACGCGCACCGCGCCGGTCGGCGGGTCCCAGGAGAGGGGCTTCTCGACGATGCCCGTGGAAGGGTTCTCTGCTCCGACGAACTTTCCGTCGCCGACGTAGAGCGCTGTGTGGTACGCGTTGCCGGCAGAGCCCCAGTAGAGGATGTCGCCCGGCTGGAGGTTGCTCAGGGAGACCGGAGTACCCACGGTCGACTGGTCCTGTGAGACACGCGGCAGGCTGATGCCGGCCTGTTTGAAGGCGGCCTGCATGAGGCTGGAGCAGTCCCAGGAGTTGGGGCCCGTGGCGCCGAGGACGTAGGCGTCTCCGATCTGCGCCCTCGCGAAGGCGATGATCGCCGCGGCCGAACCGGTCGCCGTGGATGTGCTCGTGGAGGAGCTGGAGCTCGACGAGGCGGCGAGAGTGGACCGCTCGGCGCTACGGGAGGTGGCCTGTTCGGCGGCGGCCTTGCGGGCCGCATCGGCCTTCTTCTTGGCTTCGGCCTTCTTCGCCTCGGTGAGGTCCGCCTTGGCCTGCTTCGCGGCCTTCGCGGCGGCCGCGTCCCGCTCGGCCTGCAGCTCGTAGTTCGCCGCGGCCTGCTGGGTGGCTTCCGCGGACTGAGCGACCTGGCCGGCCAGGTCGCTCGTCAGGATGGGCAGTTCGAGAGTCTGCGTCACCGGCTCGGCCGCGTTCGCCGAAGCCGACGCGCCGGCCACTGCCAGCGTGCTGAGAACGCCACCGGCAACTCCGGCCCGCATCGCGATGGTCGACGCGCTGCGGCGAGGTTTCTTGTGGCTGCGTATGTGAGCGGTGTGGGACATGAGAACAACCGGTATCAGGGTCTCCTCCATGTCTTCAAGGAACGTGGGGTGCGCCACACTCGCTCGACCGCGACCCGGAAATGCCGCTGCTCACTCCTTATTGACGCCATAACGGACATTGAGAGCTCTGTGCGCAAGCTTTCTACTAAGGCTCTTCGTTGTTACGCCCGAATTGCCCTTCGCCTTATCACTGCTCGGAGTGGGTGGCCAACCCCCGGCTCATGGGAGCCCGGGAAGTGTGATGCGGGTCACGGAGCGATCCTCATCGAGCCGCTTCTTCGCGGTGAACCTCTGCGCGCGCCGCGCGGTGTCCGAGGGGAGCGAGGGGGCGGCGGACTCGAACATGTCTTGTTACTTGTAGTAGGCGGGTCAGGGCCCGCCAGGCAAACAGCTGAGCGGGGTCGCGGCAACCAATACCGCGGAGCCCGTGAGCGCCCAGACATGGACAGCGCCCCGGCTACGGAGGCGACCACCCGCCATCGTGCCGGAGGCGCCGTACGGGGCGGGCGTCCGCTTCGAGCTGGGCGATCCGAGCGTCGAGCAGTTCGGGAGTTCCCATGGCGCTGGCCGGTACGGCGAGTGCCCAGCCGCGCATGCCGGACACCTTGAGCAGGGCCCCGGCGACCGCGGGCGTACCGCAGTGCGCGACCGCCCGACGATCGGCGGTGAGGCGAAGACCCGCACCACGGCACCGACGACCACGCCGGGCAGGGTGCCGGCTCCCAGACGGCGGGTCAGCGGGTCGGTGAGCAAGCCCTGCCGGCGGTGACGCAGCAGGGCGCCGGGTCCAGCCACCACGTTGAAGAGCGGGTTGGTGGGGTGACGGCCGGACTTGGCACGCCGAGCAGGCTCAGCTGTACGGGCAGCAGGAACACCGCTCCCGAGACGCCCACAGGCGCATGCACGCCCCGTTTCCGGGCCCTCAGTGGGCAGACGGGGGCGGGAGGGCGTCCGTGTACCCGTTGGACGGCCGGTCGACCTTCTTGACCGTCTGGGCGTCCAACGCGACCGGGGCGGAACTCGTGCCCAGGGTGCCGCCGGCGTGCCAGGTGCCCGTGACGGTCACCCACGTGTTGGCCGACAGTGCAGGAGCCTTGTAGATCTGCACCTGCACCGACTGGGCGTCCGCCGCACAGCAGTTGAGCATGAGCCGGGTCAGGTACCAGCTGCCGCCGTTCTTGCCGGGCGTGACGAAACCGGTCATCTGGATGCTGCGGCCCTTCACGGCCTGCTTGCGGTCCTGCTGCACGCGGCTGGTGAAGTCGCCGAGAGTCATCGGCACGGGCGAGGTGGCGGGCAGCGGGTCGAAGTCGTCCTGCTCCACGACCGCTTTCGGAGCCTGGCGTGAGGCGGTGTAGGCGCCGAGGGCGGGCGGGGCGTAGAAGAGCAGGCTCAGCGCGGGCAGGAACAGCAGCCAGGCGACCTTGGGCACGCCGGAGTGGCCGTGACTGTGACCTTGGTCCGCGTGGTCCGCACGACGCCGGCCATGGCCCGGCCTCCAGTGGTACCAGGCTTCCGCCAGGCCGAGCAGGAGCAGCAGCACCCCCGATGCGATCAGGAGCGGCAGCATCCTGGGTTTGACGTACCTGAGATAGAGGTCGGTGAAGAGCGAGACGTGCAGCAGGCCGAGGCCGCTGAGGACGAGCAGGGCCGCCTGCAGGGGGCGTTTCACAGCAGTATTCCTCCGATGAGCGCGCTGCACAGGATCGCGACGACCGTCGTGACGCTGGAGAAGCGGACCGCGAAGGCCCGGCCGAAAGTGCCCGCTTGGAGAGCGATCAGCTTCAGGTCGACCATCGGTCCCACCACCATGAACGCCAGCCGCGCGACCGGCGAGAAGCCGGTGAGCGAGGCCGCGAGGAACGCGTCCGCCTCGGAGCACACCGCCAGCAGGATGGCGAGCGCGGCCAGGAACAGCACCCCGATCCAAGGTGAGCCGGAGAACACGTCGAGTACGGACCGCGGGACCGTCACGTTGAAGGTGGCCGCCGCCATGGCGCCGAGGACCAGGAAGCCGCCCGCGTGCAGGAAATCGTGCTGGAAGGCGTGGCGGAACTCCGTCCAGCGGCTGTGACCGGACTGGTGTCCCGTATGCCGTGCGGCGGGCCGCAGCCACTCCTCCCGGCCCAGCCACAGCCACAGCCAGCCCATCACGGCCGCGGTGAGGAGCGACGCGAGCAGGCGGGCCAGCACCATGGCCGGGCTGTTGGGGAAGGCGATGGCCGTGGTGGTCAGCACGACCGGGTTGATGGCGGGCGCCGACAGCAGGAACGCGAAGGCGGCGGCCGGGGTGACGCCTCTGCCGATCAGGCTGTTGGCGACCGGCACGGAAGCGCATTCACAGCCGGGCAGAACGACTCCGGCGATCCCGGCGGCCGGGACGGCGAGCGCGGGCCGCTTCGGCAGCACCCGCTGGAACACCTGCGCCGGCACGAACGCGTTGATCGCCCCGGACACAGCCGTACCGAGCAGCAGAAAGGGCGTCGCCTGCACCGTGATGGCGAGACACACGGTCCGCCAGGCCTGGAATGCCGGTGTGCCCTCCGACCAGCCCACGGCGAAGAGCGCGGCACCGGGAAGGACGGCTGCTGCCAGCAGCAGCAACGGCCAGTATCGGGGCCAGCCTCGACCGGGGGTCGCGTCCTCGGTGGCCGTGACGGCCGACGTGTCCGCGTACGACTCCGCGGCCCGTTCCTGTGTCTTCTGCACGCCCGCTCCGATGCCCGCCCGCTCCGAAAGTCAGATGGTCGGACAGAAGATAGCGGGCGCAGGGGCAGTTCTGCGAATCAACTTAGGAGTACATCCATGGGCGTCCGAGGGCGCAGAGGTGCGGAGCCGATCAGCCGTCCGCGGTCTGCGGCGCGAGCGCCCACTTCTCCTCGATGCGGCCGTAGCGCCAGATCGGCGGCACGGCCGCCCAGGTGACGACGAAGAGGAGGACGACGACGTAGCCGACGGTGTCGAGGCCGAGACCCGCGGCAATCAGGCGCAAGCCTTCGGCATCACCGCCGGATCCGTGTGACCGGCCACGAACCCGTGCCCGAACGCGCTCACCCCCGCCGCGCGCACATCGCCTCCTCGGCCGACTTGCCTGACGCGGTCGGCGTCTTCGCCGCGCTGCTCACCGGGCTCGCCCAGGCGCTGAGGCCGCCTGGGGCGTGTTCCGTCACCATGGGGTGGAGTTCGGTGCTGCCAACAGGGTTGCGACCGTTCCGCTGTGCGTGCACACGCAGATTGGCCGGTCACGTTGCCGAGGCGAAGGGCACTTGAGGATCCAGTCGGTGCCTGACATCGACACGGCGGAGTCTCGGAGCCGAGGGGGCCTCGGCGGTACGTCTACGGCCCTCTGCGCCGGTGGCCCCGCTCCGGAACCCCCGTCAGCTGGTCATCGTCGACTTGCCGCCGCTCGGGGTGACAGCGAACCACATCTTCTCCTTGCCCTGGCCGTTCATCTGTCCCGCCTTCGTGTCGTCCATGTACCGGTACAGCGGCCAACCGTCGAGGGTGAGCTGTTCCATGCCGTCCGAGCGCTTGACGGTACCGACGAGGCTGTTCTTCACGCCCATCGCCTGAACATCGCCCTGTGCCATGACCGGCATCCAGGTCTTCGCGCAGTCACCGGTGCACATCGACATGGAGGGAGTCGCCTGGTCCATGTCGGAGCGGTAGAGCGTCATTCCCTTGTCGTCGGTGACCACGCTGCCCATGCCCTGCATTTCCTTGGCCATCAGCATGGTCGTGGTGGCCATGTCCGCGCTGCCCGAGTCCCCGCTGTCGGCCGGCGTGGACGTCGCTGAGTCCGTGGCGGCGGCAGCGGTTTTGCCGGGGCTCGCATTGGACGCGCTGTCCGTCGAGGAGCCGCAGGCGGCCAGCAGGAGCGTGGAGGCGAGCCCTGCGGCTGTGGCGAGGACGATGCGGTGCCGGGTCACGGAGGTTCCCTTCGCTGAAAGCTTCTTCTACTTACTCCCTTAGTACGTAGGGTCGCTTCAGTCCCGTTCAGCCGCTGGTGGCACATGACCGAGTCTTGACCATCGGCGGCGCCCTGGCTCGTTGGGGCGCACCGCCGAGCCGCTCAGCTCGGGTCGCGGGCGAGCGCCTCGATGGGATGCAGTCCCTCGCCGAACCGCATGATCGCTTCCCGGTTGGCCCGCAGCTCGCCGTACAGCTTGACGGTGCGGGGGAGCGAGACGCCCGCCGAGTGCCGCGCGGCGCCGACGAGGCCCGAGCAGTCGTAGGAGTTGGGGCCGGCCGAGCCCCACTCGTACGGCTTGCCGAGCTGCGCGTAGGTCGATGGCGGTCTTGGCGCGGCCGCCGGCGGGGCCGGTGCAGGTGGCCTGCGCGTCGCCGGTGCCCGCGGCGGCGTCCTCGCGCTGCTGGTCGGCCTCCATCGTGGCCCGTTGCGCGGCGGTCAGGCTGTTGAGGAGCTTGCGTGCCTCGGTGCACTAGTTGTATTGCCCTGTGAGGTTGGGGACGCGGCTGGCGGGTGGTTGGCCTTGCAGCGCGGTGTGTCCGCGGTGGTGATTGTAGGTGTGCAGCC
>NZ_JBEOWF010000064.1:0-54373 GCF_040295925.1 Streptomyces sp. NPDC002588
ACATCCGCGGCGGAGAGGACTCCCCGGTCGACGGTGCCCGGGAGGCCGCGGCCGCCGGACCGGTGTCCGACGGGCGGCTGATCACCCTGGGCCCGGCCTCCTTCGACGCCCGCACGGGCGCGCTCACCGCCATCGGTCCGGTGGCGGTGAGCGGTCCGCGGCTGGACGTGTGGCGGGCGACCACCGACAACGACGAGGGCGCGGCCTGGCAGTCGGACATCCGCTACGGCGTGCTCTGGCGCAAGCTGGGCCTGCACCGGATGCGGCACCGGCTGGACGCGGTGGAACTCGGCGACGAGGCGCTGACGGTACGGACCCGGGTGGCACCGGCCGCCGCCGAGGTGGGTCTGTCGACGGTGTACCGGTGGACTTCTGACGGCGACCGTCTGCAGCTGACCGTGTCCGTCACGCCGGAGGGCGACTGGACGGTCCCGCTGCCCCGTCTCGGCCTCCGCCTCGGGCTCTCCGGGGCCGCGACGGACAGGGTGACCTGGTTCGGCGGAGGCCCCGGTGAGGCGTATCCGGACAGCAGGACGGCGTCGGCGGTCGGCCGCTGGCAGTCGACGGTCGACCGTATGCAGACGCCGTACGTCCGTCCGCAGGAGAACGGCGCCCGCGCCGACGTCCGCTGGGCGGAGCTCGGCGGACTGCGCGTCGAGGGCGACCCGGCGTTCTGGTTCAGCGCCCGCCGCTGGACCAGCGAGCAGCTGGACGCCGCCCGGCACCGCACCGATCTGGTGGCCGGGGACACGGTGTGGGTCCATCTCGACCACGGTCAGCACGGCCTCGGCTCCCAGTCCTGCGGCCCGGGCCCCCTCCCGCGGTATTTCCTCGACGTGGCGCCCGCCGCGTTCTCGTTCGTCTTCACGACAGTCGACTGACCACCCGCCGATCGATTAACCGATTAACCGATTGACCAGTTGATCGGAATTTTGACACGGTGATGCCGTCTCCCGCGGCCGTCCGGCCCCCGCTGGCCGGCCGCGCTTCACTGGAGGTTGAACGAGTGAGCGGCACCATCGAGGTGCGCGGTCTGTCCCGCACCTTCCACACCACCGTCCGCCGGCCCGGGTTCGCCGGAGGCCTGCGCTCCCTGGTCAACCCGGAGCGGGTGGCCAAGCACGCCGTGTCCGACATCACCTTCGACGTGGACGCGGGCGAACTCCTCGCACTGCTCGGGCCGAACGGCGCCGGCAAGTCCACCACCATCAAGATGCTCACCGGGATCCTCACCCCCACCTCCGGCGAGGCTCGGGTCGCGGGCGTCGTGCCGTACCGGGAGCGGGAGCGCAACGCCCGCAACATCGGTGCCGTGTTCGGGCAGCGCACCCAGCTGTGGTGGGACCTCCCGGTGCGCGAGTCGTTCGCGATCCTCCGGGACATCTACGAGGTGCCCAAGGCGGAACACGCCGCCCGCCTCAAGGAGTTCGACGACCTGCTCGACCTCTCCTCCTTCTGGGACACCCGCGTGCGCCATCTCTCCCTCGGCCAGCGGGTGCGCAGCGACCTGGCGGCCGCGCTGCTGCACGATCCACCGGTCGTGTTCCTCGACGAGCCGACCATCGGCATGGACGTGGTGGTCAAGGAGCAGGTCCGGGAGTTCCTCCGCCACCAGGTCGAACAGCGGGGCCGTACGGTCCTGCTGACCACGCACGACATGACGGAGGTCGAGCGGCTCGCCGAGCGGGTGGTGCTGATCAACCACGGCCGGCTGGTGCTGGACGGCACACTCGACGAGATCCGCCGCAAGTTCGGCTCCACCTGGCAGGTGCGGGCCACGCTCGCCGACCCGCACACCGAGATGGTCCCGCTGCCGGGGATCGCGGTGGTCCGGCGGGAGGGGGCACGGGTGGTGTTCGGCCCCGACGGATCCGCCGCGCCGACCGTGCACCAGGCGCTGAAGTCGGTCATCGAGCGGTACGAGGTGACGGACATCGCGCTGGACGAGGCCGAGTTGGAAGACGTGATGCGCGCGGCCTATGTGCAGGCCGGGGAGGCGTGATGGCCGTCCTGCACGGATGGCGTGCCACCCGCGTCACTCCGCTCGGCGAACTGAACACCCCTCCCCGGATCACCGCGGCCCTGCTGCGGCTGTCCGTCCAGGTGGTGCTGGTGGCGTCGTTGTGGAACGGCCTGTACGCCCAGACCGGTACGACCGCCGGGATGAGCCGCGACCAGGCGGTCACGTACGCGGTGCTGGCCGTACTGGCGTCACGGCTGCGCATGCTGGACCAGTACGCGGGCCGGGACACGGTGATTCAGCACATGCACTTCGGCACGATCGTGTACTGGTACCTGCGTCCGCTGGCGCCCCGCCGGTACTACGCGCTGCGCGCGCTCGGCGAGCAGCTCTACGGGCTCGCCTGGGCACTGGCCGGGTACGCGGTGTGCCTGGCGGCCGGGGTCGTGGAGCCGCCGCACTCCGCCGCCGCGGGCGGGGTGTTCGCGCTGAGTCTGCTGCTCGGCCAGTGGGTGCTGTACTACATCATGCTGGTGATCGACCAGCTCTGCTTCTGGACGCTGCGCAACGGCGCCGCCGTGATGATCCTGATCTTCGCGCAGAACCTGCTGGCCGGGGTGTACGCGCCGCTGTGGTTCTTCCCCGACTGGTTCGTGACGGCGAGTTCCTTCCTGCCCTTCCAGGCGACTCTCAGCGTGCCGCTGTCGCTGTACGTGGGCCGTATCCAACTCTCGGACGCACCCGGCCAGTTGGCGATCCAGGCCGCCTGGGTGGTCGTTCTGGCGCTGGTCACCCGTTTCCTGTGGCGGCAGGCCGGCCGCCGTGTCATCTCCCAAGGAGGCTGATGCGCTTGAACGCCGTACGGATCGCGTGGCGCATCACGCGCCTGAACTTCCGCTCCCAGCTGGAGTACCGCTCCGAGTTCCTGATGATGATCGCGATCGGCGCGATCTGGCAGGTGTCCGTCATCGTCTTCGCGACGGTGCTGCTGACCCGGTTCACCCGGATGGGCGGCTGGGACAGCTCCGACGTGTTGCTGATACCGGCGACGCGCATGCTGGCACACGGGCTTTTCGTGCTGTTCCTGGGCCGGACGTTCGGTCTCGGCAGGCACATCCAGGAAGGCGTCATCGACACGTATCTGGTCCGCCCGATGCCCGTCCACCGCCAGGTCCAGCTGTCGTACTTCCCGACCAACGCGATCGGCGACCTGACGGTCGCGATTGGTCTGATGGCGGGCGCGCTCAGCCGCAGCGACCTGGACTGGACGGCGGGCCGGATCGCGTACCTGGTCGCGGCCGTGCTCGGCGGCATGCTGCTCGAGGCGGCGCTGTTCACGGCCCTGGCGAGCGCCTCGCTGCGGTTCCCGGCCGCCGACTACTGGGGCAGCTGGCTGGAGGAACTCCTCGGCACCTTCGGCAGCTACCCGCTGAACGTGCTGCCCCGGGCGGTCGGCGGTCTCCTCACCTTCGGCCTTCCGCTCGCGTTCGTCGCCTACTTCCCGGCCGCCTTCCTCACCGGCCACGGCCACGACACCGGTTTCCCCTCCTGGCTGGCGGCGGCGTCCCCGCTGCTCGGCGTGCTGGCGTACCTCGGGGCGCGGCTGCTGTGGCGGTGGAGTCTCGCCCACTACTCCGGGGTGAACGGCTGACCGGCATCCCAGTGCGCCGCCCCCACCCCGCCCGGTAGGCCCGTACGAACGCCGCGACACCACCGGCGCTCGCTCCGATACCGACGACCGGGCTGCCGGGGCGGCGGTGGGCACACCGTTACTTGGCCGTCCGGCGGCCGTCGGGTCAGGTGGCGGGGCCCCCGGCGTCACCGCGCCCCGCCCCGCGCACCGGCGTCACCAGCGCCACGCCCGCGACCAGTACGCACGCCCCGCCCGCCGCCAGCGCCACCGGTGCCGTCCCGTGCCGCTGCGCCGCCCAGGTGAGGACGGCCGCGCCGACCGGGGCCGCCGCGTAGTGGAGCGTCCAGAAGGCGGAGGTGACCCGGCCGAGCAGGGGCTCGGGGGTGACTTCCTGGCGCAGGGACATCGAGCAGGTGCCGGCGACGGCGACGCAGGCCAGGAAGACGGCGGCGAGAGCGCCGACGACGGGCACGTCACGGGCCCAGCCAAGGCCCGCCACGGCGACCCCGCTCACCGCGACGGACACGGTCCAGGTGGGCCCGAAGCCGAGCCGGCGACGTACCCGGGCCACGAGCAGGGAACCGGCGATGGTGCCGAGCGCCCCGGCCGCCATCACGGACCCGACCGTGCCGTCGTCCTGGCCGAGGTCGTGCTTGAGGTGGTAGATGACCAGGTCGTTGAGGCCGAGGGTGAGGAAACTGAAGACGAAGAGCAGTCCGGTCAGCGCACGGAGCACGGGATGCCGGTACAGGAACGCCACTCCGGCCCGCAGGTCCCGCCACAGCCCCGCCGTCCGCGCGCCGGGTTCCCCCGGTGACTGTTCGTCCGGCGGCCGTTTCCGGATCCGTACGACACTCAGGCAGGCCGCCGAGACGCCGAAGCTGGCCGCGTCCACGCCGACGGCGGCGGCCGGGCCGGTCCAGGCGGCGAGCAGACCGGCGCACAGAGGACCGAGGACCCCCGCCGCGGCAGCCGTCGCGCCCAGTCGCCCGTTGGCCTCGGTGAGCTGTCCCGTGCCGACCAGACCACGGACGAAGGTCACATACCCGACGGCGAACAGCATGCCGACGGCCTCGCACAGCGGCAGCACGGTGTAGAGCAGCCAGATCCGCGGCCCGAACAGCCAGACCAGCGGGATCAGCCCGTACAGCACCATCCGGACCAGGTCGCAGGCGATGAGCAGGCGGCGCCGGTCGACGCGGTCCACCACCGCGCCCGCGAACACCGCCGCCACCACGGAGGCGGCGCCGCCGACCGCGGTCAGCAGGCCCATCCTGGCGAGCGAGCCGGTGGCCTGCAGGACGAGCAGGGGCAGCGCGATCAGCGCGAAGGAGTCACCGAGGAAGGAGAGCGTCTGCGCCGCCCAGAAGATCCCGAAGTCCCGTTGCTTCCAGAGGGGTTGGCCTTCCCCGGTGCCGGAACCGGTCCTCCGTGAAGTTCGCTCGCCGCCCGCCCGGTACGCCACCCGTCCCCCTCCACGATCCCCGGCAACCTTACGGCCCCCGGCGGCGACCCACGGACGAAGCACCCACACCCGCATTCCCCCAGAGGAGCAGCCGTGCCCCACACACCGGTGAACCATCGCCGCCGACGCCGCCTCCTGCGCCCCGTCCCGCTCGCCGTCGCGGGCGCGCTCGTCGCCACGGCCGCCGTGGCACTGCCGCACCTGACGCCCGGGGCCTCGGCCGCCACCACCCTGCGCGGATACGCCGACGGGCGGGGCGTCCGGATCGGCGCGGCGGTCGGCGACACCCCGTTGACCTCCGACGCGTCGTACACCACCGTCCTGGACCGGGAGTTCAACTCGGTCACGGCGGAGAACGCGATGAAGTGGGACGCCGTCGAGCCGAGCCGGGGCAGTTTCAACTGGGCTGCCGCCGACCGGCTGGTGGCGCACGCCGCCGCGCACAACCAAGGTGTACGGGGCCATACCCTCGTCTGGTACGCGCAGTTGCCGTCCTGGCTGAAGAACGGCGGTTTCTCCGCGAGCGAGCTGAACACCCTCCTCAAGAGCCACATCGACACCGAGATGGGCCGCTACAAGGGCAAGGTGTACGCCTGGGACGTGGTCAACGAGGCGTTCAACGAGGACGGTTCGATGCGCAGTTCGCTGTGGCAGGACAAGCTCGGCACCGGCTACGTGGCGAACGCGCTGAAATGGGCACACGCCGCCGACCCGGCCGCGAAGCTGTACATCAACGACTACAACATCGAGGCCGACAACGCCAAGAGCGACGCCCTGTACGCGCTGGCGAAGCAACTCCTCGCGCAGGGCGTGCCGTTGCACGGCATCGGCTTCCAGTCGCACTTCGAGGTGGGCAAGGTGCCGGCGTCGATGAAGGCGAACCTGAAGCGGTTCTCCGACCTCGGACTCGAGGTGTCGGTCACCGAGTTGGACATCCGCATCCCCCTCCCGGCCTCCTCCGCGGAACTCGCCCAGCAGTCCACCGACTACAAGACGGCGAGCGAGAACTGCCTCGGCGTACCGCGCTGCGCGGGTGTCACCCTGTGGGGACTCACCGACAAGTACTCGTGGGTGCCTGGCACGTTCAGCGGGTACGGGGCGGCCCTGCCGTACAACGAGAGCTATGCGGCGAAACCGGCGTACACGGGCCTGTCGAACGGCCTCAACCCGAACGCGTGACGACGGACGGCTCCGGCACGGGAATGTCGGTGCCGGCGCCGTCCCGCCCGCGCCGGGAACGCCCCAACGAACGCAAACAGCACAAGCAGCAGCAGAACCAGCACGGGCGGCACGAGCGGGGGTAAGCGATTTCCGTCCCGGCACTCACTGTTTGCTCGGCAACCCTTGTGCGTCACTCCGGTCGGCCCCAATCTGAGCATTGTTCAACTCCTGCTCGGTCCTCCCCGCTTCCCCCTCTCTCTCGACCGGAGACACCCCTCACATGAGACGACTCATCGGCACCCTGGCGGCCGGCGTCCTGGCCCTCGCCGGACTCACCGCGGCGGCCACCGCCCCCGCCCAGGCCGACACCGCCTCCGCCACCGCCGCCTCGGGCACCTTCAACGTCCTGACCTACAACGTCGCGGGCCTGCCCGAGGGCCTGAGTTCCGGCCACCCGGCGACCAACACCCCCTTGATCTCACCCCGGTTGGCCGCCTACGACATCGTCAACGTCCAGGAGGACTTCAACTACCACGCGGCGCTGTACGCGGGCGACAACCACCCGTACCGCACCGCGACCAGCGGTGGCGCGGGGATCGGCGACGGCCTCAACACCCTCTCGGACTTCCCCTTCGACGACTTCGAACGGGTGCGCTGGAACGACTGCACCGGCACCAACTGCCTCACCCCGAAGGGCTTCACGCTGGCCCGGGTGCGGCTCGCGGAGGGCGTGTTCGTGGACCTCTACAACGTGCACACCAACGCCGACGACACCGACGACGCGCTGGCGGCCCGCCGCGCCAACGTCGAGCAGCTGTCGGACTTCATCCAGGCGAACTCCTCCGGCAACGCGGTGATCGTGATGGGGGACACCAACACCCGTTACACCCGTGCCGGCGACAACATCCGCACCCTGGCCGACGAGAACGGTCTGACGGACGCGTGGGTGCAGCTGGTGAAGGGCGGCACCCGGCCCACCCAGGGCACGGACGCGCTGCTGTGCCCGACGACCCAGCCGCCGAACGACTGCGAGGTGGTGGACAAGGTCTTCTACCGGGGAAGCAAGCTGCTGTCCCTCTCCGCCACCCGCTACAACAACGAGTGGGCGTCGTTCCTGGACTCCGCCGGCGGCAACCTGTCCGACCACTTCCCGCACACGGTCGGCTTCTCCTACACCCTCAACTCCGCCCTGCGGGCAAGTGACTTCTTCGGCGGCCCGCACGGTACGGCGTTCAACGACGCGGACGATCTGCCCGCCGCCCCCGCTCCGCGCACCCTGACCCTGCGAGGCGGCTCTCGCCTCGACGCGGTGGCGCTGACCCACGACGGCGGCACCACGCTGACCCACGGCGGCACCGGCGGCACGGCGACCTCCCTCACCCTGGCGTCGGGCGAGCACCTCACCTCTGTGAAGCTGACGCAGGGTCAGAAGGACGGCCGTACACGGCTCTTCTCGGCTGCCTTCACCACCGACAAGGGCCGCACCCTCTCCTCCGGCACGGCCACCACCGACACCACGACCTTCACCGCCCCCAGCGGCTGGCAGATCGTCGGCTTCACCGGCCGCTCGGGCGACGAGATGGACAAGCTGGGCCTGCTGTACGCGCCGATCGGCTGAGCCCGGCGAACCGGCTCGGGGGCTGCCCGCGCCACTCCCTCGGACGGGGACCGCCCGGGCCTCGGGCCCGCCGACAGGTTCTAGTGCCGCGGCAGGCAACGTTTGCCCGTCGAGGAGCGGCGTCCGGCGCGTGCTCCCGGCGTGCCGGGTGCAAGCCCTCGTACTGGATGTACTTGGGCTTGTGCCCGGTGCGGCGGTGGGGGCCCCTCCCGCTCGAGCGAAGTCGAGAGTGGGGGAGCGTGCCGGGCGTCCCGACGGGGCGAACGTTGCCTGCCTCGGCACTAGGATGCTCCCAGCCTGTCACGGTCCGAGTACATCCAAGGCGGTCCCTCATGCCCCGCGCCGGCCTCACCACCGACCGTCTCGTCGCGGCCGCCGCCGAGCTGGCCGACGAGGCCGGCGCCGACGGGGTCACCATGTCGGCACTGGCCCGCCGCTTCGACGTGAAGGACGCGAGCCTGTACTCGCACATCAGGAACCTCCAGGAGCTGCGAACCAGGCTCGCGCTGTTCGTCGGCGGCGAGATGACCGACCGTATCGCCGTGGCCGTCGCCGGACTCGCCGGCCGGGACGCGCTCGCGGCCTTCGCCGGGGCCTACCGCGAGTACGCCCTCCAGCATCCCGGCCGGTACACGGCCGGCCAGATCCGGGTCGACCCGGAGGTCGTCCGCGAGATCGCCGGCGACCCCGCCGCCGCCCTGCGCCGCACGGTCGACCTCACCCACGGCATGCTGCGTGCCTACCGCCTCACCGAACCCGACCTCACCGACGCCGTCCGCCTGCTGCGCAGCACCTTCCACGGGTACTGCGCGCTGGAGGCCGGCGGGGCCTTCGCCGCGCCCCGGGACGTGCAGCGCTCGTGGGAGAAGGCGGTCGACGCCCTGCACACGGCTCTGACGCACTGGCCCAGGGAGAGCGCCGAGGCCGGCTGACCGCACGCCGTCACCCGGGAGAGAGCCGCGTGCCGAACGCCTGTACGTCGTCGTACGTCGGTGTGGGACCCCGTGGGGTCAGGCCCTCGCGGATGTCCGTCATCGCCTGCAGGGCCGCGCCCAGGGCCCGCCGGTAGAGCAGCGAACCGACACTGATCCGGCGCACGCCGAGGTCGGCGAGGTGGCGGACGGTCGGACCGGCCGGCGAGTAGAGCAGGTTGAGGGGGACGTCGACGCGGGCGACGAGCTCGGCGATCCGGCCGGGGTCGGTCAGGCCGGGGACGAACACCCCGTCGGCGCCCGCCTGTTGGTAGGCGTCGAGACGGGCCAGGGTCTCGCCCCGGCGCTCGCCGTCGCCCAGCCAGTACGTGTCCGCGCGGGCGTTGACGAAGAGACCGGGCGCGGCCCGCTTCACGGCGGCGATCTTCGCGGCATGCCGGTCGGCCGGGCCGAGGCCGTCCTCCAGATTGATTCCGACCGCTCCCACCGCGGCGAGCCGCCCCGCGAACTCCCCCACCTCGTCCGGGTCCCGGCTGAAGCCGTCCTCCGCGTCGACGGAGAGGAGGAAGGGCCGCGAGCCGAGCAGGAGGGCGAGGCGGAGGGTCTCCTCACGGGTCGCCGCCACCCCGTCCGGCAGCCCCGCGGCCGCGGCGACGGCCAGGCTCGTCGTGCCGATCGCCCGGAAGCCCTGCCCGGCCAGGGCCAGCGCCGAGGCGTGGTCCCAGGCGTTGGGCAGGAGGAGCGGCGCGGCGGCGTGGTGGAGGGCGGCGAAGGGGGTCATGCCGTCCATGCTGGCGCCCCGACGGTTCGGCGCCGACCGAACCGTCGCCGCCCTGGACGACCGTCTCAGCCGGCCGGTGCCGTCCCGGGCAGAAGCCGTCTCGGACGGACGCCGTCTCCGGCGGAGGCTCACTCAGCCGGATGCCGTGGCCGCCCGTTCCGCCTCGCTGCGCTCCACGCAGAACTCGTTGCCCTCCGGGTCGGCGAGTACGGCCCACCCCGTGCCGTCGGGCCTGCGCCGGTCGTCGACGAGTGTGGCGCCGAGGGCGAGCAGCCGCTCGACCTCCTCCTCGCGAGTGCGGTCCTGCGGCTGGAGGTCGAAGTGGATACGGTTTTTGATCGTCTTCCCCTCGGGCACGGTGACGAACAGCAGCCGGGCGCCCTCGATCAGTGCCTCCGGGTCGCCGCGCTTGTCGTCCGGGTGGAGGGGCAGGTCGAGCACCTCGGACCAGAAACCGCCGAGAGCGTAGGCGTCGGAGCAGTCGATCGTCATGTGACGGATGGCAGAAGTCATCTGGGGATTGTTGTGCAGGCCCTTCAGACCCGGCAACGCGATTTCGCCGGGCCACGGACGGTCGCGGAAACGCTTGCGGACCACACCCGCGACGCCGCGCTCCGAGAATCCCTCCCGTCCCGGCAACCTCTCCCGCCCCGGCGGCAACCACAGGCCATGACATCTGCACGACGCTCGACGCGCCACCGCCGTATCCGTGCCGCCCGCAAGCCCGTGATCGGCGCCCTCGCGGCCGCGGGAGTCGCCGCCGGCGCGTGGTACGCCACCGCCGGAGCGGCGACCACGGCCGCCCCGAACCTCACGCCCACCAGCACCGCTGTGGCCCTCGCCGCCAAGTTCCCCTACCTGTCCGCCGGTTACAACAACACGCGCGAGTGGACGCGGACGACGACCGCGGTGGCCCCGAACGGCACCCTGCGGGTGGCCTGGCCCGCCGCGGACGGCGTCCACGTCACCCCGCTCACCGCGGCCGGGAAGCGCTCGGGGGCGGACACGGTCGTCAAGGGCGCGAAGGAGGTCGGCGGTCTGGTCGCGCACAACGACGGCTTCGCGCTGCTGACCCGCGTCTCCGACACCAACAAGTGGAAGGAGACGGCCGCCGCGATCGTCCGCTACACGAACGGCAGACAGACCTTCCGCACGAAACTCACCGGCACCGCGTCCCACGACACGTCTCCTCTGCTCGACGGCCAACTCACCTGGAACGGCAGCAAGTACGGCGCGTACTTCGTGGTGCACGGCGCGGGCGGCTTCGCCGACGGGCACTTTGGCGACAAGTTGACGTACATCAGCGCCAAGGGGGCCAAGCTCAGCGGCGGCTGGGGCTGGGGCTGCAGCCACAACGAGGGCATAGCCCTGCATGCCGAGTCCTCCGGCGCGTTCACCTCCCTGTGCTTCGACGACTGGCGTTCGGGGCTGTTCGTCTCCACCGGGATCGGCGCCCCGGACATCGCTCCGGTCGTGCAGCGCGAGCAGTGCTGGGCCGGGTACTGCGGCGGCACTTTCCCGGGCCGCACGGGCGATCTCGTGAAGTCCGCCACCGGCCGCTACGCGACCGCGTTCGCCTCGCGCGGCGCCGCCTCCGCCAAGAAGAACCCGGACGACTCCAGCGGCCGCGGCTGGACGGTGAAGCCGAGGACCAGCACCCATCAGGTCGCCGTCGCCTTCATGAAGAACCGCAACTCCGGTCCCGGCAAGGCCGTCTACCTGACCAGCGCCGCCGGTACGGAGAACGTCAACGTCCACCTCGCCCCGTACGGCAAGAACCGCCTGCTGCTGTCCTGGGAGTCCCTGAAGAACGCCAAGTGCGCCGCCGGCACCTGCACCGGCACGTTCACCGGCACCCATCTGCGCCTCATCGACTGGAACGGCAAGTTCCAGAGCGCGGGCAAGGTGGTGGGCGCGCGGATCACCGGGGACATCGCGGTCCTCAAGGACGGAACGCTGACCTGGGCCTACGCACCGGTGACGCCGACCTACGCGAAGCCGCTGACGGGGGCGTCGCCGACCACGAAGACCCTGAGGATCGCCCGCCTCAAGCCCTGAGACTCCCCGGGCCCCGGCCCGTGTCCTGCACCGGTCTCCCGCCGCCGTGCGACCGCCGCCCTCACCCCTGGCGCGGCGGTCGGCCTTCCGCCCCGGCGCCGAATCGCCCGACCCCCACGGCGTCCTCGGCGAGAGTCACCCGGAGCTCGGGCCCCCCGCTCCAGCGCACGAGGATCCCGTCCGCTCCCGCCGCCCGCACCGAAACCGTCTCCTCCAGGGGAGCCGGCTCCGGCTCGGCGGTGAGACGGGCCAGCGCGACGAAGAGGGCGGCGCCGGTGGCGGTGCCTCCCGTGGTACCCGAGAGGGAGGCGTCCAGGCCGAGGACGGGCACCAGCTCCGCCCGCACCCCGTCAGGCGCCGCCCACCCCGTCACCCGTACCGGCGTCCCGGGCTGCGCCCCCGTCACCAGGTGGGCCCGCACTTCCACCGCCCCGTGGGCGAGGACGACACTGGTGACCCGCGCCCCGCCCCCCGCGGTGTGCCGCGAGGCCGCCCAGCCGTCGCCCACGCCCAGCGGCTCGATACCCGTACGACTCGGGTCGCCCCCGACAATCACGCTGTTGTCGTGCACGGTGGAGGACGACGGGGTGGGCGCGGTCATCGTCGAGTACGCGAGCCGGGTGTAGTACGGGTCGTAGCGGACGTCGTCGCTGCCGTGGTTGTGCAGCCGCACCAGCCCGTCCGAACGGGTCGACTGCAGCAGCCAGTTGGGGGCGGAGACCGGCGTCACCGCGTCCTCCCGCTCCACCGGGCCCGGCTCCTCGGCCGCCGTCCACACCTCGTGGTCGGCGGGCAGCAGCAGGCCGAGGAAGCCCTTGCTCGCCCAGTAGGGGGAGGCGGGGCCCGAGTAGCCCTGGAGAACGGTGGCGTCGGGGCCGTGCCAGCCGAGGGTGAGCAGTCCTCGCTCGTCGACGGCGTCCCGCTCCAGGAAGTACTTCAGTACCCCCGAGGCCAGCCGGCGGGTCTCCCCCGGGGCGAGCGGGGTGTGGCCGGTGAGGGCGCCCAGCCAGAGGGGGGCGGTGGTCGCGAAGCGGTAGGTGAGGGAGCGGCCCTGCCGCATGGGGGCGCCGTCGCCGCCGAACAGACGGGCATAGTCGGCGAGATGGGTCTCGAGACGGCCGCCGTATACAGTGAGCAGTCGACTGTCGCCCGCGAGCCACGCATGCAGCACCGGATACAGGTGCATCGCCCAGCCGTTGTAGTAGTCGTACTTTCGGCTGTCGCCGTCCGTGTACCAGCCGCCGCCGACGTACCACTCCTCGATCCGCTCCAGACCGCGGTCGACCGCCTTGCGGGACGCCTCGGCCTCGTAGCCGATCTCCTGGAGGAAGCCGCCGACCGTGACCGGGAACAACTCCCAGTTGCAGGGCCAGGGTTCGGCGGTCAGCGCGTCACCGAGCCAGGCGGCCGCGCGCTGCCGTACGGCGTCGTCCAGACGGTCCCAGAGGAGGGGCCGGGTCAGCCGCAGCGCGAGGGCGACCGACGCGGCCTCGACGAGCGGCTGCCCGCGGTCCTCGATCCGGGGCCAGACACCCTGGACGCCGGCCGCGAGCCCGTCCGCGTACCGCTGGAGCGCCGTCCCGTCGCGGCGGAACGCGGCGAGAAGGAGGGTGCGGGCGTAGCCCTCCAGGCCGTCGGAGAGGCGGCCCGACCAGCTCTGCCGGTCGCCGGGCAGGTGGTAGAGGGCCTTGTCCTCGGTGGCGTACGGCTCCACCGCGGCCAGCAGGGCGTCGGCGGCCGCCTCCCAGTGGGCGCGGGTGTATCCCGTACGGGGGCTGAGGGCGGGGTCGGGCGGGGGCAGGTGCATCGGCGGTTTCTCTCTCGGCGCGCGGCGGGGCAGGAGCCGGGCCCCTGGTCCCATGGGTCAGGACCTGGGGGCGTCCCGGTTCCGGTCGGGGCGCCCCCAGGGGCTCATCCCACCCGCACGGTGCGCTCGGGCACCAGACGCAGGGCGGCGAGTTCGTCACGGACCAGGCCGGCGTAGACCGTGGCACCGTGCACTGAGGTGTGCGTGTTGTCGCGTTTCTCGTTGTAGAGGTAGAGCGCCTTGGAGCCCTCGACGCCCAGGGACTCCACCAGTGCCTTGGTCTTGGCGGTCAGATCGATCAGCGGGACGTGCCGCTCGGCGGCGACCGACCGGATCACCGCCGGGTGGTCCACGCCCAGTCCGTTGACCAGCAGAGCCGTCCCGTTGTTCAGCGTGCCGTCGGCGTTGAACCAGCGGCGCACGATGGGCGTGACGAGGACCGGCCGGCCGCCCTTGTCACGGACTCCCGCCACCAGTGTCCCGAGGTTCGTGCGGTACGTCACCTCGTCGGTCGTCTTGTCGTTGTGCGCGAGCTGGATCAGGACCAGGTCGCCGGGGCGGATCAGCGGCTGGACGGTGGCCCAGAGCTGCGGGTTCCCCAGGTAGGTGACCGTGCTCTCCCCGGAATCGGCGTAGTTGGCGACCGAGACGCCCTTTCGCAGGTACTGCGGCAGCTCCTGCCCCCAGCCGGTGTAGGGGTCGGCGGGCTGGTCGCAGACGGTGGAGTCGCCGACGAGGAAGATCTGCCGGGTGTGCCGGGCGGGGGTGACCCGGATGCCGGCGAGGGCGGGGGCCGCTCCGCCGAGTGTCAAGTCCAGTCCGGGAGTTCCCTCGGCGCCCGTCGGTTCGCCCTCCGGTGTACGGACATTGACCGTGAAGCTGCGGGCGACGCGTTTCCCGGCCGCGGCGGCGGTCTCCGGGAGCAGCGCACGCCGGGTCTCGCCGCTGACGCTCGTGCTGGAGGCCGTGTCGCCGCCGAGGAGGACCGTGACGTCGTACGTGCCGGGCGGGACGTCGAAGTGGCAGGCGCCGGCGGTGCAGTGGTCGATGCCGAGGGGCGCGCGGCCCGGGTGCGGCCGGGCGGTCGCGGGGGCCACGGCCGTGAGGACGGCGGTCAGGGCCAGCGCCACCGGCACGGCGATGTCGAAACGTCTCACTTGCGGCTCCTCCGTCGCGTCGGCAGTCCAGGCGCTGGACCGTACCGCCTCGGGCAAGCGCTTTCTAGTCTTCGGGTCGCTTTCACAAGATTGCCAACTTCCGGCGAGCGAAAGCCCTTTCGCGAAATCGATTCAACTGTCACTCTCTCCCACACCCGCACGCCCCACACCTCCGAAGGAGGCACCCCCATGTCCGGATCCGACAGCCACCCGGTCCGACGCCGCACCTTCGTCCTCTCCGCCGCGGCGGCCGCCGGCACGGCCGCCCTCGCCGGGCCGCTCGCCACCCCGGCGTCCGCCGCGAGCTTCGGCTGGACCGACGACGGCTCGAACTACGTCGTCGACACCGGCGCCAGTCTCGTCTTCAAGGTCAGCAAGACCAACGGCGACCTGACCTCGCTGGTCTACAAGGGCACCGAGTACCAGGGCTACGACGGCAAGAACTCGCACATCGAATCCGGCCTCGGCACCTCGACGGTGACGATCGGCCAGTCCGGGTCGACGATCCTGATCTCGGTCACGTACGGCACGCTCAAGCACTACTACGCGGCCCGCAGCGGCGAGAACAACGTCTACCTGTGGACCAACAAGGCGGACACCTCGGTCTCGGCGACCCGCTACATCGTGCGCGTGAAGAAGGGCCTGTTCCTCAACGACGAGCCCGACTCGTACACGTACGCCCCCACCACCGTCGAGGCCTCGGACGTGTTCGCGAAGTCCGACGGCCAGACCCGCTCCAAGCACTACGCGAAGCTGCGCGTGATCGACTACGACTACGTCGGCTGGACCACGGGATCCGTCGGACTGTGGATCGTCCGCAGCAACCACGAGAAGGCCTCCGGCGGCCCCTTCTACCGCTCCCTCCTGCGCCACCAGAGCGCCGACGGCGGCGGTCTGTACGAGATCCTGTACTACGGCGAGAACCAGACCGAGGCCCAGCGCTTCGGCCTCCAGGGGCCCTACGTCATCGCCTTCACGGACGGCGGCGCGCCCTCCTCGTCCCTCTACCCCGGGACCCTGACCACGTCCTGGGCGGACTCCCTCGGCATCTCCGGTTACGTGGCGGCGAGCGGCCGGGGCCGGGTCGCGGGCGTCGGCATCACCGGGCGGAACACGGCGTACGCGTACACGGTCGGGCTGGCCAACTCCGCCGCGCAGTACTGGGGGCCGGCGCGGGCCTCCGACGGCTACTTCTCCGTCGGCGGGGTGCTGCCGGGGACGTACACGCTGACGGTCCACAAGGGCGAGTTGGCTGTATACAGTACACAGGTGACCGTGTCCGCCGGCGGGACGACCACCCTGAACACGATCGCCATCCCGTCCTCCAACGACCCGGGCAACGCGAGCGCGATCTGGCGCATCGGCGACTGGAACGGCACACCCGGCGGCTTCAAGAACGCCGACCTGATGACGTACGCGCACCCGTCCGACGTCCGGGCCGCCTCCTGGACCGGGAACGTCGTGATCGGCAGCGGCAGCGAGACGTCCGCCTTCCCCTGCTACCTGTGGAAGGACGTCAACAGCGGCATCATCGTCTACTTCAAGCTCACCGCCGCCCAGGCCGCCGCCGCGCACACCCTGCGCATCGGCGTGACGACGGCCTACGCCAACGGCCGCCCGCAGATCGTCGTCAACGACACCTGGACGTCCGCCGTCCCCTCCCCGCCCGCCCAGCCGAGCACCCGGTCGCTGACCGTCGGCTCGTACCGGGGCAACAACAACACCTTCACCTACAGCGTCCCGGCGTCCGCCTGGCTGACGGACACCGGGGCGTACAACCAGCTGAAGATCTATGTGGCGAGCGGTTCGGGGACGACGTCCTTCCTCAGCGCGGGCACGTCGATCGACGCGATCGACCTGCTCGTCTGATGTCACGTCAGCTCCCGCGCGTCCACTGCTGGTTGGTTCCGCCGTTGCACGTGTAGGTGATGATCGCGGCGGAGTTGGCGGTGGACGCGCCGTTCACGTCCAGGCACTCGCCGCTCGCCCGGGAGACGACGTTCACGTAACTCCCGCTGGTGGTGAGGGACCACTGCTGGGTGGTGGCCGAGGAGTCGCAGTTCTCCTGGGTGACGGTGCTCGCGTTCTCCTGGACGCACAGGGAGCTGTGGCGGGCCACCAGCTGGTAGTAGCCGCTGCCGAGCGACTTGAACCAGTACTTCTGGTTGTTGCCGCTGTTGCAGTCGTACTGCTTGACCTGGGCGCCCTGCCACAGCGACTGGCTCGTCACGTCCGCGCATTTGGCGCTGTGGCGGGCGATCAGCGTGTTGTACGTGGCGCTGGTCCCGGTCACCGTCCCGGCGGCGGTGTCGACGGTGACCTCCGGCGCCCAGGACATCGACAGCGAGGTCGAGGTCGGGAAGGTCAGCGGCAGCCACACGTAGCGGGAGTCGTTGACGGTGCCGCCGAAGGAGTTGCCCCAGCGGTCGCCCATGTAGAGGTAGGAGGTGCCCGAGGTGCCCTGCACCGGAAGGACGTACGCGGTCTGCGAGCCGTAGGCGGTGGAGTCGCCGACGTTCGTCATCGACGTCCAGGGGCCGGAGAGGCTGGTCGCGGTGGCGTACTGCTGCTGGTTGGCGCTCCAGCCGGTGGCGCCCGAGGTCAGCATGAAGTAGACGCCGTTCCGGTTGAAGAGGGCCGGGGCCTCGCGGTGGCCGCCCGCCCAGGGATTGGCGACCAGGCTGTCGATGGCCGTGTAGTCGGCGGTGAGCCTGTAGATGTGCAGGTCGTAGTTCTCGTTGGCGGCGGAGACCATGTAGCCGGTGCCGTCCGTGTCGACGAACGTGGTGATGTCGCGGGACATGTACTGGCCGAGGGGGCGGAAGCTGCCCTGGTAGGCGTAGGTTCCGTCGACGGTGTCCGACACGGCGACGGCCGCCCGGGCCTCGCTGTAGTCGGTGCCGTTCTCCTTGTGCATCCACATCACGAACTTGCCGGTGGACGCGTTGTAGACGACCTTCGGCCGCTCGATGTAGGCGGTGGCGAGCTCGGTGGCGCTGGACTGGGTCAGGACGTGGTTCCTGAACTCCCAGTTCTTCAGGTCCGTTGAGCGGTAGGCGTCCACGTACCGGAAGGTGTTGTCCGCGTTGCGGTCCTCACCGAACCAGTAGTAGTAGCTGCCGACCTTGATGACACCGCCGCCGTGCGCGTGCACGACGTTGCCGGAGGTGTCGGTGAACTGGACGCCGTTGGGCACGGTCTGGGCCGCGGCCTGGGCCGGTCCGGCGGTGGCGAGGGCGCCGATCAGCACCAGACAGAGGGCGAGCAGGGTGGCGTACACACGTCTCATGGGGATACCTCTCCGGGAATGACCACCTTCAGGCGGGCATGGACTCGGACGCTGCGGAACAGGGCATGGGCGGCCGCCACGTCGGAGGGAAGGCGCGTTCGGTACGGCGGGAGCGTTCGGAACTGCGAACAACATGTGGAATGACGAACGCCGAAAAGGTAAGGGTGTGTTACGAGCAGGTCAACGGGTCGGACGGGACTTGATAGAAAGCCTTTTCCGGAGGTTTGCGGCGGGGCCCGGATGTTTCCGGCGCGGCAGCGATTTTTCTGTTATCGGTCCGCGCCCCGAACCGTCTCCGGTCCGTGCGCAGCCCCCTCCACACCTCAAGCGCGGCCTTCGGTGCCCTCGCGGCGGTCGCCGCCCTCCTGACCACCGCTCCCCCGGCCGCGGCCGCGGGCGGCCGGGACGTCTCCGCCGACGTGCTCGCGAACCGCGACGTGACCCTCACCGGCGACACGGTGGTCACCGTGCCCTCCGGGACGACGACGTACGACGGTGTCTTCCGAGGCGAGGGGACGCTCACGGTGCGCGGCGGCGGGACGCTGATCCTCACCAAGGACAGCGACTTCACCCTGCCGAAGGCCAGGCAGCGGCAGGTGGTGCGCACCCGGGGCGGCAACCACCCGTACACCACGGTCGCCAACCCCGACCCGCCCGCGATCACGGTCGCACTCGGCACCACCCTGCAGTACGGCACCGGCGGCGGATCCGGCCTCATCGGCCACTTCCCGTACGACACCCCCGGCTACCGGCTCAACCAGCTCAACGTCCGCGTGGACGGCACGCTCCGCCTGTCCCTGACCCGCACCTTCAACATCGGCACGATCAGCGGCTCCGGCCTGGTCACGCAGCCCCGCAACATGTGGGGCACCCTCGACCTGGCGGGCACGCATCCCTTCTCCGGGGTCATCGACAACGGCACCGGCATGGCCGTCGGCCGCCCCGAATACCCGGTGGCGCTCCCCAGCGCCCGGGCGATCCTCAACCAGGGCTCCTGGATCATCGACACCCCGCTGTACCAGACGATCACCCTGCACCAGGACTTCTACCAGCGGGAGTACGGCAGCGACGTCAACGTCCACAGCCGGCCCGGCAGCAAGGTGGTCCTCACGGGGCAGTACAGCTACAGCGACCAGGGCGGGGACACCCACCCGTCGTTGAGCGACCCCAGCCTCAACTGGCGTGCGATTCCTCACCAGTTGAACAAACGCGGTACCAACGTCGAGGGCGCGGACGTGCAGTGGGGCGACGGCACCACGCACCGGATCTTCATGCCCGGCACGAAGGACACCGTCTACGTCAACCTGCACGAACGCAGCGGGCGGCGGTCCCTGCTGACGTTCGACTACGACGGACCGGTGACGCTCGGCGCGCCGATCGGCGGCGGCCGGTACCACGACACGCTCGCCGCACCCGGTGCCGGTGACGTCGTCATCGCCGGCACCAGGGGCAATGACGTGACCTTCGCGGCCGCCCAGTACTACGACGGTTCCACCACCGTGGAGAAGGGCGCGGTACTGCGGCTGGGGTCGGGTTCCGCGGGCGGCGACGGATCGCTGCTCATGGGCACGGCACGCCGACGGGTCGTGAACGACGGGACGCTCGTCGTGCGGAACACCAGGACCCCGGTGTCCCTGTCCCGCATCGGCGGGAGCGGCAGACTCGTGCAGTCCGGGGCGGCGACGACGACCCTCACCGGGTCCGCGGTGACGTACACCGGCACGACGACGGTCACCAAGGGCACCCTCGCGTTGCGGGACGGCGCGTCGCTCGCCAACTCCCGTTCGATCAAGCTCGGTTCGGCGGGCGCGCGACTGGACACGGGAGGCTCGGCGCTGCGGGTGACGAGCACGCTCGGCGGCACGGGCACGATCAAGGGGGCCGTGGCCAACGAGGGTGTGGTCACCGGCGCCTTGACCGTGAGCGGTGACTACACCCAGGGCGACCAGGGCCAACTGGTGCTGGGGGCAGCGCCGTTGAAGGTGGCCGGCCGGGTGAGGCTGAGCGGTGGGCTCGACCTGTCCGCGGCCGGGGCGAAAACGGGGAAGCGGCGAGAGAAGGAGATCACCGTCCTCGACCACACCGGGCGTGGCACGGTCTCCGGCACCTTCGACGGGCTGCGGGAAGGGACCACGGTGCGGCTCGGCGACACGGTGTACCGGATCAGCTACCGGGGCGGCGACGGCAACGACGTGGTGCTCGGCGCCGTCACCGGGAGCCCGTCGCCCGCCGTCCGGAAGGCGGACTCCTCCGGGGCGGTGGCGGCGGCGGAGCCGCACAGCGTGAACACCGGTATGAGCAACGGAATGGGGTGGTGGCCCTATGTGCTCGCCGCAGGGCTCCTCGCGGGGCTCGGGATGCCGATGACCCTGCGCCGCCGCGCCCGGCCCCGACGCGAAGGCGGCAGGCACGCGGCATAGGGCCCCGGTGTCTCTCCGCGGCGTCGCCGCTACCTGCCGCTGGGAGCCTCGGGGAATCCGACCCGAGGGGCCAGGGCGCGCGCCTCGGCCGCCCACTCGGCGAGGAAGGCGAGCGTCAACCCCCTTTCGCGGTAGCGGAGTTCCGCCGCCACGGTGCGTTCGCCACCGTAGTCGAGCTGCTCGTGTCCCGCGCGGGCCAGCATCCGGGCCGTGATCCAGTCGTACTTCACCGCCGACGCGCACATCCCGAGACGTACCAGGCGTTCGTCGCCGCGCCACCCGCTCTGCCGCAGGCCGTGCAGGTAGGCGTCGTAGGCCGCCGCCGCGTACTCGGGAAGGCGGGCCGCGGGGAGGAAGAGGTCGAAGACGCTGTCGGGAAGGTAGTTGCCGAGGTCCTCGCCGAGCGCGCCGTCGCCGGCGAAGGCCCAGTCGAGGGCCACGGAGTCCGTGCCGTCCGAGGAGCGTACGTTCGCGGGCCACATGTCGAGATGGCTGAAGACACGGGGCAGGTTCTCCATGACGTGGAGGAACCACTCCCGGTCCTGGTGCAGCCGCACCATGTCGCGCCGCAGCCCGGTCGGGAAGTGGTCGCGGACCAGAGGGTGCCGCCAGGCCTCGTCGTCGTCGAGGAGCTCCGGGTCGAGGGTGTTGCTGTCGACGTACCGGCGCAGGAAGCGCCGGGTCAGCCAGGGTTCGTCGGCCGGTGGCAGGGCTCCCTGGGCCCGGCCCAGGCGGTGGAGGTGCTCGATGTGCCGTTCGAGCGGCCAGGCCGTGGCCGGATCGCCAGGCAGGTGCTCCAGCCACAACGCCACATCGCCGTCCGGCCGTTCGACACGGGCCGGCAGCTCGGGGGCGCGGATGCCGTACGGCTGCCAGTGCGCGGCGAGTCCGCAGGAGTAGACCTCGGCCTCGCGCCGCCAGTAGATTCCAGTGCCGGGGGTCGTCCGAGGCGGCCCACCGGCCCACCGTCTCCTTGGAGCGGGTGAGCACCTTGAGGACGGCCGACCGGTCGCCGGCGGAGACGGTCCAGACGCCGCGGGTGACACCGTTGGCCGGGTTGTGCGTGAGTGGTGTGAGGGAGACGGGTCCGTCGTGCCGGCCGAGGATCTCCCCGGACTCGGCGCGCACGAGGTCGGTGGCGGGCAGTGTCTCCCGAGGCTGCGGCATCCGCCAAGGTTATCGAGACGGTCTCCCGCATGGTGGGCGATCTGTTCACGGGGTGGACGTGGACGGCGGTCCGTCGCCGCCTTCGACTAGCGTCGTGGCATGACCAGCGACTCTCCTCCCCCGCACGGCGGTGGCGCATCGCTCGCCGAAGCCCTCGCCGCCGGCACCGTCGTCCTCGACGGCGGCATGTCCAACCAGCTCGGGTCCGCCGGCCACGATCTGAGCGACGAACTGTGGTCGGCGCGACTGCTGGCCGAGCGGCCCGAGGCGATCACCGAGGCACACCTCGCATACTTCGAGGCAGGCGCGAACGTGGCGATCACCTCCAGCTACCAGGCGACCTTCGCCGGTTTCGCGAGGCGTGGCATCGCCGAGGAGGAAGCCGCCCGACTGCTGGCGCTCAGCGTGGAACTGGCCCGGGAGGCCGCCCGTCAGGCCCGGGGCAAGGGGGCCGCGCAGCCGATGTGGGTGGCCGCGTCGGTGGGGCCGTACGGGGCGATGCTGGCGGACGGTTCGGAGTACCGGGGCCGCTACGGACTGAGCGTCGACGAGCTGGAACGTTTCCACCGGCCCCGGCTGGAGGTGCTGGCCGCCGCCGGGCCCGATGTCCTGGCGCTGGAGACGGTTCCCGACGCCCAAGAGGCCGAGGCGCTGCTGCGGGCGGTACGAGGACTCGGAGTTCCGGCCTGGCTCTCGTATACGGTCGACGGTGGACGGACGCGTGCCGGCCAGCCGCTGGACGAGGCATTCGCTCTCGCCGCCGACGCGGACGAAGTGATCGCCGTGGGCGTGAACTGCTGCGCGCCCGAGGACGTCGACGCGGCCGTGGCGACGGCGGCCCGGGTGACGGGCAAGCCGGTCGTCGTCTATCCCAACAGCGGCGAGACGTGGGACGCCGAGGCCCGGGCGTGGAAAGGCCGCTCCACCTTCGCCCCTGCCCGGGTCCTGGGCTGGCAGGCCGCTGGAGCCCGGCTGATCGGCGGCTGCTGCCGGGTGGGCCCGGAGGCCGTGACGTCGATCGCCCGGACACTGGGCGCGTCGTAGATCTCTCCCGCACGACCTGCTACCACTGCTAGCCTCCGCTCGGGGAAACCGGTTGCTACCGGTGTTTCCGAGGGGAGGGGTGGGGATGACCAGGAAGAGCCCGGACGCGGCGGGCAGCACCATCCGGGACGTGGCGGCCCGCGCGGGGGTGTCCGCGTCGACCGTGTCACGGGTGCTCGGCGGGGTGTACCCGGTGAGCGCCGAGACCCGCACGCGGGTCCTGCGGGCGGTGAACGAACTCGACTACGTCGCCGACGCGCGCGCCAAGGCGGTCGCGGGCGCCGGAACGCCCACGTTGGCCTTCGTACTGGAGGACATCACCGGTCCGTCGTTCGCGCTCATGGCGCACGGCGTCGAACGCGAGGCGCACCGGCTGGGCCATCTGTGCCTCGTGTGCAGCACGGAGGGCGACATGCGGCACGAGCTGGACTTCGTCGAGACGATGCGGGCCCAGCGGGCCGCCGCCGTGATCCTGGTCGGCGGCGCCGCCGACACCCCGGAGTACCGGGCGCACACCCGCCGTATCGCGGACTCGCTGGCGTCGGCGGGATCCCGGCTGGTGCTGTGCGGACGCCCGCCGCTCGGGCCCGGGGCGCCGGTGACCGTCGTCGAGTACGACAACCAGGGCGGCGCCTTCGCCCTGGTGGCGCACGTGCTCGCACAGGGGCACCGGCGGGTCCTGTTCCTCGGCGGCAAACCGGACCACACCACGGCCCTGGGCCGCGAACGCGGCTACACCGAGGCCCACCGGGCGCGCGGCATCGCGGTGGACCCCGAACTGGTCCTGCACGGCGACTTCACCCGCGACACCGGACACCGGCTGCTGCGCCGGGCCCTGGAACGGGGCCTGGACTTCACCGCGGTCGTCGCGGCCACCGACATGGTCGCGGCGGGCGCCCTGACCGCCCTGCACGAGGCCGGCCTCGACGTCCCGGGCGACGTGTCGCTCGCCGGCTACGACGACATCCCGTTCGCCCGCGACCTCCACCCCGCCCTGACGACGGTCCACGTCCCCTACGAGGAACTGGGCCGCCTCGCCGTCCGCACCGTACTGGCCCGCATCCCGGACACACCGGGCGAGCACCTGTTGCTGGGGACGCATGTGGTGGTGCGGGGGTCGGTGGCGGGGGTGGGGCGCGGGTCCCTGGCCGTGCGGTGAGGCAGGAGGCGCGGGCGGTGCGCCGGGGAACGGGGCTCAGCTCCGGCGCACACCCCCGGCCCGGCGCAGGCGGCGGACGGCCGACCTGAGGTCCGCGCCGCGAGCCGGCCGGCCGCCGGCCGGCTGGTCGGGCGACGGGACCGGGTCGGCGCGTCCGGGGCCGTCCGGGGAGGTGTCTGCCTGGGCCTCGGCTCTGGCGTCGGTGGCCCAGAGGGCGAGTTCCTGGTCGCGGGGTCCGTATGCGGTATACGGTCTCCCGGATGTCGTATGCGGCGGGCTGACCGCCGTATGCAGACCGCCGCCGACCGCAGGCAGGTCACCGTCGCCTGCATACAGCTCCTTGTCGCCCGCATACGGTACGCCGCCGTCCTCGGCCGCCCCTTCCCCCTCCCCGAAGATCCGCACAGGATGACGCGCGTCCCACGCCTCCCATCCGGGGTCGCCCGTCGCCGCGAACCGCACCCACGCCTCGTGCATCGCGTCGGCCAGTTCCTGCGGCGCGTCCTCTCCGGCGAGTTTCGCGGACTCGGGGGTGCGGCCGGTGTCGAAGACGAAGCCGAGTTCGAGGGCGTGGCAGGCGCCGAGACCGGGGCGGCCCGAGGGCCAGGCGAACTCATAGACGTACGACGTGCCGGGGCGGGCGTCGGCCAGCCGGTGCAGGGGCATCCGCAGCAGGTGGTCGGTGACCATCTGGCCGACGATCTCGGCGGCGTTGGCCCCGGGGTGCAGGACGCGGTAGCCGCGCGGCACCTCGTGGCCGCAGTGGCAGCGGGCCATGGCGCCGGCCAGGGCGACGGCGCCGAGCCGGTCGACGCGTTCCAGCAGGCCGCCGGGGACGAGCCAGAGCCGGTACTCGTCGCGGGTCCAGCCCAGCAGCAGGTCGGTGCCGGTGGCGGCGCCGCCGTCGACGAGGGCCTCGAGCGGGTCGCGCGGGACGAGATCGCCGTCGACGACGATGCCGAAGGCGGGCCCGCCGAGGACGGGGCTGCTGAGGCGGCCGACGTCGGCCTGGGTACGCAGCAGCAGGTCCCGGTCGACGGCGGCGAAGGCCTCGGCGGTGGCGGGGATCTTCAGCCGGGCCGCCATCCGGCGCACCATGCGGCGCACCTTGTCGCGTTCGAAGGCCTCCGGCGGTCCGCTCTGCAGCACGGCCCGCCGGAACAGGCCCTGCGCCTGCGGGGCGGCGATCAGGGCGCCGGTGCTGATGGCTCCGGCGGACTGTCCGGCCAGGGTGACCCTGTCGGGGTCCCCGCCGAAGGCCCTGATCGAGCGGTGGACCCATTCCAGCGCGGCGAGCTGGTCGCGCAGGCCGGGGTTGGCGGGGGCGTCCGGGAACAGTCCGTAGCCCTCCACCCCCAGCCGGTAGTTGATCGAGACGAAGACGATTCCGTCGCGGGCGAAGTGACGTCCGTCGTACACCGGCACGGCCGAGGATCCCCTGGTCAGCGCGCCGCCGTGCAGCCAGACCAGGACGGGGAGGCGGGCTTCGGGGCCGGGGGCGGGGGTCCAGACGTTGAGGTTGAGACAGTCGTCGCCGGGCACGACCGGATCGGACAGGTACTGGGCGAAGGCCTCCGAGTACGGGGGTTTCGGAGGCGTCGGCCCGAAGGCGACGGCGTCGCGGACGCCGTCCCAGGGTTCGGGCGGCTCGGGCGGTCTGAATCTGCGGGCTCCGAAGGGGGGTGCCGCGTAGGGGATCCCCCGGAAGACGGCGACGCCGTGCTCGTACCGTCCGCGGACGGCCCCGTAGGGGGTTCCCACGACCGGGTCGGGGTCCTGCTGGTCCTCGGCCACGGAGTTCGTCTGGTCTGCGGTCATCTGCCCACCAGCCCTTCGCCGCGCTCGTGCACCGATAACACCAGAGCACCACATCGGTGCCCGGTATTCCGGTGCACGAGCCTGTACGAGGGCTATTTGGCGTACATGAGGGTGCCGAAACCGAGCTGGTCGTAGCCGCCGCTGGTGGACCCGTAGTCCCCGCCGCCGCCCTCGGGTGCGACGGAGAAGCACATCCGGGAGATGTACTTGTCGTCGAGGTACATGCGCCGGTTGTAGTGGTAGTGGAGCATCGCCCAGACCGGACGGACCTGGCCCCGGGAGGAGGACGAGATGGCGGTCTGGGACTGCTGGGCGCAGTTCTGCCCGGTGCCCCAGGTGTAGGTCGTGAAGGGTACGTCGCTGCCGAGGTTGTACTTGGCGACGTACTGGGCGGCCTTCATGAAGCGGCGGCTGTCGTGGGAGTACAGGTCGTCGCCCTGGTTCCAGGCCATCTCGCAGATCGCGCCCAGCTGGCCCATGCCCATGACGGTGTGCCCCTGGTCGCGGCCGGACTCCTGCCACTGGCCGAGGTCGTAGCCGTCCGCGTCGGTGTAGAGGTAGGGGACGGCGTGGGCGAGGGAACCGTTCCCCGCGCCCGACGTGAAGTAGGTGACGGCCTGGTCGTACTTCGCGTTGTCCTCGTTGAGGATGCCGATGGCGAGGACGGAGGCCATGTTGCACAAGTCCCAGTTGGCCCAGTAGTTCGTGATGCAGGCGTCGTTGTGGTTGGTGAGGAAGCTGTTGTTGAGCGGGTAGAAGACGCTCTCCATCATGTCCTGGAACGCGGCGAGGTCGAAGTCGTCGTAGTCCCGCATGAGTTCGGCCGCGTTGGCGAACTGCCAGCCGTAGATGCCGGCGGCGAGGAAGCGGTCGGCGTTGCCGGTGACCGAAGTCAGGGTGGTGGCCCAGGCATTGAGGATGGCGGCGGCGCACCGGGCGTTGGCCTCGGTGCCGCCGACGCGCCAGCGAAGCGCGTTCTGGTAGGCGGCGGCGATGTCGTTGTAGAGAAGGCCGTAGTTCTCGCCGGTGCCGCCGCGGACGATCGTCGCCGTCGCCCGGGGCGTCCAGGTGGACCGGGAGTGGGAGTTGGCGGTCAGCGCGTTCCAGCCGGACAGCCAGGGGTCGGTGCCGGCCGCGACCCTGACCTTGGCCCGGTTGATGTCGCCCGCGTTGTGGAGCATGCCGGGGTGGGTGAAGGCCGCGGGCGCGGCATCGGCCGTGGTGGCGCCCACGCCCAGGGCGAGGGCCGCGGTGAGTCCGCCGGCGGTCTTCAGCAGACCGCGGCGGCTCGTGTTCGGCGGGGAGGGGCGGCTCGCGCCCGCCGGGTCGTGGTGCGGTTGGTGGGGGGATGTGCGGCTCATGGGTGCGGCTCCCATCGTGGGGGACCTGTGGGGGATCCCCGGTCGTCTATGCCGAGGTGACGATCACCTCGCCGAACCGTGCTGTGCCGAGGGCCGGTTGGCTGCGGGAGCAGACCACCAGGCCCACGTGGTAGGGGGCGTCACCGAATCCGGGGATCGTGCCCTCGGCGAGGGTGGTCCAGGTGACGCCGTCGTCGGTGGAGACGTGGGCGGTGAAGGCGCCTGCGGTGCGCTTCAGCCTTAGGAGGACGGGGAGTCGGACGGAGGTGGTCCCGGTGAAGGCCGAGGCGCCGGCCACCGTGGGACGCAGCATGAGCTGCGCAGTGGTGCCGCCGGTGACGATCACTCCGGCCGCCTGGTCGAACGGCGACAGCGACTTGGTCATCAACAGCCCGACCCGGTCGGCGCTCGTGCCCTCGCGGGAGAGCAGCCGTGCGGTGATCTCACCGTCACCGGTGACAGCCTGCCGGACGAACTGGCCGGTCATTCCTTGGGAGTTGGTGTTGAGATCGGAGCCGGCGCCGCGGACGAGGAACGTTCCGTCCTCGTGGACCGTGCTGCCTGGTGCGAGCACGGCGACGACGCCGAGGGTGCCGTAATCCCGACGGTCGGCCACCACATCCCCTAGATCGCCGGACGTCCACGGTGCGGGCAGCGGATTCGTGTCCGGGGCAGGTGTCGGCCCGTCGGCCGGTGCGGTGACGGTGGGCGCGGTGGCATGGGTGCTCAGTGAACGAGGGCCCGTCCCACCGCAGTTGGTCTTGGCGACCGTGTAGTGGTACGTCGTCCCGGGCGTACCGCTCGCGTCGGTGTACCGGATGCGGGTGCCGAAGCCGACCGGTCCGACCGCGGTGGCGAGGGCACGGTAGGGGCCTTGGGGGCGGGTCGCGCGCAGGACGGTGTAGCGGGCCGCGAGGTCGGGGTCGCTCCAGGTCAGCCGGACGCCGTCGGCGGCGGGGGCGGCTCGCAGGCCGGTGGCGGTGCGGGCGGGGCGGGGAGTGCGCCAGACATCCCCGGCGGGTCCGGTCACGCTCACGTTGTCGAAGGCGCCGGTACCGGTTTCCGCGTAGTCCTCGGCGATGCCGAGGGAGGAGGTGAGGGCGAGGCCGGCGTATGCGATGTGCGGCATACCGTCGACCTCCGTCGTACCGACCACGGTCCACCGCATACCGTCTGCCGAGATCGAGCCGGTGCAGCGTCGGCCCTTCCGGGTCACGCGCACCCAGTACGGGGTCCGCAGCCGGTAGCCGTCGCCCGCGCCCTCGACGTACGGGGCCTCGATCGGGGTCGCCGACTCGGGGAGCGTGCCGAGGTCGGAGATCGGAAAGGCGGCCTTGGCGGTGATCGCCTCCTGCTGGGTCGGGGGCACGAGGGTGCTGCCGGTGGCGGTCACGGGCGCTCCCGGCCTCTGGCGTACGGTCCACACGCCGCTCCAGGTGTGCAGGGGCAGTCCCTGGACGAGCATCGAGGCGTGGGGTGCGCCGATGTCGTCCGGGGAGGCCCGCAGGGTGACGCCGATCTTGGAGTACTGGGAGCTGAGCGGCCACACGATCCGTGCGGTGACCGTACCGTCGCCGTGCAGGGGGAGGTGGGCGACGCGGCAGGTGTCGGCGGTGCCGGACGCCTCCAGCACGAAGCGTTCGCCGTCGAAGGCGGCCGACCCGGGGGTGTGGACGTCGCCCACGTCGAGCGTCGTCCAGGGGGACGGCAGCCCGGCTGTAGCCGAGGCTACGGCCGAACAACCGCTCCTGCCCAGGGAGTTGGATGCGGTGACCGTGTAGTGGTACGTGCGTCCGGTGTGTACGGCGGTGTCGGTGAGCTCGGGCTCGGTGACGCCGGTGGCGATTTCCTCGTAGGGCCCCTGGAGGTCCTGGGCGCGCAGGACCGTGTACCCGGTGGCGAAGGCGGACGGCAGCCAGGAGACGGTGACCGCCTTCCGCTCCCCCACCGCGGTGACGCCGGCGGGAGGCGCCGGAACGGCCGGGGCGGGGGCGGTCGTACCGGCATAGGCGAAGGTGCCCCAGCCGGGCAGGTCGTCGTTGCCGCCCTCGACGACGCGGGTGCCACCGGTGCCGCGGAAGACGGCCGCTTCGGTGTACGGGGTGTCGAGACCGCGGACGCCCGCGTAGTGGGCGTGGTACATCTCGTAAACGGGGGGCAGGGTGCCGCGTGCGGTCGCCGAGACCGCCTGTTTGATGTACTTGCCGGTGCGGTCGAGGTCGGGGATGAAGGGGACGTCGCCGCCGAGGTTGTAGCGGGCGGCGTACTCGGCGCCGGCGAGGATCCGGTCTCCTTCGTGGGCCCACAGGTCGACGCCCTGGTTCCAGGCGACCTGGGCGGCGTCTCCCATGAGGCCGACGGCCAGCTGTTCGTGGCCCTGATCGCGGCCGGACTCCTGGCCCTGGCCGTCCGCGGTGACGACGCGGTGGGCGACGCTGCCGTTGCCGGCGCCCGCCGCGGCATAGCGCAGGGCGTCCTCGACGAGTGTGCGCTCCTCGCAGAACACCCCGATGGCGAGGATGGACTGAAGGGCCGTCAGATCCCAGTTTCCGTTGGCGTAGAGCATGTATCCGGAGACCGCCGGATACCAGACGTTCAGGAAGGACTCCTCGCAGCGGGCGACGGCTGATTCGGTCCAGCCGTCGTAGCCGGTGTGGCGGAGCAGTTCGGCCGCGTTGGCGAACTTGAAGGCCTGCAGGCCGGCGCCGAGCGGCCCGTCGGCGCCGGTGATGATCGTCAGGGAGGCGGACCAGGCGTCAAGGATGTCCCGGGCTTTGTCGGCGTGGGCGCGGTCTCCGGTGACGGACCAGATGAGGGCGTTCTGGTAGGCGGCTGCCGAGTCGGCGACGGCCTGGTTCATGAAGTTGGACGGGCCGCGGCCCCAGGAGGTGATCTGACCGGTGTTCTGGATGGTGTATGCGGTCTGCGATCGACTGTGTGCGGTCAGCGCGAGAAAGCCGTCGTAGACGGGCGACTGTCCACCGTCCACCGCCGCCTTCATCCGGGCGAGGTCGGCCGCGCTGTGCAGCAGACCGGGGTGGGTGAACGTGAACGGGGGCCCGTCGAGGTCCGCCCCATCGGCGTCCGCCCCCTGGGCAGTGGCCCCGGCAGGGGGCAGGAGCAGGGAGTTCGTGCCCGCGGCGAGCAGCAGTGCCGTGGAGGATCTCAGCAGGCCGCGGCGGCTGACAGGGCTGACAGGGCTCACAGGGCGGCCGCCGCGGCCTCGGCGGTGGTGAGGAACTTCAGGTTGGTCACGTGCTCGTTGTAGAACCACTGGACGGCGTCGGTGGTGTAGTACCAGGTCGGCTTCTTCATCGAGTCGGCGACGACCAGGCCGTTGATCACGAGGTTTTCGAAGGTGACGTTCTTGATGGCGTGGTCGGCGTCGTAGCCGAGGAAGAGCGACGGGTTGGCGTGCGTGCCCGTGTAGGTGAGGTTCTTGACGTACACGTCCTCGATGCCGCGGCCGACCGAGGTGTTGTACTTCGTGTTGTACATGATCCGCATGTGGATGACCTGGCCCCAGCGGAAGTCCTCGATCCGTACGTCCTCGATGCGGACGTTCTTGATCAGGTTGGAGTCGCCGGGGTTGAGGGCGATGCAGCCTTGATAGCCCATCTGGGGTTCGCGGTGGTCGAGGACGTCGATGTTCTTGATGAGCAGGTTCTCGATCGTCTCCGGGGCGTCGGTGTTGCCGTGCGTGCCGACGTTGATCGGGTGGGCGACGTCGGCCCAGAGGGTGCAGTTCTGGATGGTGATGTCGCGGGTGTCGCCGTAGTAGTCCCAGCGGTGGGCGTAGATGGCGAAGCAGTCGTCGGAGTTGCGCATGAAGCAGCCGTCGAAGACGATCCCGGTGGCGGAGAAGACGTCGAAGCCGTCTCCGTTGCCCTTCGAGCTGAACGAACGGGCCTTTTTGACATGGATGTTGGCGCTCTCGGCGAACGTGCCCGCGTACCCGTTCGGGTTCATGATGATGACGTCCTGGACCCGGATGTCGGTGCTGCCTTCGCAGAGGATCCCGCCGGGGCCTGCGTTGAGCATGCCGTGCCCGGTGAGGGCGGCCTTCTCCACGTCCTTGAAGTAGACCTGCGCCTGGAGGACCGCGCCGCCCGCGAGGTACACGGTCTTGCCGGTGGGGACGGTGAGGACGTTGCCGGTGACGGTGTGGACGCCGGGGCCGAACCAGAGGACGTCGGGGTCGTCGGCGGAGGGCGGGTGGGGGTCGACGCGGTTGGTGATGACGTGCAGGCAGTCGAAGATCTCGTCGTTGATCTGGACGACGAGGTCTCTTGGCTCGTCGAGCGTGAACCGCAGGGTGTCACCCAGGAGTTCGGGCGTGATGCCCAGCGCGTCGGGTCGCACTCCCGCCTTCGTGGTGCCGCCCTTGAGATACGTGATCTCGAGTTCCACCGCACCGCAGAAGTCGAAGTACACCATCGACGAGTTGTAGACCTTGCCGGAGCCGGTGGCGGCGTTGATCTCCTCCAGCTGGGGCCGGTAGATGTCGAGGGTCTGCCACTCGCCGTCCGGAGCGGTGCGGACCCGGACCTTGAAGCTGGTGTTGGTCGGCATGACGGCCGGGCGGGGGTAAGTCACCAGTTTCTGGGCGGACTTGCGCTCGTCCGCGTGGGCCGCCGCGGCCGTCGGGCCGCCGGAGAGACCTGCGGCGACGACGGTGGCACCGGCGGCCTGGAGTGCGCTGCGGCGGGACAGGGGCGTGTTCATGCGTGACTCCTTGCGGCGGGACAGGGGCGGGGTGCGGGAGGTGAGGGAGCGCCTGAGGTACGGGGGATGTCCGCGGCGCGGGAGGTCTGCGGCGCGGGCGGTATGTCTACTTCTGTCCGGACGTCGACATCCCGGCGACGAAGCCGCGTTGGGCGACGAGGAAGATCAGCAGGGTCGGTACGACGTACATCACGGAGGCGGCCGTCTGGAGGTTGGGGGGAGCGAAGTGGGGAGAGAGAAGAGAGGCCCACGCATAGCAACCGGTTGCCATGCCTGGCTGGCCAGAGCTTGTTCCGCTCTCGCGGACACGTCAAGAGGCCTCGCAGAATTTCGAAAACTCCGCGCCCCTTCCGACCGTGCGCCCGACCTGCCCGCGAGCCGAGCCCCTTCCCCCGGGTGCAATCCCCTGACCTGGCTTTATTCAGGCCGCCCACGCTGTCGCCTGCCACCGCCGACCGATGGCCGCCCCCGTCATCGCCACCCGACCGCCCCTCTCTCCCCCGACCCCGCCCGCTTCCTCTGCCGCCCGCCCTCCCCACCCGGATAGAGGAAACAGCCATCGCACACGGTCGTCCGCCGACGATCGTCCGCCAAACGGCCGCGGCCCGGCCGGCCCTCCGCACCCGACAATCCTCCGAAGTGGACCTTTACCGCGGAAACGGCTGAAAGATTTGCGGTCGGGCGATGCTTCCGACCGATCGATTGACCCCGCCTCCACAGCAGACCTACCGTAGAAGACGCTTTCAGAAAACGTTTCCCACGCACCTCAGGAGAGTCATGCCCAGCGCTCAGCTGCCCAGGGTCGTGTTCGCCATGGATCCGGTGCATCTCCCGCTGCTCTTCCCCGCGCCGCTGCTGGCTCGCCTGCAGCGGACGGCCGAGATCGACCCCGCGCTCGTGGTGCGGGACTTCGCCGACCCCGCCGTCGCCTCGGCGCTGGCCGGCACCGACGTGCTGATCACCGGCTGGGGCTGCCCGCACCTCGACGCGGGGACGCTCACCGCGGCGCCCCGGCTGCGCACGGTCCTGCATGCCGCGGGATCGGTGCGTTCGCTGGTGGGTGAGGCCCTGTGGACGCGTGGGGTGGCTGTTTCCAGCGCGGTCACCGGCAATGCCGTACCCGTCGCGGAGTACACCCTCGCGATGATCCTGCTGGCCGGGAAGGACGCCTTCGCGCACCGCGAGCGCTACCGCCGTACGCACACCCACCCCACCTTCGACGAGACCGCCGCCACCGGCAACGTCGGCCGCCGGATCGGCGTCATCGGTGCCTCCCGGGTGGGCCGGAGCCTGCTGCGACTGCTGCGGCCGTACGACTTCGAGGTCCTCCTCCACGACCCCTACGTGGACCATGCCGAGGCCGCCGGACTGGGTGCGCGGCTGCTCTCCCTGGAGGACCTGCTGCAACGCAGCGACATCGTCAGCCTGCACGCGCCCGACATCCCCGCCACGCGTCACATGCTCGACCGCGATCGCCTCGCCCTCATCCGCGACGGAGGCGTGCTGATCAACACCTCTCGCGGCAACCTCGTCGACCACGCCGCGCTCACCGACGAACTCGTCTCCGGCCGGCTGCACGCCATCCTCGACGTCACCGAACCCGAGCCCCTGCCCGCCGACTCCCCGCTGTACCGCCTCCCCAACGTCTTTCTCACCCCGCACATCGCCGGCTCCCTGGGGAACGAACTGGAGCGCCTCGGCCGCATCGTCGTCGAGGAACTCGAACGCGTCGCGAACGGCCTGCCGCTGGCACACGAGGTGCGTCACGCGGACCTGGCACGGGTGGCCTGAGACCACCGCACACCGGAGAGCGCGGGTGGCCTGAGACCACCGCACACCGGAGAGCCGGACTCAGTTCTCGACGCCGAGACCGGACATGACGGCGCCGGGTACCGGTCGCCGCGCGCCGCGTCCGGCGGCACCGCCTTCTCCATCTCGGCGAGGTCGTCCGCGGTGGGGTCGAGCTCCATCGCGGGCAGCGCCTCGGCCGGCCGCAGGCGATGGCCGGCTTGGCGGCGGCGCACCCCTTCGCCTCGGCGACGCGGCGCAGAGCTGGAATCGTCGACCGGTTGCAGGCGGCCGGCGCCGGCTTCCGCCGGCTCCGGGCCGAGCACGAGGTGGCGGTCCTGCGCGCCGACCGCAAGACCTTCCTGTACCCGCGGGTGGGCCGCCTGCCGATGAACTGCGAGACGCTGGTCATTCCCGAGCCAGAACCACAGGCCGCCAAGGCATCGACCCCGGCAGTCCCACCAGCGGCATCGGTGGGACCGGAGCCGACACGGGCGGCCTGAGACCGTCGCATGCCCGGCGCGAGCCGGGTACCCCTTGCGCAGGACGTCGGACGGGTCGGCGACCCTCTCGTAAACGGTTTCTCCAACTCTGACCTGCGTCGACCGTTCGACCACCCGACCCCGCGGGAACTTTTTCCCGCACACCCCTTGATTAGGCCCGTCCGGTCGGCCTACGGTCCTCAGCAACCGGTTTCTACACCTTCGCTCCGGCTGATCCCACGAGCGCGAGCCGATGCCGCAGCCGAGCCGCTGCGGCCGCCCGCCGACCATCGTTCCCGGCCAGTACCGAGCCGCCGTTCTCGCTTCTTCCGAGACGCCTACTTTCCGAAGGATCACGGTCAGATGAACTCCACCAGCCCCCGGAGAAGGTTCGCCCTCGCCGCCGTCGCCGGTCTCGCGCTGACAGGTCTGCTCTCCGCCTGCGGCGGTTCGGATGGCGACGGGGACTCCTCGGCGTCCGGCCCGGTCACCCTGCCTTTCTGGGGCTGGGCGAACGGCCAGGAGGCGGTCGTCAAGGCCTTCAACGCCTCCCACAAGGACGTCCAGCTCAAGTACACCAAGGTCACCGACCAGTTGACGATGCAGAAGCAGCTCACCAACGCGGTCAAGGCGAAGAACGCTCCGTGCCTGGTGCAGAACACCGCCGAGTACGTCACGAGTTGGGTCTCGCAGGGCGCGCTCGCCGACATCACGAAGTACGTGGAGTCCAGCAAGAGCAGGTTCAACGCCGGTTCCTGGGCGGGTGCGCAGGTGCAGGGCAAGCTGTACGGCGTCCCCACCAGCTCCTCGCCCAACTTCACGATCTACCGTACGGACGTCTTCGCCAAGTACGGCATCAAACCCCCTGCCACCTGGGACGACTTCATCGCCGCGGGCAAGGTGCTCAAGAAGCACGGCATCAAGATCACCAACTATGCCGGAGAGGACCCCAGCACGCTGGAGGTGCTCGCCATGCAGGCCGGCGCGCACTGGTACTCCATCGACGGCGACTCCTGGAAGGTGGACTTCCAGGATGCGGGGACCCTCAAGGCCGCGAAGGTGATCCAGGAGATCATCGACAACGACCTCGACTCCAAGCTGTCCTTCGCCGACTACGCCGCCGTCCAGCGCAACTACGACGACGGCGGCACCGTGACCCGGCAGATCTCCACCTGGCAGATGGCCGGCATGGTGCAGAACTTCACCAAGTCCGACGGCAAGTGGGCGCTGTCGCCCTGGCCGACGTACGCCGGCGAGTCCGCCAAGACCCCGGCGGGCACCAACCTGACCGGCAGCGTCACCCTGGTGACCAAGCAGTGCGCGCACCAGCAGCAGGCCGCCGAGGCCGCGCTGTGGATGTCGACCGACACCGGGGCGGTCAGGACGATGGCGAGTCCGGAGACCGGTAACGGGGTGATGCCGGCGCTGGCCGACAGCAGCGCCTACGTCGACGAGGCGATCTCGCAGAAGCTGCTGGGCGAGAACTACGGGCCCGCCAAGCAGGTCGTGACCGACAGTCTGGGCACCATCACCACCGACTGGACCTTCGGTCCCAACTGGACCGCCATGTTCACGGAGCTCCAGGCGGGCTGGGCGAAGGTGGTCGACAAGCAGGAGACGGTCACCGACCTGCTGGCGCACATGCAGAAGTGGACGGTCGACGACCTGAAGTCCCGCGGCATCAACGTCACGGGCTGAGGCGGACCGTCATGATCCGCTCCCAGCGGTGGAAGGGCGCCGCCTTCACGGTGCCCTTCCAGGTCGGCTTCGCGTTTCTCTATGTGCTGCCCATCGGCTACGCCGTCTACCAGTCACTCTTCCGTGAGCGGCAGTCCGGGCTGGGGCTGGGCGGGTCGACGCAGGAGTTCGCCGGCCTGGCCAACTACCGGCTTGGTCTCACCGATGCCGCGTTCCTCGGCTCCATCGGCCGGGTCGTGCTCTTCGCGTGCGTGCAGATCCCGCTCATGCTGGCGACAAGCCTGGTGCTGGCGCTGCTGCTGGACGCGCTCACCGCTCGCGCGGCGGGCAGGTTCCGCGTCCTGCTGCTGGTGCCCTACATGATCCCGGGTGTCGTCGCGGCGATCGTGTGGATCAACCTCTACAGCCCGCAGGTGGGCCCGCTCACCCCGCTGGGCCACTGGCTGGGCTTCGACTGGGACTTCTTCGCACCCGCCATGGTGTGGCCGTCGATCGGCAACCTGCTGACCTGGCACGGCATCGGCTACAACATGGTGATCATCTACGCGGCACTGCAGGCCGTGCCCCGGGAACTCTTCGAGGCCGCACGCCTCGACGGAGCCTCGGAGTTCCGCATCGCCCGCAGCATCAAGGTCCCCCACGTCCGCGGGGCACTGGTACTGACCGGGCTGCTCTCCATCATCCAGATGCTGCAGATCTTCAACGAGCCCGCCCTCTTCCGCAACATCACACCGCAGACCGTCGACGACGGCTTCACCCCCATCATGGTCATCTACAACCAGGCCTTCAACGCCGGCAACTACCACTACGCCGCAGCCCTTTCGGTGCTGCTCGCGCTGATCCTGGGCCTCGCCTCCTTCCTCTTCTACCGGCTCACCTCGAAGGAGGCCGACGCATGACACTCACCCAGCACCGCACCGCCGCACCCTCCGCGGTGCGCCGCCGCACGGTTCCCGACGCCGCCGCCCGCACCCGCGGCGGTCAGCGCTTCCTCCTGCTGGGACTGGTTCTCGCGAGTGTCTACAGCCTGTTCCCGGTGTGGTGGCTGACCGTCGCCGCCACCAAGGACCGCGCCGGGCTCTACAACACCAACGGCCTGTGGTTCTCCGACATGCACCTGTGGGACAACCTGCACCAGTTGTTCACCTACGACCACGGCATCTTTCTGCGCTGGACCGCCAACTCCCTGCTGTACGCGGGGGCCGGCTCGGCCGGCGGCACGCTGCTCGCTCTCGCGACCGGCTACGGCCTCGCCCGCTTCGAATTCCCGGGCCGCTCGGTCGTGTTCGCCTGCGTGGTGGGCTCCTTCCTCATCCCCCTCGCACTCCTCACCCTCCCCCTCTACCTGCTGTTCTCGGAGATCGGCCTGGTCGACACGCCCTGGGCGATGCTGATCCCCTGCCTCGTCAACCCCTTCAGCGTCTACCTCGCCAAGGTCTACACCGAGGCCACGATCCCCTACGAACTCCTCGAAGCGGCCCGCATCGACGGTGCCGGCGAACTGCGCATCTTCTTCAGCATCGTGCTGCGGATGCTGACCACCGGCGCGGCGACCGTGTTCCTGCTCGCCTTCGTCAACACCTGGAACGCGTTCTTCCTCCCCCTCACCGTCCTGCGCGGCGAGGAGAACTGGACCCTCAACCTCGGCCTCTACAACTGGTCCGGAAAACGCCTCGAATCCGGCATCGACCTCACCAGCCTCGTCCTGACCGGTGCCCTCCTCTCCATCGTCCCCATGGCGATCATGATGATCGCCATGCGCCGCTACTGGCGTACCGGCGTCACCCTCGGCGCGCTCAAGTGAATGCCGCGGACGGCGAAGGCGGGTGGAATGGTGCAGGCAGCACGCCGCTCACCGCAGACAGTCGGCACACCACCGCAGACAGTCGGCAGGCCACCATGGACAGTCGGCAGACCACCGCAGACAGTCAGCCGACCACGGTGGACAGTCAGCAGACCGCAGTCGCCCGTATACGGTCGACGGTCGCCCGCAACCCCGTCATCCGCGGTTTCGCCCCCGACCCCTCCCTCATCCGGGTCGGCGACTGGTACTACGTGGCGACCAGTTCCTTCGAGTGGTTCCCCACGATTCCGGTCCACCGTTCCCGTGATCTGGCGGTCTGGGAGTACGCGGGCCACGTCGAAGGGGCCGCGCCCGGTGGCACGCTGGCCGGCGTGCCGGATTCGGGCGGCATCTGGGCGCCCTCGCTGAGCTGGGACGGCGAGCGTTTCTGGGTGGTCTACTCGATCGTGCGGTCCGTCGGCACGCCGTACTTCGACCAGGAAACGTACATCGCCACGGCCACCGGCGTCTCCGGCCCCTGGACGGCCCCGCGCCGCGTCCCCGGCCACGGTTTCGACCCGGCCCTCTTCCACGAGGACGGGCGGCTCTGGCTGCTCAACCTCCAGAACGACCATCGCCCCGGCGGGCAGCGTTTCGCCGGCATCGTCCTGACCGAACTGGACCGCGACACCCTCGCCCCGCTCGGCGGCACCCACCTCCTCCTGCAGCATGAACGGCTGTTGGAGGGGCCGAAGTTGCTCAGGCGGGAGGGCTGGTACCACCTGCTTCTGGCCGAGGGCGGGACGGGATTCGAGCACGGTGTGCGGACCGCTCGCAGCCGCCGTCTCACCGGCCCGTACGAGCTCGACGACCGCCCGCTGCTGACTTCCCGCGACGATCCGGCGCTGCCGTTGCAGAAGGCGGGGCACGGGGAGTTGGTCGAGACGCCGGGCGGCGAGTGGTATTTGAGCCATCTCACGGCCCGCCCGGTCCGCACGCCGGACGGCCCCCGCTGCACCCTCGGCCGGGAGACCGCGATCCAGGCCGTGGTGTGGGACGCCGAGGGCAGACCCCGGCTGCGGCAGGGCGGTTGGCACCCTGCCACGGAGGTCCGGGTGCCGAGGACATTGGTCCAGGTGCCCGCGCCCTCCGGCGACCCGCACGGGAGGCCCTGGAGCACGTTGCGCGAACCGCCGGATCCGTCCTGGGCGGACGTGACTTCGCGTCCGGGCTGGATCCGGCTGCGCGGCCGCCACGGGCCGGAGTCCCGTTGGGCGCAGAGTCTGCTCGCCCAGCGGCTCACCGAGCACCGGGCGACCGTCGAAGTCACGGTCGAGGCGCGGCCGTTCACCTTCACACAGGCTGCCGGGCTGATCCTGCGGTACGACGCGGAGGCGTACCTCTCGCTCGATCTGACCTGGGCGGAGCCCGCGGGTGAGCCGCAGCGCGGTCAGCAGTGGCGGGGCGGGGGCCGAACCGTGCTGAGTCTGGTGGAGCGGGACGAGACGGGTGTGCGGGAGGCGGCGGTCGTGGACGTGGACGCGAGCGGACCGGTCGCTCTGGGGGTGACGGTCGAGGGGGCGGAGGCGCGGTTCTGGTACGTCCGGGAGGGGGTGCGTACGCCGGTGGGTCCCCCGCTGGACTGTGGCCGGTTGTCGGACGACCACGGCGGGCGGCTGCGCTTCACGGGCACGCTGGCCGGCATTCACACACGGGATCTGGTCGACGCGTCGTTCACGGCGGACTTCCGCGACTTCCGGCTGACGTGCCGCCCGGTCTGATCCTGCGCGTTTTCGAAAGTTCGGCTCCTCAGGTCTTCTCCCAAGATCCCGCCTTGCCCGGTGTCTTCACGCCGCGTCGAGGCACACCTAGGATAGCAAGCGCTTTCTGCGAGCCGCCTGTCCTGGATCGGCTCCGAAAGGGCGCTGGTCGGGCTTTCGCTGGCCCTCGGGCGGGTCGGAGAGGTGGTTCCCCATGGTGCGCACGGCGAGTGCGAGTGGCGATGTGAGTGCAAGTGCCGATGTGAGTGCGAGTGCCAATGCGAATGCAAGCGCAAGTGCCGGTGTGGGCACCGGTGTGAGCACCGGCGCGGCCGCCGGTCCGACGCTGGCGGTCGTGGCGCGTGAGGCGGGGGTGTCCGTACCGACCGCGTCCAAGGTGGTCAACGGGCGGGAGGACGTGGCCCCCGAGACCAGACGCCGGGTCACGGAGGCGCTGGACCGGCTGGGTTACGTCCGCAGACCGCGCTTCGACGCGACGAAGCCGCCCCGGCTGGTCGACCTCGTCGTGCACTCGCTGGAGAGCTCCTGGTCGGGGGCGGTCCTGCACGGTGTGGAGGAGGCGGCGCACGACGCGGGCCTGGACGTGGTGGTGTCGGCCGGTCTGTCCCGCACCCGGGCCGGCCGTCCGCAGCGCGGCTGGCTGGACAAGCTGACCGTGCGCGGCTCGGCCGGAGTGCTGTTCAATCTGGCCGAGTTGACGGAGTCCCAGTACGCGTGGCTGGAGCATCACCGCACTCCGTTCGTGATGATCGACCCGGTGGTGGAGCCGCCGCCGGGGGTGGTGTCGGTGGGCGCGGCGAACTGGCAGGGCGGGGTGACCGCGACCGAACATCTGCTGGCGCTCGGCCATGAACGGGTGGCCGTGATCGCGGGCTCGCGGCGCAAGATGTGCAGCAGCGCGCGGGTGGCCGGCTATCGCTCGGCACTGGCGTCGGCGGGTCTGACGCCCCGCGCCGAGTATGTGCGGGGCGGTGGCTTCGACGAGTCCGTGGCCCGCCGCCGCATGGGCGAGCTCCTTGATCTGCCGGAGCCGCCGACGGCCGTGTTCGTCTGCTCCGACCGAATGGCCCTCGGCGTCTACCAGGCGGTCATGGAACGGGGGTTGAGGATTCCGTACGACATCAGCGTCGTCGGTTTCGACGATCTGCCGGAGTCCCGGTGGACCACCCCCGCCCTGACCACCGTGCGTCAGCCGCTGGCGGAGATGGCGGCGACGGCGCTGCGGCTGCTGGTACGCATGATGGACGGCGAGCGCCCGGAGGGGACGCGGACGGAACTGTCGACGCGGCTGGTGGAACGGGCGAGCACGGCTCCCCCCGGGAGCTGATGCCGAGGGGCGGGAGGGGTGGCGAGAGGGGGGACGCGGACGTCAGGCGTCCGCCCTTGCCGCCCAGGCGATCCCGCCGCGCAGATGGGCCAGGAAGTCCGGATCCCGGTAGGCCTCGGACGCATGGCCGAGAGCGGTGTAGAAGACGCGGCCCGCGCCCTCCTCCCGGCACCACACCAGGGGGTGGTCGGCGCCCATCCCGCCGCCCTCGTACGACGACTCGTCGGCGACGGCGAGGACCCTGAGCCGTCCGCCCCCTCCGCGCGGGTTGGTGCGGAAGTCGTACCACTCGTCGGTGAAGTCCCACACGGCGGGCAGGTGGCGGGATGGTCGTGGTCCTCGACCACGGCCTTGCCTGGCTGGTAGGCGGGGTGGCGGTCGAAACGGGCGCCGAGGAGGTCTCCGTAGTACGGCCAGTCGTACTCGGTGCAGGCCGCCGCGTGCACGCCGACGAAGCCGCCGCCGGAGCGGATGTACCCGGCGAGGCGTGCACGCCCGGCGGGGGTGAGCACCTCGCCGCTGGTGGAGAGGAAGACCACGGCCGCGTACCCGTTCAGTGGAGCCTCCAGGGCCGCCGGGTCCTCGGTGTGGTCGGTGGTGAACCCGTCCAGGGCGTGTACGGCGGTGACGGCGGCCGGGATGGAGTCGTGGCGGTAGGCGGTGGTGCGGGTGTAGACGAGCAGGCGGGCGGTCATACGGCCGAGGCTACGACCGGGACGGACCGCTTCCCAGGGAGATCATCGGCCCGAAAATTTCGGCACCGGCCCGCCGGTGATTCCGTTTGCCTCACCCGCCCACGCCCACGTCGTTGTTCGGCGCGCCGTCTCCCTCCGGCGGCAGGTCGCCGCGTTCGACCGGTTGGCCGCCGCGCGCGGGGGCGGAGGGGAGGAGGCCGTCGAGTTCCCCGGCGGTGGGGCGGTGGGCGTTCTGGGCGGCCCTGCGCAGGTCGTCGCGCGGTACTCCGTCACCGCTGACCCGGATGACCAGGTCCTTCCCCGGTACGGCGTACTCGCTCATGCCGTCGGTGGTGCGGTACCAGGTGTCGCCGTCGCGGACGCAGGTGGTGGACGCACCGTCGGTGCCGGCGACCGGCTGGTCGGGGCAGCTCCCGGACGTCATCGTGCCGCGGTCCACGGCGAGTTGGAAGAAGGTGCCGCGTTCGCGGGAGAAGTAGGAGGCGGAGAAGCCGTCGTCGCCGTACACGCCGACGGACTGCTGGGCGAGGGTGTAGCCCGGGACGTCGGTGGTGTAGACGAGTTCCGGAGCGATGCCCAACGCCTGGGAGCGGGAGGCGAGTTCGGTGGGGTCCGCGGCCGCTCCGGGCCGCTCGTCGCCGCACGCGGTGAGAAGTACGGGCAGCAGCAGCAACGTCGGCAGGGTGCGCGCGGCACGGATCATGCACCCATCCTGCCGCACAGGTGTTCCACAGGCGCGGCGTTTTCCGGGGCGTGGCGCGCACCCCGGATTCCGGGGCGGGGCGCGTACGCTCGGCGGGGATGGACACGATTCCCGCACACCTCGACCACATCGTTCTGGCGACTCCCGATCTGGCGGCGACGGTCGCCGAGTTCGCCCGGCGCACGGGAGTGTCGCCCGCCCCGGGCGGGGTGCACCTCGGGCACGGCACCCGCAATCATCTGGTGGGGCTGGGTGGTTGCGCGTATCTGGAGATCCTCGGCCCCGACCCGGACCAGCCCGCCCCGGACGGCCCGCGCCCCTTCGGCGTGGACGGCCTGGCCGCTGCGCGCACCCTCACCTGGGCGATCAGCCCGCCCGACCTGGACGGCACGGTCGCGGCGGCCCGCGCCGGGGGCTACGACCCGGGTGACGTGCGGGACATGAGCCGGCGGCGTCCCGACGGAACCCTCCTGCGGTGGCGGCTGACCGACGGCGGCCGTCCGCATCCTTCCGGTCTGGTGCCGTTCCTCATCGACTGGGGCGGTGCGCCCCACCCTTCCGCCTCCGGTCTGCCGGTGACCCCGTTGCTGGAGCTGAGGGCCACGGTGCCCGATCCCGACGAGCTGCGTCCCCTGCTGGCCCTGCTCGGTACCGGCCTCGTCCTCGACGAGGGCCCGGCGGCCTTCTCCTTCACGGTGGACACGCCGAACGGGCCGGTCGCCTTCAGCTGAGGGGCGCCGTCCGGGAGGCCGCCCGGTGTCCGTTTCCTTCAAGACCGGCCGCCATGGCGCTGTCTACGGTGGCGGCATGACTGTACGTTTCGATGCCATCGGGCTGGTCGTGTCCGACATGGCCGCCTCCGTCGCCTTCTACCGCCGGCTCGGCTTCGTGTTCCCGGAGGGAGCCGAGCGGGAGCCGCACGCCGAGGCCCTGCTGCCGGGCGGGCTGCGGCTGTTGCTGGACACCGAGGACACCGTCCGGTCCTTCCATCCCGGCTGGCGGCCGCCGTCCGGCGGGCCTCGGTCCTCGCTCGCGCTGCGCTGTGACGAACCCGCCGAGGTCGACGCGCTGTACGAGGAGCTGGTGGGCGCCGGCCGGCACGGCGAGCTCAAGCCGTGGGACGCCTTCTGGGGCCAGCGGTACGCCGTCGTCCACGACCCGGACGGCAACGGAGTCGACCTGTTCGCCGCGCTACCGCCGCAGTAGCTCACTCAGTGTGGTGCCGGTGAACTCCCGTACGTCGCGGGCGAAGTGGGCCTGGTCGGCGTATCCGGCGCGGGTCGCGGTGTCGGCGTAGGGCGTTCCGGCGCGGGCCAGTCCGAGGGCGCGCTGCAGGCGCAGGATGCGGGCCAGGGTTTTCGGGCCGTAGCCGAACACGGTGAGGGAGCGGCGGTGCAACCGGCGTGCGCCCAGGCCGAGTTCGTCGGCTGTCGCCGAGACCGGGCGGCCCTCGGCGAGGGAGGTGACCAGGCGGCGCAGTTCGGGGTCGGGTGGTACGGCCCGCTCCAGCGCCAGCTTCTCCAGTGCCGTGGCCGGGTGGGGCGCGGCGGCGATCCGGCCGGTCAGGCGCCGTACCTCCGCTGCCGGCCACAGGTCGGCCAACTCCACGCGGCGGTCGCGCAGTTCGTGGGCAGGGACGCCGAGGAGGGTGGGCGCGGTGCCCGGGAAGAAGCGGATGCCGGCCCAGGTCGCGGGTGGCCCGTCGGGAAAGTGGGCGTGGGTGTCGGGGCCCGCGACGAGCAGCCTGCCGTCGCTCCACAGCAGGTCCATGCAGCCGTCGGGCAGCACGGGCCGCGCGCCGGGTCCCGGCTCCGGGGTGTTCGTCCAGACCACCGCGCCGGCGAGGCGTGAGGGCCGCTCCTCGTACACGCGGGCCAGGTTACGCCGCCCGCGCGGACGCCGCCGGGGTCCGTCACGTGGAGTGACCCGGAGCGGCGTTCGGTCACGCCGCCCCGGAGATACGGGCCGCCGGACGGCGTGACGTGCCCGTCACATGGCGTGAGCGACCGAGACGCACCCTGGATCATGCACCCGGCGAGGCCGGAGTCCGTGCACTGCGCACAGCCCGGCCCCGTCGGCCACCGCGAACGGCCCGCCCCACCTCACTTCTCCACCGGCGGCTGCTCCTCCCCGTTCGCCCCGCCCGACCCACTGGACCCGCTCGACCCACTCACACCATTCACCCCGTCCACCCCGTTGACCCGGTTCACCTCGTTCGTCCCGTCGCCCGAGTGCGGCTTGTGGGAGGTTTTGGCGTGGGTGCGGAAGCGGCCCGTCACGTCCTCCGGCGGAAGGAAGCGGGACCAGCGTTCGGGGAACTCGGAGGGCATGTCCGGGTCGTCGGGGTCGTCGGGGTCGTCGTCCTCGTGGGTGCGGGCGGCGGCCAGGCGGGCGACGTACTGGGTGACCTCCTCCTCGCGCTGCCGCTCGTTGGCGGCGCGGGCGGCGGCCGTCGCGGCGGCGGGCCAGACCCGGTCGATGGCGGCGTTGACGGCGGCGCCGACCAGGACGGCGAAGGCGGACACGCCGATCCAGAGCAGGACGGCGACGGCGGCTGCGAGGGAGCCGTAGATCGTGGCGCCCTCGATGGTGTGGGTGAGGTAGATGCGCAGCAGGAAGCTGCCGAGGACCCACATGGCGAGGGCGACCAGGGCGCCGGGGACGTCCTCGATCCACGGGGAGCGCACGGGCACGGACACGTGGTAGAGGGTGGTGAGGAAGGCGACGGACAGGACGATCACGACCGGCCAGTACAGGATCTGGACGACGGTGGTCGACCAGGGCAGGATCCCCACCACCGCGTCCGGCCCGGCGACCATCAGCGGCAGTGCGATCGAGCCGATCAGCAGGGCCGCGATGAACAGCAGGAACGCCACCAGGCGGGTCTTCACGATGCCGCGCACGCCGTCGAGGCCGTACATGACGGTGATGGTGTCGATGAAGACGTTCACCGCGCGTGAGCCGGACCACAGGGCGAACAGGAAGCCTATGGAGATGACGTCGGGGCGGCCGCCCTTCATCACGTCGTCCAGGATGGGCTGCGCGATCTGGGTGACGCCCTTGTCGGAGAGGACCGTGCGCGAGGCCTCCAGGAGGTTGTTCTCCAGGCTGCTGATGGAGTCGGTGCCGGTCCAGTCGTCGACGTAGCCGAGCAGGCCGATGAGGCTGAGCAGCAGCGGGGGCACGGACAGCAGGGTGAAGAACGCGGCCTCTGCGGCGAGGCCGAGGATGCGGTATTCGACGCAGGAGTTGACGGTGTCCTTCAGCAGCAGCCAGGCGGTCCGCCGCTTGGAGACGTTCCGGTAGAGGGCACGCGCCCGGTGGAGACGCCCTGGAGGGCCTCCGGGTTGCTCGGGTGACGGAATCGCTGGCTGCACGCCCTAAAGGTATCCGCCGTTCGGGTCTGCACTCACCTCCGGGAAGGTGCTGTCACCAGGTCGGGGAACGGCTCGCGGGTCTCCGCGGCCATGACGGGCGTACCGGGGGGTAGGTTCGCGGTATGGCAGGCAGCACGCACACCGTGAGCAACCAGCCGCCTCCGCTGAGCGGGTACGACGTCTACGGCGCCGACCGTGCCCTGGTCTCCGCGGTGGAGCGGCATCTCGATCCCACCCTGCTGGAGGAGGTGGACGGCGAGCTGTCCGCGCTGGGGCGGTCGGCGGGGTCGGCGCAGTTGCAGGAGTGGGGGGCGCAGGCGAACGAGCATCCCCCGCGGCTGCGCACGCACGACCGGTACGGCAACCGGATCGACGAGGTGGAATTCCATCCGGCCTGGCACCGGCTGCTCGGCAAGGGTGTCTCCGCCGGTCTGACGGCGGCCTGGGGGCGGCCGGGCGGGCATGTGCGGCGGGCGGCGGGGTTCGTGGTGTGGACGCAGGTCGAGGCGGGCAACTGCTGTCCGCTGTCGATGACGCACGCGGCGGTGCCGGCGCTGCGGGCCGATCCGGTGCTGGCGGCCGAGTGGGAGCCGCTCCTGACGTCCACCGTGTACGACCGTGAGCTGCGGCCCGCCCGGCTGAAGGCGGGGGCGCTGCTGGGGATGGGGATGACGGAGAAGCAGGGCGGCAGCGACGTACGGGCGAACGCGACGGCGGCCGTGCCGCTGGCGGAGGACGGGACGTACGCGCTGACCGGGCACAAGTGGTTCTGTTCGGCGCCGATGTCGGACGGGTTCCTGGTGCTTGCCCAGGCTCCTGAGGGGCTCACGTGTTTTCTGGTGCCGCGGGTCCTGGAGGACGGCGGCCGCAACCGGTTCTTCCTCCAGCGGCTCAAGGACAAGCTGGGCAACCGGTCGAACGCGTCGGGCGAGGTGGAGTTCGACGGGACGTGGGCGCGACGGGTCGGGGCGGAGGGGCGCGGGGTGCGCACCATCATCGACATGGTCGCGGCGACCCGGCTGGACTGTGTGCTGGGGTCGGCGGGGCTGATGCGGCAGGCGGTCGCGCAGGCGGTGCATCACTGCGCGTACCGGGAGGCGTTCGGCGGGAAGCTCGTCGACCAGCCGCTGATGCGGAACGTGCTGGCCGACCTGGCGTTGGAGTCGGAGGCGGCGACGACGCTGGCGCTGCGGCTGGCGGCGGCTTGCGACGACGGGGGCGAGCAGGAGTCGGCGCTGCTGCGGATCGCGGTGCCGGCCGCCAAGTACTGGGTGACCAAGCGGTGTGCGCCGCTGGTGGTGGAGGCGGCGGAGTGTCTGGGGGGCAACGGCTATGTCGAGGAGTCGGGGATGCCGCGGCTGGTGCGTGAGTCGCCGCTGAACTCGGTCTGGGAGGGTGCGGGCAATGTGCAGGCCCTTGACGTGCTGCGGGCGCTCAGGCGGGAGCCGCAGGCGCTGAACGCCTATCTCCAGGAGGTGGGGCGGGCGCGCGGGGCGGATCACCGGCTGGACGGTGCGATCAAGGGGCTGCTGACGGAGTTGGCCGATCTGGAGGGGGTGGAGGCGCGGGCGCGGCGGCTGGCGGAGCGGTTCGCGGTGGTCCTCCAGGGCGCGCTGCTCGTCCGGTTCGCGCCGCCGGAGGTGGCCGACGCGTTCTGTGCCTCGCGGCTCGGCGGGGACGCGGGGGCGGCCTTCGGGACGCTGCCGCACAGCCTGGATCTGGCGGCCGTGGTGGAACGGGCCGCGCCTGGGGTGTGAGCTGCGGGAACAGGGAGCGGGGGTGGTGCTGCGCCGACACGGCACCACCCCCGCGGTATTGGCCCTGCGAGGCCAGAATCGCCGCTCGGGACGGCGTGGCTCAAGTTTCGGACACGGTGTGGATGTTCACCAGGGTTGCAGGGGGTTGCAACTTGTCGGCGGTTGCGACCGGAGGGGGTCCGTCCGTGCCGGGTGGACGGCAAGATGGGGGCCTTCAGCAAGACCGGAAACAGTCGGTGGGAAGAACTTGACATCCGGTCGTGCCGTCCTTGTCGTCCGTGTCCTTCCGGGAGGCTCCTGTGGCCCACTCGCCGATGAACGTGCCGCGGTTGTCGGCCGTCGACGCCGCGCGGGCGGCGCGGGTACTGAGCGAGGTGCGGGACGCGCGGCTGGCCGGCCGGCGGGCGCGGCTCGCGCCGCGTCCGGTGATCGAGCAGTCCTGGGAGCGGATGCTGCGCAGCGGGGTGGATCCGGAGCACGACTTCAGAGCGGGGGTGCTCAGCGGGGACGAAGTGCGGCGGCGGCGGGAGGAGTCACCGCTGCGGGAGGTGCTTCCCGTGCTGCGGGAGGGGCTTTTGTCGGTCGCGGACGTGGCCCAGCACATCATGGTCGTCGCCGACGCGGAGGGCCGGGTGCTGTGGCGGGAGGGCTGTCCGCCCGTGCTGCGCAAGGCCGACGGGCTGGGTCTGGAGGTGGGTGCGGACTGGGGGGAGGAGGTCGTCGGCACGAACGGGGTGGGGACGGCGGTGGTGGTGCGCCGGCCGGTGCAGGTGTTCGCCGGTGAGCACTTCGCGCGCTCGCACACCGGCTGGACGTGCGCGGGCGCCCCGATCACCGATCCGCGCGACGGCCGGCTGCTCGGGGTGGTCGATGTGAGCGGTCCGCTGGAGACGATGCATCCGGCGACGCTGGCGTGGGTGGACTCGGTGGCGAAGCTCGCCGAGGCCGGACTGCGCGAGGCGCACATGCGTTCGCTGGAGCGGCTGCGGGCGGTGGCGGCGCCGGTGCTGGCCCGGCTGGATGGCCGGGCCGCGGTGGTGGACCGCGACGGCTGGACGGCCGCGGTGACGGGGATGCCGTACGTCCGCCGGATCGCGCTGTCCAAGTCGCCCTCGGCGGGCCGCAGGTGGCTGCCGACGCTGGGGTTGTGCACGCTGGAGCCGCTCGCCGAGGGCTGGCTGGTGCGCTCGGGTGAGGAGTCGGGCGGGCGGCCTTCGGGCGCCGCCCGCATCGTGCTGGATCTGGCCCGGCCGCGGCGCTGGTCGGTGACGGTGACGGACGGGCCGGGCGGTTTCTCCCATGAACTGAGTCCGCGGCATGCCGAGTTGCTGTACCTGCTCGCGGTGCACCGGGGTGGTCGCAGCGCGTCGGGGCTGGCCGAGGACATGTTCGGCGACCCGGCCCGGACGGTGACGGTGCGGGCCGAGATGTCGCGGGTGCGGCGGTATCTCGGGGGGTTCCTCGACCACCGGCCATATCGTTTCTGTGAGGAGGCGGAGGTCGAGGTGCTCCTCCCGGCGGACCCGGTGGACCTGTTGCCGCACTCGACGGCGCCCGCGGTGGCCCGGGGCCGCGCGGCACCCTGACGGGCGTGCGCACTGTAGCGAGGGGATCTCACAGTGTGGCAGCAATACGGCACCCGGTGGCATCTTCCGCATATTTGCGAGGTCTTCGTCCCTGACGGCACCTCACTGCCGTAGCATCCCTCTACGGGCCACCCCACCTGCTCCTCGGTCAACGTACAGATCATCAGGCGCAGTTGGCTCGCCTCGGGAGGACGAATGAGACAACGCGGCCGACATCGCCGGCGCAGGCGGGGCAGGGCGCTGCGGGCCTTCCTGGCCGGCACGGCCCTCGCGCTCACCGCGGCGGCCACGATGATCAGCGCTTCCCAGGCCACGGTCACCGACGAAGGCCCCGGCGCCCTGAAGCCGCTCTCCGCGTCCGGGGCCGAGCGGTTGAGCCTGACCGAGGAGACGGTCCCGCGGTCCGACCTGGACCGGCTCGCCGCCGGGATGGGCAGGCCGGTCGGGGTGAGCGCGGTGCTGGCCGCCGCCGACGGACGGCTGCGCGGGGCGGACGGCTGCGCGGCCGCCGAGCGCAGAGCGCTGCCGGTCTCCCCCGCTGCGACGCGCGCGTACTGCTGGAACGCGGGCGACACCGACGGCTGGCAGCCGGGCGCCGTCACCACCTCGGGCGACGCGGACGACGACGGCATGTGGGGCTCCCATCGGGTGATCCTCTCCGGCTGGTCGCGTTCCGGCGGCGCGGCGGCCGACCGGGGACTGGCCCGGGTCGCCTTCGTCGACGCCGACGACCTGGGCCGCCTCTCCTACACCTGGGTGCTGCTGGCCGTCCCGGTGGACGGCGGGCGCGACTACCGCGGGCTGGTCTCCCATGTCTCCGGGATGGTCTGGTACCAGAACAAACTGCTGGTCACCACGGACGACGGGGACACCGCGGCGCTGTACGTGTACGACATGAACCGCGTCCAGCGCGCCACCGTCACCGGCGAGGAGGTCGGGCGGGTGGCAGGCGGCTGGTCGGCCCACGGCTACCGGTTCGTGCTGTCGGCTGTCGGCTCCTACCGGCTGGACGACGCCGCGGACGCCGCGCGCCCCACCGCCGTCTCCCTCGACCGCAGCACCTCCCCCGACAGTCTGGTGGCCGGCGAGTGGACCCTCGACGGCGGCGACCGGACCGCCCGGCTGTGGCGGTACCCGTTCAGCAGGGCCGAAGGCAACTCGGGGCTGCTCGCCGCGGACACCGGCGGCCGGGTGCGGGTGTCACAGGCCTACGAGACGAAACTCACCGGCGTGCGCGGCGTGCTGTCGTACGGCGACGCCTGGTACGTGAGCCGGGCTGCCGAGGCGGGGAAGCTTCACGGTGTGCTGTGGCGGCAGACCACCGCCTCGAAGGACGACGCGAGGGCCGCGCGGTGCGGCGCCGCCGGCTCGTACGACTGCTGGAGCCCGCGCACCGAGTCCCTCTCCTACTGGGCGGAGACCGGCGAGGTCTGGACGCAGTCGGGGCGGGTGCTGTTCGCGACACCGCTCGCCTCCGCGGAACGCACGGCGGCACAGCGGCCACAGAAGCTCGCGGACCAGTAGCGGAAACGGACGGCGGTCGACAGATCCGCGGGGACGATGATTCCCTGAACCGCATGAGCCCCGTCCCCGTGACCACCTGGTCCCTGGAGCAGACCGCGCCGACCGACCTCGTTCCGGCCGCCGCGCCGGACGGCGACGTCCGGATCGTCCGCTCCGAAGTGCCCTCGCCCGAGTTCAGCCGCTACCTGTACGCGTCCGTCGGCGGGGACATCCGCTGGATCGACCGGCTGGGCTGGTCGTACGCGCGCTGGGAGGAGCATCTGTCACGGGCCGGGGTGGAGACCTGGGTGGCGTACGACAGGGGCACGCCCGCCGGCTATGCGGAGTTGGAACCGCAGGACGACGGCGTCGTGGAGATCGTCTACTTCGGACTGGTCCCGGCCTTCCGGGGGCGGCGGATCGGCGGGCATCTGCTGTCGTACGGCGCCGCCCGCGCCTGGGACCTCGCCGACCGCTGGCCGGGACTGTCGCCGACCAAGCGGGTCTGGCTGCACACCTGCAGCCTGGACGGCGAGCACGCCATGGCGAACTACCGGCGCCGGGGCTTCCAGCTGTTCGACACGAAGGTCGAGGAGCAGGCCGAGGTGTCCGCGCCGGGCCCCTGGCCAGGTGCATACCGCGTCTGACCTGCACCGACAAGAGGAGCCGCAGACCATGTGACCGACGACACCCCAATCTCGCATATCGAGACAAGGGTGTCCGCATCGCGGACGAAGCTGGACTGTGTCCAGATCGCCGTGACACGCTTCCGTCATGTCTGGAACTGGAATTGCCTTGGTGAGTCGGCGGCACGTCGACCTCGGCCGCATGTCCAGCGCCATCTGTCCGGCGAGCTGAGCACAGCCCCAGCAGCGCCGACATCTGATCCAGCCTCCCCCTGCGCAACGACGGGCACGTAGTACCCCCCTGCGCCCGTACGCGCAGGTATGAGCCTCCCGCCCGTCACCCGACCACCCCCCCTCATGGACGGCGCTGCGCGCCGACACCTTCCCGTCGCTGTCCCGAAGGACGTATTCACCATGGCCGCCACCCCGCAGAACCCTGCCGCCTCCGCGCCCCGCCGCAAGGTGAGCCGTCACCGCGGTGAGGGTCAGTGGGCCGTGGGTCACTTCACCCCGCTCAACGGCAACGAACAGTTCAAGAAGGACGACGACGGTCTCAATGTGCGGACACGCATTGAGACGATCTACTCCAAGCGCGGCTTCGACTCGATCGACCCCAACGACCTGCGCGGGCGTATGCGCTGGTGGGGCCTGTACACCCAGCGCAAGCCCGGGATCGACGGCGGCAAGACCGCGGTCCTGGAGCCGGAGGAGCTGGACGACAAGTACTTCATGCTGCGGGTCCGCATCGACGGCGGCCGGCTCACCACCGAGCAGCTGCGGGTGATCGGCGAGATCTCACAGGAGTTCGCGCGCGGCACGGCCGACATCACCGACCGGCAGAACATCCAGTACCACTGGATCCGGATCGAGGACGTGCCCGAGATCTGGAACCGGCTCGAGGCCGTCGGGCTGTCGACCACCGAGGCCTGCGGCGACACGCCCCGTGTGGTGCTCGGCTCTCCGGTGGCCGGGATCGCCGAGGACGAGATCCTCGACGGCTCGCCCGCCATCGAGGAGATCCAGCGCCGGATCATCGGCAACAAGGCGTTCTCGAACCTGCCCCGCAAGTTCAAGTCCGCGATCTCCGGGTCGCCGCTGCTCGACGTGGCGCACGAGATCAACGACATCGCGTTCGTCGGGGTGAACCACCCCGAGCACGGCCCCGGCTTCGACCTCTGGGTCGGCGGCGGCCTGTCCACCAACCCCAAGATCGGTGTCCGGCTCGGTGCCTGGGTCCCGCTGGACGAGGTGGCCGACGTCTACGAGGGCGTCATCTCGATCTTCCGCGACTACGGCTACCGCCGTCTCCGCACCCGCGCCCGCCTGAAGTTCCTCGTCGCCGACTGGGGCGCGGAGAAGTTCCGTCAGGTCCTGGAGGACGAGTACCTCAAGCGCGAACTCATCGACGGTCCGGCCCCGGCCCAGCCCGTCGAGCGCTGGCGCGACCACGTCGGTGTGCACCGGCAGAAGGACGGCCGGTTCTACGTCGGTTTCGCACCGCGCGTGGGCCGCGTCGACGGCGCCACGCTGTCGAAGATCGCCGACCTCGCCGAGGCGCACGGCTCCGGCCGGATCCGTACCACGGTCGAGCAGAAGATGATCGTCCTCGATGTCGCCGAGGAGCAGGTCGAGTCTCTGGTCGAGGCCCTGGAGGCGCTGGACCTGACCGCGAAGCCGTCGCCGTTCCGGCGCGGCACGATGGCCTGCACCGGCATCGAGTACTGCAAGCTGGCCATCGTCGAGACCAAGCAGCGCGGCTCGTCCCTGATCGACGAGCTGGAGCGCCGGATCCCGGAGTTCGACGAACCGATCACCATCAACATCAACGGCTGTCCGAACGCCTGCGCACGCATCCAGGTGGCGGACATCGGTCTCAAGGGCCAGCTGGTCCTGACCAAGGACGGCGAGCAGGTCGAGGGCTTCCAGGTGCACCTGGGCGGCGCGCTCGGCCTGGAGGCCGGTTTCGGCCGCAAGGTCCGTGGTCTGAAGGTGACCTCCGAGGAGCTGCCGGACTACGTGGAGCGTGTGCTGCGGCGGTTCCAGGACGAGCGCGCGGACGGCGAGCGGTTCGCCGCCTGGGCGGCGCGCGCCAGTGAGGAGTCCCTCTCATGAGCGAGCGGGCCGCCCCCTTCTACTGCCCCTACTGCGGCGACGAGGACCTGCGACCGAACGAGCAGAGCCATGGCGCCTGGGAATGCGCGGCGTGCAACCGCGCATTCCAGCTGAAGTTCCTCGGGCTGCTCGCCCGGGGCGTTCAGCGTGACGAAACGGGAGGGGACCGGATATGACGACGGTTCAGGAAGGCCGTACGGCACAGGAGTTGAAGGCCCTCGCCGAACAGGCGGGCCGTGACCTGGAGGACGCCTCCGCGCTCGAGATCCTCCAGTGGGCGGTGGACACCTTCGGCAAGGGCTTCTGCGTGACCTCGTCCATGGAGGACGCGGTGGTCGCGCACCTGGCGTCCCGGGTCCTCAAGGGCGTGGACGTGGTGTTCCTCGACACGGGTTACCACTTCCCCGAGACGATCGGCACCCGGGACGCGGTCGAGGCCGTGATGGACGTCAACGTCATCACGCTCACCCCTCGGCAGACGGTGGCCGAGCAGGACGCCGAGTACGGGCCGAAGTTGCACGACCGCGACCCGGACCTGTGCTGCAAGCTGCGCAAGGTGCAGCCGTTGGAGGAGGGGCTCAAGGGATACCGGGCCTGGGCCACTGGCCTGCGCCGGGACGAGTCCCCGACCCGGGCGAACACCCCGGTCGTCGGCTGGGACGAGAAGCGGCAGAAGGTCAAGATCTCGCCAATCGCCCGCTGGACCCAGGAAGACGTCGATGCGTACATCACCGAGCACGGCGTACTGTCCAACCCCCTGCTGATGGACGGCTACACCTCCGTCGGCTGCGCCCCCTGCACGCGCCGGGTCCTCGAAGGCGAGGACGCCCGCGCCGGCCGCTGGGCGGGGCGGGCCAAGACCGAGTGCGGACTGCACGGCTGACCCCCATGACACCGACATTGGAGAACCACGTGACCACCGGAGCCACCGTCTGGCTCACCGGTCTGCCCAGCGCCGGCAAGACCACCATCGCCTACGAGCTCGCGGACCGGCTGCGCGAGGAGGGCCACCGCGTCGAGGTGCTCGACGGCGACGAGATCCGCGAGTTCATCTCCGCGGGCCTCGGCTTCAGCCGCGAGGACCGGCACACCAACGTGCAGCGCATCGGCTTCCTCGCCGAGCTTCTGGCCCGTCATGGCGTGAAGGCCCTCGTCCCGGTGATCGCGCCGTACGCGGACAGCCGGGAGGCGGTGCGAAAGCGCCACCAGGAGGGCGGGTCGGCGTATCTGGAGGTGCATGTGGCGACCCCTGTCGAGGTGTGCTCCGTACGCGATGTGAAGGGCCTGTACGCCAAGCAGGCGGCGGGCGAGCTGACCGGGCTGACCGGGGTCGACGACCCCTACGAGGTGCCCGAGTCGCCGGATCTGCGGATCGAGTCGCAGAACCAGACCGTGCAGGAGTCCGCGGCGTCGGTGTACGCCCTGCTCAGCGAGAGGGGACTGGTGTGACCACGACCGTCGCCAAGGCCGAGGAGGGCACGGCGAGTCCGTACGCCCTCAGCCACCTGGACGCGCTGGAGTCCGAGGCGGTGCACATCTTCCGCGAGGTGGCGGGCGAGTTCGAGAACCCGGTGATCCTGTTCTCCGGCGGCAAGGACTC